>NZ_CALAGI010000110.1 GCF_937891315.1 uncultured Amaricoccus sp. | reverse complement strand
TAGCGCAATATCTTAGCCACCAGACGATTCCGTCTGGTTGGATATTGCTCTAGCGGACGATCCGGTTGTACTTGGCGCCGCCGAAGCTGGCGTCGGCGATCAGGCCCCGCTGGCCGAAGACGAGTTCCTGGATCGGGCGGTTGATGCGCGTGGTGGTGACGCCGGCGGAGACGCCCTGCTCGCCGCCGACCACCTGACCGCCAACCCCGAGCTGCCAGCCGTCGGCGAGTCGGAAGTCCTGCAGCGCCTGGCTGGTCATGAAGAACAGCGCCTGATTGTACTGCGCCGCGCCGAAGGTGAAGCCGATCGACGCGAGCGACATCGAATAATATTCGACGATCGCCGGACCGATCAGCAGCGCGCCTTCGCCATAGGCGCCACTGGCGAAGAAGCCGACCTGGCTGATGTTCGGGATGATGAGAACGCCCTGCGCGGTCTGGTTCAACTGCTCCGCGCCGGGGATATTGTAGAGTTCGGACTGCGCCTTCGCCACCGCGGCGTCGATGGCGTTGCGTCGCGAATTCTCCTCCGTGCCCAAGGTCTCGGACGTGCACGCGGCAAGGCCTACGCCCCCCGCGATCATGAAACTGCGCCGGGTCCAGGAAGTCATGGACGCATCCTTTTGCTCGTTGCCTCTGTCATTGACCGATCGACCGTCGGTTTCCGGCCAAATGTTAACACGTTTCGCCGACGTGCGCCAAGCACCCGCTGATTCGCGCGAGTCGCGAACCGCCGCTGGCGCGAAACGATCAGGTCCGCGTCGCCAGCGCACGGGCGGCGCGCGGCGCGAAATAGGTGAGCACCCCGTCGCAGCCGGCGCGCTTGAAGGCGGCGAGGCTTTCGAGCATCGCCCGCTCGCCGTCGAGCCAGCCGTTGGCGGCGGCCGCCTCGATCATCGCATATTCGCCGGACACCTGATAGGCGAAGGTCGGTACGCGATACTGGGCCTTCACCCGGGCGCAGATGTCGAGATAGGGCAGGCCGGGTTTCACCAGTACCATGTCCGCGCCCTCGGCAAGGTCGATCGCCACCTCGCGCAGCGCCTCGTCGGCGTTCGAAGGATCCATCTGATAGGTCTTCTTGTCGCCGCGCAGCGCGCCGGACGAGCCGACCGCGTCGCGGAACGGCCCGTAGAAGCAGGAGGCGTATTTCGCCGCGTAGCTCATGATCGCCACGTCGCAGAATTCATTTTCCTCCAGCGCCTGCCGGATCACCCCGATCCGGCCGTCCATCATGTCCGACGGCCCGAGGATATCGGCGCCGGCTTCGGCCTGGACCAGCGCCATCTGGCGCAGTGCGATCAGGGTTTCGTCATTCATTACCACGCCGTCGCGCACCAGCCCGTCGTGCCCGTCCGAATTGTAGGGGTCGAGCGCCACGTCGAGCAGGACGCCCAACTCGGGCACCGCCGCCTTGATCGCCCGCGTCGCGCGGCAGACGAGGTTTTCGGGGTTCCAGGCCTCGGTCGCCTCCGGATCCTTGTCGCTGGCGTCGGTATAGGGAAAGATCGCGACGCAAGGGATGCCGAGCTCCGCCGCCTCCCCGGCCGCCCGCACCGCCCGGTCGAGGCTGAGGCGCGAGACGCCGGGCAGCGAGGCCACCGGTTCCTCGGCATCGACCCCGTCCCGCACGAAGATCGGCCAGATGAGGTCCGCCGGGGTGAGCCGCGTCTCGGCGACCAGATCGCGAATCCACGGCGTCCGGCGCAGGCGGCGCGGGCGACCGTGCGGAAACGGGGCGGCGAGCGGGGTCATGGCGCCTCCTTTGACTGCGCCGCCGGGTTTGGCACGCCCGACGCCGCCGCTCAAGGCCCCCCGCCTTCGAGGTTGACGCTGGCGAGCCGCCGGGGCCACATCGCGGGGGCGACACAGGATCGCCCGGTGATATTCGAGCGTATCCGGTGATCCAGCCCTATATCCTGAGCGGCGTGAGCTTCTACAGCGTCTGGTACTGGATCCTGACCGTGGTGCTCTGGGCGCTGATCTGCCAGCGGCCGCTCGGCGTTCCCTATGACATGATCCTGCGCGCCGACCGCCTGCCGGAGGTCGCGGACCGGGTGGATTTCCTCGCCCACATTCAGGCGGAACGGCTGAACGGCCTGCGCGAGACCGTCGGCGGGCCGGCGGCGGCGCTGATCGGCTTCGGCCTTGCCATGCTCGCCGTGCTCGGCTTCGGCTTCGGGGTGGAGGTCGCGCAGGCGGGCTTCGCGCTGACCTTCCCGATGGCGATGGTCGCCGTCGCCACCCTCGCCCTCGCAGCGCGCGCGCGGCGCGAGGGCGCGCGCGGCGCGGACCTGCGTCGGCTGCTGGCCCGGCGGCGGTTCTGGAATCAGGTGATCTGCGTTTTGACGATCCTCGCCGCGACGCTGCTGGCGCTCACGCATCGTCCGGACATGTTCCCGCGATAGCCGCCGCGCCTTGCGGCGACCGAGGGCTTGCGCTAGGTCGCGGCCCATGACCCGCGCCGAGCCCCTGAGCCTTGGGCGGCTGCTCGTCGGCGGCTGTCCCGAGGGTTTCGATGCCCGCTTCCTCGCCGAGACCCTGGCGCGCGCCGCCGGGCCGGTGATCCATGTCGCGCGCGACGATGCCCGGCTGTCGGCGATCCGCGCGGCGCTCAGGTTCTTCGCGCCGGGCGTGCCGGTGCTGACCTTCCCGGCCTGGGACTGCCTGCCCTACGACCGGATCTCGCCCAATCCCGAGATCGCCGCCGCGCGCATGGCGACGCTGGCCGCGCTCGCGGGCGGGTTCGACCGGCCGGCCGTGGTGCTGACCACGGTCAACGCGGCGAGCCAGATGGTGCCGCCGCGGGCACGTCTGCGGGCCGCGAGCTTCACCGCCGCCGTCGGCCAGCGCGTTGACATGGCCGCGCTGCGGGCCTTTCTCGCCGGCGCGGGCTTCCAGCAGTCGGCGACGGTGACCGAGCCCGGCGATTTCGCGGTGCGTGGCGGCATCATCGACATCTTTCCGCCCGGTCGCGGCGGTCCGGTGCGGCTCGATCTTTTCGGCGACGTGCTCGACAGCGCCCGCCGCTTCGATCCCGAGAGCCAGCGCACCACCGAGAAGGTCGCCCGGGTCGAGCTCGCGCCGGTCAGCGAGGTGATCCTCGACGAGGCGGCGATCCAGCGCTTCCGCACCCGCTACCGCGAGAGCTTCGGCGCGGCGGGCCACGACGATCCGCTCTACGAGGCGATCAGCGCGGGGCGCAAGCTTCAGGGCTACGAGCACTGGCTGCCGTTCTTCCACGACGGGCTCGAGACGCTGTTCGACTATCTGCCGGGCGCGCCCGTCCTGCTCGACGACGAGGTCGGGCCGACGCGTCATGCCCGCTGGGAAGCACTGGCCGATGCCTACGAGACCCGGGTCGCGGCGCTGGCGGCGAAGTCGCGGCTCGGGACCGTCTACAAGCCCTGTCCGCCGGATCTCCTCTATCTCGACGAGACGGCCTGGGATCGGGCGCTGGCGGGGCGGGCGATCCGCCAGCTCGCGGTGCTGCCCCGACCGCTGGGCCCGGGGATCATCGACGCGGGCGGGCGCGTCGGCCGCGACTTCGCGCCCGAGCGCCAGCAGGAGGCGCTCAGCCTCTTCGGCGCGGTCGCGGCCCATGTCGCCGCGAAGCGCCGGACCTGCGACGTGGTGCTCGCGAACTATTCCAAGGGCGCGCGCGAGCGGATGGCGGGCCTGCTCGCCGACAGCGGTGTGACGGACGCCCGCGAAATCGCCCGCGCCGACGAGATCAAGGGCGAGAAGGGCGGCCTCTATCTCGCCGTCTGGAGCCTCGAGCACGGGTTCGAGGCGCCGGGACTGACCGTGATCGCCGAGCAGGACATCCTTGGCGACCGGCTGATCCGCGCGCCGCGGCGACGCAAGCGGGCCGAGAATTTCCTGACCGAGGCGGCGGGCCTGACGCCCAACGATCTCGTCGTGCATGTCGATCACGGCATCGGGCGCTACAAGGGTCTCGAGACCATCACCGCGCTCGGCGCGCCGCATGAATGCATCTCGCTGGAATACGCGGGCGGCGACAAGCTCTACCTGCCGGTCGAGAATATCGAGCTGCTCAGCCGCTATGGCCACGAGGAAGGGCTGCTCGACCGGCTCGGCGGCGGCGCGTGGCAGGCGAAGAAGGCGCGGCTGAAGGCGCGGATCCGCGACATGGCGGACCGGCTGATCCGGCTCGCCGCCGAGCGGACGCTGCGCAAGGGGCAGGTTCTGGCGCCACCGGAGCATCACGTCTGGGAGGAGTTCTGCGCGCGGTTTCCCTATGCCGAGACCGACGACCAGTTGAACGCCATCGCCGACGTGCTCGGCGACCTGGAATCGGGCCAGCCGATGGATCGACTGGTCTGCGGCGATGTCGGCTTCGGCAAGACCGAAGTGGCCTTGCGCGCGGCCTTCGTCGCGGCGATGTCAGGCGTCCAGGTCGCGGTGATCGCGCCGACGACGCTGCTGGCGCGGCAGCACTACAAGACCTTCTCCGAACGGTTCCGGGGCTTCCCGATCCGCATCCGGCCGCTCAGCCGCTTCGTGTCGGCGAAGGACGCGGCCGAGACGCGGGACGACCTCGCCAAGGGCAAGGTCGAGATCGTCGTCGGCACCCACGCGCTGCTGGCGAAATCGATCCGCTTCGCCGACCTCGGCCTCCTCGTCATCGACGAGGAGCAGCATTTCGGCGTGCAGCACAAGGAGCGGCTGAAGCAGCTGCGCTCGGACGTGCATGTCCTGACCCTCACCGCGACGCCGATCCCCCGCACGTTGCAACTCGCCCTTTCGGGCGTGCGCGAGCTCAGCCTGATCGCGACGCCGCCGGTCGATCGCCTCGCGGTCCGCACCTATGTCAGCGAATTCGACCCGGTGACGGTGCGCGAGGCCCTGCTGCGCGAGCATTACCGCGGCGGTCAGTCGTTCTATGTCGTGCCGCGCATCGCCGACATACCGGAGGTCGAGGAGTTCCTGCGCGATCAGATACCGGAGGTGAAGCTTGTCGTGGCGCACGGCCAGATGGCGCCGACCGAGCTCGACGACCGGATGAACGCCTTCTACGACGGCAAGTACGACGTGCTGCTTGCCACCAGCATCGTCGAATCCGGCCTCGACATCCCGGCGGCGAACACACTCGTCGTGCATCGCGCCGACATGTTCGGCCTTGCGCAGCTCTATCAGATCCGGGGGCGGGTCGGACGATCCAAGGCGCGGGCCTATGCCTTCTTCACCACCGAGCCGCGCAAGAAGCTGACGCCACAGGCGACCAAGCGCCTGCGCGTGCTCGGCAGCCTCGACAGCCTCGGCGCCGGTTTCACCCTCGCCTCGCAGGATCTCGATATCCGGGGCGCCGGCAATCTGCTCGGTGAAGAGCAGTCGGGCCAGATCCGCGAGGTGGGCTACGAGCTTTACCAGGACATGCTGCACGAGGCGATCGCCAAGCTGCGCTCGGGCGAGATCGAGATGGACGGCGACGGCGAATGGTCGCCGCAGATCAATCTCGGCGTGCCGGTGCTGATCCCCGAGGCCTATGTGACCGATCTCGACGTGCGGCTCGGCCTCTATCGCCGGCTTTCGGCGCTGGAGAAGAAGGTCGAGATGGAGGGATTCGCGGCGGAACTCATCGACCGCTTCGGCCCGCTGCCGCCCGAGGTCGATACGCTGCTCCTCGTCGTGCGGATCAAGGCGCTCTGCAAGCGGGCGGGCATCGCCCGGCTCGACGGCGGACCGAAGGGCGCCACGGTGCAGTTCCACAACGACAAGTTCGCCGATCCCGCCGGCCTCGTCACCTTCCTACAGGACCAGAAGGGCGCGGCCGTGATCAAGGACAACAGGATCGTCCTCCGTCGGGACTGGCCGGACGCGAAGACTCGCCTCGCTGGGGCCTTCATCGTCGCACGCGAACTCGCGGTGCTGGCAAAGCCGGTCGGCGCGGTCCGCGAGCGGACCTGACCGCGGGGGCGGCGAATGTGCCCGACAGGGCGCCTCGAACGGCGGGCCGCGATCCGAACTGGCCGCCGCTGTCGGAGACGCGCGGGAAATCGGGGCTGAAATCGGCGCGGACCCCGCGGATCTCCGCGTCCGGCCGCTCGAAGGACGGCGGGGGTCAATCGCCGGTTTCGCCACGCCGCAACGCCCGCCGCACAAGCTTGCCGGCGGCGTTTCGCGGCAGCGCATCCACGGCGACGAAGCGGCGCGGGCATTTGTACCGGGCGAGGCGCGCGGCGCAGTGGGCGGCGAGGTCGGCGTCCGGGACGGGGTCGGTCACGGGAACGTAATAGGCGGCGATGATCTCGACGCCGGGCCGCGCGGGCTCGGCCACCGCCGCCGCCTCGGCGACGCCGGGATGGTCGAGAAGCGCTGCCTCGACCTCGGCCGGACTGACGCGGAAACCGCCGGCGTTCATGAGATCGTCGGCCCGGCCGAGATATTCGAGCGTGTCGTCCTCATGCAGCGTCGCGCGGTCGCCGGTGACGAACCATTCGCCGCGAAAAACCGCCGCCGTCTCCTCGGGTCGCCGCCAGTAGCCGAGCATCAGGCCGGGATCGCGGCGCGACACGGCGAGCAGGCCCGGCACGCCACGCGGCACCGGTTCCTCGCCGTCATCGGCGAGCACGGCGACGCGGCGCCCCGGCTGCGGACGACCGGCGCGGCCGGGCACGGGCGGAGAGTTGGGCGAAAAGGAGATGTAGGTCGAGATCTCGGACATGCCGAGCGCCTCGTAGATCGGCTTGCCGGTCGCTTCCGTCCAGGCGCGCGCCACGGCCGCGGGCAGTGCTTCGCCGGCGCTGAGGCCGTGGCGCAGGCGCGCGAAGCCGGTCAGATCGGCCTTCGCGCCCAGCATCTGGCGATAGACCCCGGGCGTGCCGGCGAAGATCGTCGCGCCATGCGCGGCGGCGAGCGCCGGCCAGACCGCGCGGTCGGGCGGCCCCGAATAGAGCAGGGCCCGCGCGCCGCGCGCCCAGGGGTCGGTCAGGCCGGCGCCAAGGGTGAAGGTCCAGTTGAAGGCCCCCGCGTGCAGGACGCGATCCTCGGGGGTCAGCCCGTACCAGCCCTCCCACATCATGCGCCGCGCCCAGGCCGCGCGCTGTGCGAGGACGACACCCTTCGGCCGGCCGCCGGTGCCGGAGGTATAGACCACGAAGGCCGGATCATCGGGCGCCGTCCCGGCGAAGTCCGCGGGGGGCGCGTCGCGCAGCGCGGCGATCTCCCCGGGGCCGATCATGGCCGTGCCCTCCGCCGGCTCGAAGCCCGCGCCGACGCAGGCGAAGCGCGGTTCGAGATCGGCGACGATACCGGCGACCTCGCGCGCGGTAAGCTGGCCCGAGACCGGGACCGGCACCGCGCCGAGCGCGTTCGTCGCGAAGAACAGGATCGGGAAGTCGGAGACATTGCCGAGGCGCAGCAGAACCCGATCTCCGCGCGTGAGCCCCCGGGCCGCGAGACCACCGGCGGCGCGCAGCACCGTCTCGCGGAGCGCGCCGTGGGTCCAGGTCTCGACGATCTCGCCCGGAGCGCGGGCGACTTCGAGCGCGATCCTGTCCGGTGTCGCGCGACCGGCCTCGAATGTATGACGGGCCATGTTGAAGGGCGCGGGGCAGGGGGCGAAAGGCCCCCGATCGAACAGCGAGACGCTCACCGGGCGAGCTCCCGGATGCCCTCGTCGAGGCCGGCGAGCGTCATCGGATACATCCGCCCGCCGAAGAGGCGCGAGATCATCGCGACCGACTGGTTGTAGTCCCAGGCCGCCCGCGGCAGTGGATTGATCCAGATCGCATGGCTCCAGGCCGCGAGAACGCGCGTCAGCCACTCGGCGCCGCTGAGCTCGTTCCAGTGTTCGTTGGCGCCGCCCGGATGGGTGATCTCGTAGGGCGACATCGCGGCGTCGCCGACGAAGACGCAGCGATAGTCCGGGCCATAGGTGCGCAGAATGTCCTCGGTCCGCAGTTGCGCGTCCCAGCGGCGACGGTTGTCGCGCCAGAGGCCCTCGTAGACGCAATTGTGGAAATAGAAATGCTCCAGATGGCGGAACTCGGCGCGGGCGGCGGAGAACAGCTCCTCGACCTTGCGCACATGCGGGTCCATCGAGCCGCCGACATCGAGGAACAGAAGCACCTTGACCGCGTTGCGCCGTTCCGGCCGCGTCACCACGTCGAGCCAGCCCTGATGCGCCGTGGCCTGGATGGTCCCCGGCAGGTCGAGCTCGTCCGCCGCCCCCTCGCGCGCCCAGCGGCGCAGGCGGCGGAGCGCGAGCTTGATCGCGCGCGTGCCGATCTCCACCCCGTCGTCGAGATCGCGGAACTCGCGCTTGTCCCAGACCTTGACCGCCCGCTGGTGGCGGCTCTCGTCCTGACCGACGCGGACGCCCTCCGGATTGTAGCCGTAGGCGCCGAACGGCGAGGTGCCGGCCGTGCCGATCCATTTCGAGCCGCCCTGATGCCGGCCCTTCTGCTCGGCGAGGCGCTTTGCCAGCGTTTCCATCAGCTTGTCGAAGCCGCCGAGCGCCTCGATCTCGGCCCGTTCCTCGGGCGACAGGTGCCTTTCGGCGAGCTTGCGCAGCCAGTCGGCGGGGAGGGCGGTCGCTTCGGGGCCAGCGCCCGCCGATCCTTCGGCTTCCAGCCCACCGAAGGTGGCGGCGAACACCTTGTCGAACCGATCGATGTGCCGTTCATCCTTCACCAGCGCGGCTCGGGCAAGATAGTAGAACGCCTCGGCGTCGTAGGTGGCGATCCGGGCCTGGAGCGCCTCGAGCAGGGTGAGATATTCGCGGAGCGAGACGGGAATCCGGGCGGCGCGCAAATCCTCGAAAAAGCGCGTATACATGCCTAGAGCCAGCCGAAGCGCACGGCGAGAATCCAGGCGGTGAACACCGCCAGCGTCAGGGCGATGCCGTGGGCGGCGGCGTATTGCAGCTTGTCGAGTCGGTCGCCACCGGCGAGGGCCGCGCGCCGCCAGCCGACCAGCATTCCGATGGCGAAGGCGAGCGTCAGTACCATGCGGGGGACCTTACTGTTTCTGGCTGGCGAGCAGAGCGGTCAACTGGGCCTGTTCGCGCCCCAGCGAGCCGTCCGCGTCGCCGAAGCCATAGCGCGCCCACCGGAGCGAGTCGAGCCGCGCCGCCTCGGCCTCGGGCAGCCGGTCGAGCTGGGCCAGCGCCTCGGCCTTGATGGCGAGCAGGCTCGCGACCAGCACCGCGTTCTGACCGGCGATGGCGTCGGGGACATGCTTGTCGGCGAGCGCGATCGCCGCCTCCGGCTGGCCGAGGCCGGAGGCCAGCGCGGCCATATGCACGCCCGCCTGCGCCGTGCGAATGTCATGCGGCCCGAGCTTGGTCTGGAAAAGGTCGTAGGCCTCGGTGAAATTCGCGGCGGCGAGCGCGGGGTCGCCCCGCAGGTTCATCCGGCCGAGGGTCAGCAGCGCCACGCCGAGCCGGTGGTCGATGGGACGCATCTCCTCCGCGCTCTGCACGGCGCGGCGCGCGGCCGCCAGCCGTTCGCCGCGGCCGACGTCATGCGCCTGGGCGGCCTCGATCGCCTCGGCGAAAACCCGTGACTCCGGCTGGCGTGGCTGGCGGGGCAGGCGGCGGCCCTTGGGGTTCACCTTGTCGAGAACGCGGGGCAGGACCGCCGCGGCCTCCTTTCGCGTCATGCCGCTGCGAAGTTCAGGCTGGTAGAGGGCGCGCAGGATCGTCATGTCGAAGGCGGTCGGGGCGCCGTGGAAATTGTCGTCGTTCCAGATGGAATCCGGCAGGCGATACAGATCGTTCGCGGGGCCCAGCGCCTGGGTGATCTCCTCGGCGAGGCAGTCGCGCACGTCCTGCGGCGTGGTGTCGAGCGGCAGGAAGATCGCCGCCTCGCCGAGGCTTTTCTGTTCGGACCAGCGCGGATGGGTCTCGGCGCGCCGGCTCTGGAAGCCTTGCCAGTCGCGTTCCCCGGGGACGATGAAACAGGCGGCGGTCGGGAACACCCGGGCGATGCGCGAGGCCGGCACCGCCTCGATGAAGATCTGTGCCTGCTCGGGATCGCGGGTCTCGGCGATGTCGATGCCGGCCTCCACCCGCAGCCGATGGAGCAGCGCCTCGAGATCCGGGCGATAGCTCGCGAGGCTGGGCGAGCGCAGATAGACCCGGACCGGTGTCTCGTAGCGCAGCAGCGCCGGCAGGGGTTCGCCGCTTTCGAGCGCGAAGGTGAGGTCGAGGAAATCCTGTGCCAGATCGCGGTTCGAGCGGGCGATGCCCTTTGGCAGCGTCTGCGGCGCGAAGCGCACGCTGCTCAGCTCCGGCCCCTGCGTCGGCGCGACCGCGCAACCGGCGAGCAGGAACGCCGTCAGCAGCGCGATCAGCAGCGGCGGCGCGTATGCGCTCGGCGCGAGGGCGGCGGGCTGGCGAGCGCGCATGGACGCCTCCCTCAGCGGCGGTATTTGATGAAGGGGGTCGCGGTTCCCACCCGGTCATAGAGCTGGCGCGCGGTGGTATTGAAGGTCTGGGTCAGCCAATAGACATTCGGCCGTCCGGCCGCGTCGGCGGCGGCGTAGACCGCCTCGATCAGCCGGCGCCCGGCGCCCGTGCCGCGCGCCTCGGGTACCACGTAGAGATCCTGCAGATAGCAGACCTCCTCGATCTGCCAGCCATGGCGATGAAAGATGTAGTGCACGAGACCGACGGGGGCGCCATCAAGCAGCGCGAGCAGACCGTGATAGTCGGTCACCGCGGGGTCGGTCAGCCGGGCAAAGCTGGCCCGGTAGATTTCATCGTCGAGCACCGTCTCGTAGTAGTCGAGATAGCCGCGCCACAGCAACCGCCACGCGACCTCGTCCGACGGCGCGATCGGGCGAATCGAGACCGTCATGGCCTCGACCCGCTCGCCGTACGTGTCTGGATCAGCCGCGCAGGCGGCGGGCGTTTGACCGCGTCTTGGTGCGATAGGGCTTCAGGGCCGCCGAGGCGATGCCGATCGCGTCCCCGCCGCGAGCCGCCGCGACCGTCGCCCGCTCTGTTGCGCTTGCGAAGGCGGTCGCCTTCTCCAGCACCATCGCCACCGCCTCGGGCCGGCTCATCTCGCCGGAGGCGATCTTCATTGTGCGGCGAAAGATCACTTCGCTGGCGTTCAGACTGATGTCGACGCAGGCGGTTGTCAGTTTCACCCATGAATTCAGGAACTCGGGGTAGCTCCAAATGCGGCCCATCATCTGTCCTCCATTTATGTTGCACTGCACAATGGCATGGGCGGCGGCCGGTGTCACGCGCCAATGCACGGGCGATGATCATGGCCGCCGACCGCGTGTCAGGAAAGCGAGACGTTCGAACAGATGGACATCCTGCTCGTTCTTCAGTAGCGCCCCGTGCAGCCGGGGCAGGGCGCTCGCCGCGTCGCGCCGCAGATCCTCGGGTGCCAGATCCTCGGCCAGCAGCAGGCGCAGCCAGTCGAGTACCTCCGACGTCGACGGCTTCTTGCGCAGGCCCGGCGTCTCGCGGATTTCGAAGAATTCGGTCAGCGCGGCGCGGATCAGCCCCGGTTTGATGCCGGGGAAATGCACATCGACGATGCGCGCCAGCGTCTCGGTGTCGGGAAAGCGGATATAGTGGAAGAAGCAACGGCGCAGGAAGGCGTCCGGCAGTTCCTTCTCGTTGTTCGAGGTGATGATGACGATCGGGCGGCTGACGGCCCGGACCGTCTCGCCGGTCTCGTAGACGAAGAACTCCATCCGGTCGAGTTCCTGCAGCAGATCGTTCGGAAACTCGATATCGGCCTTGTCGATCTCGTCGATCAGCAGCACGACCTTGTCCGGCGCGGTGAAGGCCCGCCAGACCGGGCCGGGGCGGATGTAGTTGCGGACGTCATGCACGCGCTCGTCGCCGAGCTGGCTGTCGCGCAGCCGGCTGACCGCGTCGTATTCATAGAGGCCCTGCGCCGCCTTGGTGGTCGATTTCACATGCCATTCGATCAGCGGCAGACCGAGGCTGGCCGCGATCTGGCGCGCGAGTTCCGTCTTGCCGGTGCCGGGCTCTCCCTTGACGAGCAGGGGGCGCTCCAGAGTGATCGCCGCGTTAACGGCGACGGTCATGTCGGGCGTCGCGACATAATGCTCGGTCCCGGTGAATTTCATCGATTCTTCCGCCCGTTGCCCGACTTCGCGGCGGTTACCCTAACATCCCGCGATCGTTAGGCAAGTTTCCTTATGTTCCGCGTGACAAGCTTCACCAAACCTTATATCGGGAGGCGGCGAAACGGTCGGGGCCAAGCGATCCGCTCAAGCGAGACCCGAGGGCGGTTTGTTCGGCAGACGTGTTATGTGAGGTGACTAGTCGATGAAGGCCGAAACCAAGTTCGACGTCGAGTACCAGCCAACCGAAGACGAACCCTTCATGAACCCCCGCCAGCTCGACTATTTCCGGCGCAAGCTGCTTGCCTGGAAGGTGTCTATCCTGGCCGAGAGCAAGGGCACGATCGAAACGATGCAGGAGGGGACCCGAAATATCCCCGACATCGCCGATCGCGCTTCCGAGGAGACGGACCGCGCGCTGGAACTGCGCACCCGCGACCGGCAGCGCAAGGTCGTCTCCAAGATCGACGCGGCGCTGCGCCGGATCGAAGACGGCAGCTACGGCTATTGCGAGGAGACGGGCGAGCCGATTTCGCTGCGCCGACTCGATGCCCGGCCGATCGCGACCCTGAGCCTCGAGGCGCAGGAACGCCACGAGCGCAAGGAGCGCGTGCACCGCGACGACTGACCACGGTCCGGCGGGCCGAACTCCAGCTTGATCCCCCGGGGATCGCTCGTTTGGCGGTCCCGGTGCGTTGACCTCCGGCGCCTGCCTTCGTCGTCAGCTGGTGACGGGGGCGCAGGTCAGGGGCGTGTCGGTGACGTCGGTCATCGTCTGGGTCATCGGCGTATCCTGGCCGTCCAGGGTTTCGATGATCAGGATCTGATCGCCGAGCCGCGCGTGCCGGAAGCAGGCGGTGCCCTGCCCATCCCAGTGAAAGCAATAGCGCGGCGCCTCGTAGTCCCAGGTGCCCTGCAGGCAGCTGCCGTCATTGACCTGCAGCGTCACCCGATTGGTGCCGGGATAGTAATGCTCCAGTGCCCAGAACTGGCCGTTGATCCGGTAGGTAAGCGTCCGCCCCATGGCCATCGCTTCCCATTCGTCGGGCGGGATATTGACCGCGTCGGCGATGCTGTCCGCGGCGCGCGCCGCGAGGGGGAGCGCGAGGGCGGCGAGAAGGGGGACAAGAGTCAGGCGCATGTTCGCTCCGGTTCGGCCGTGCCTTTCGCGCGACCATAGCGCCCGGCCGTCCGGCTCGCCAGTGTTCCCCGATCACGACCGCGAACCGTCGGTTTCAGCGCGCTTTTCAACCGCGGTGGCGCGGCGTATCCCTCGGCCCGTTAACCAAACCTTTGTCCCGGCGCGTGCCAATGGCGCGACCCAAGGGCGGGAAGGGCTGCGGCATGCGGCGGGCGACGATCGGGATCGGGCTTCTCATGGGCGCGCTGACGCTCGGGCCGGCGACGCGGGGCGCCGATCTGGCAGGCGTGGCGCGGGTCAGCGACGGCGACACGCTGGTGATCGGCGACGCGCATGTCCGGCTGTTCGGCATCGACGCGCCGGAGAAGGCGCAGACCTGCGTCGATGCCCGCGGTCGCGACTGGGCCTGCGGCGCCGCCGCCCGCGCCCGGCTGACCGCGCTGGTCGCGGGCCAGCGCGTGCATTGCGCGCCCGTGGATCGCGACCGCTACGACCGGACCGTCGCCCGCTGCCGCGCCGGCGGGCGCGACCTCGGCGGCGTCATGGTGGCCGAGGGGCTCGCCTGGGCCTACACCCGCTACAGCGTGGCCTATGTGGAGACCGAGGCGCTGGCCCGCGCGGACCGCCGCGGGCTCTGGCAGGGCGAGGCCCAGGTGGCCTGGAGCTACCGCGCCCGCGCCTTCGTGCCGGCTTCCGGCGGCGACGACGCGGCCGACCGCGAATGCCGGATCAAGGGCAACATCAACGCCAGGGGCGAGCGGATCTATCACACACCGGACTCACGCTGGTACGCCCGCGTGCATGTGAACGAAGCCAAGGGCCAGCGCTGGTTCTGCGACGAGACCGAAGCCAGGGCCGCCGGCTGGCGCCCGGTGGGCGGCGGCGGGTAGGGGCGTGCCGCGCCGGGTTGAGCCGGCTTTTCGCGGTGGGGGTGGAGTTGCGCGAGGGCGGTCATGCCTCGATGGGGCGAAGCGCTTTGCATAGTGGATCGCGCGGGCCGAGCGATTGGTTGCACGGCTGGAGCGCTGGCTTTGGCGCGGCCCGCTTCCACACGTCAGACGTCCAGCTCCTCCTCGTCGACGAACCTCGCGTTTTCGGTGATGTACTGGAAGCGGAGCTCGGGGCGTTTGCCCATCAGGCGCTCGACGAGGTCGCCGGTCTCGCCCTCGTCCT
>NZ_CALAGI010000109.1 GCF_937891315.1 uncultured Amaricoccus sp. | reverse complement strand
CTGATCCTCGACGAGCCCACCTCGGCGCTCGGCGTGCGGCAGACCTCGAACGTGCTCGCGACCATCGACCGGGTGCGCAAGCAGGGGATCGGCGTCGTCTTCATCACCCACAACGTCCGCCACGCCATGGCGGTCGGCGACCGCTTCACGGTGCTGAACCGCGGCAAGACCCTCGGCACCGCCGCCCGCGGCGAAATCAAGCCGGAGGAGCTTCAGGATCTCATGGCCGGCGGCCAGGAGATGGCCAACCTCGAAGGCTCTCTCGGCGGCACGATCTGACGAACCCGGCGTCCGGCCCTTCGGGGCCGAGCACCCTCCATGCCCTTCATCCACCGGAGCAACCATGCCCGCCGCACCGCTCTTCCGCGACGTTCCCTTCCCGCTGGCCGCCAGCGCGGAGATGCTGTTCCGCGGCCTGCCCATCCTCGACCGGGTGAACCGGCTCAAGGATCTCGGCTTCCTCGTCGAGATCTGGGACTGGACGAAGCACGACATCAAGGCCCTCGCCGGCACCGGCGCGACCTTTTCCTCCATGACCGGCTATGTCACCGGAACGCTCGCCGACGACGCCGGCGCCGACGAGCTCATCAGGACCGCCCGCCAGTCGGTTCCGGTGGCGAAAGAGCTCGGCATCCCGCGGCTCAACCTTCACGGCACCGGGCTCGACGGCAAGGGCCTGCCGGTACAGCCCTGCGAGGTCGTCACCGGGGCGATGTGGCTCAAGGCCCGCGACACCCTGAACCGCGTCGCCGATCTCGGCGAGGAGGCCGGCGTCACCTTCGTGCTCGAGAACCTGAACCTGCCGGTCGACCACCCCGGCACGCCCTTCGCCCGGGCGGAGGACACCCTCGCCCTCGTCGCATCGGTCGACCGTCCGTCGCTGCGGCTGATGCTCGATCTCTACCACGCCCAGATCGGCGAGGGGAACCTGATCGAGCTTTGCCGCCGGGCGCTGCCGTTCATCGGCGAAATCCAGGTCGCCGACGTCCCCGGCCGCTGCGAGCCCTTTACCGGCGAGATCAACTACCCCGCCATCGCCCGCGCGCTGCGCGAGATGGGCTATTCCGGCGTCGTCGGCCTCGAAGGCTTCGCCTCCGGCGACGACGAACTCGCCCTCGAGCGCTTCCGCGAGGCCTTCACCGTGCCGGCGCTCGTCGCGGCCTGAGCCCCCTTTGCCCAGAAGGAAACGACCATGACCGTCCGCTTCGCCCTCCTCGGTGCCGGCCGCATCGGCAAGGCCCATGCCCGCGCCGTCTCCGGCAACCCCGACGCCACGCTCGTCGCCGTCACCGACGCGCTGCCTGACGCGGCCGCGGCTCTCGCGGCCCAGTACGGCGCCGAGGTCCGCGGCCTCGACGCGATCGAGGCATCCGGGGACATCGACGCGGTGCTGATCTGCACCCCGACCGATACCCACGCCGACCTGATCCAGCGCTTCGCCAGGGCCGGCAAGGCGATCTTCTGCGAGAAGCCGGTCGACCTGTCGCTTTCGCGCGTCCAGCAGACGCTGAAGGTGGTGAAGGAAACCGGCGCCACGCTGATGGTCGGGTTCAACCGCCGCTTCGACCCGGACTTCCGCGCCGTCAAGGACGCGATCGACGCCGGCCGCGTCGGCAAGGTCGAGATGGTGTCGATCACCTCGCGCGATCCGGGCGCCCCGCCGGTTTCCTACATCGCGCGCTCCGGCGGACTGTTCCGCGACATGACCATCCACGACTTCGACATGGGCCGCTGGCTGCTCGGCGAGGAAGTGGACCGGGTGATCGCGACCGGCTCGGTCCTGACCGACCCCGAGATCGGCAAGGCCGGCGACATCGACAGCGCAACGGTGATCCTCCTCACCGCTTCGGGGCGGCAATGCGTCATCTCGAACTCGCGGCGGGCGACCTACGGCTACGACCAGCGCATCGAGGTGCTGGGCGAGAAAGGCGCGGTCTACGCCGAGAACATCCACGAGAGCACGGTGCAGGTCGCTACCGCCGAAGGCTTCTCCCGGCCGCCCATCCTGAACTTCTTCATGGAGCGGTATGCCGACGCCTACGCCGCCGAGATCGCGGCCTTCGTCGCCGCCATCGGCGAGGGTCAGGAGCCGCCGGTCACGGGCGAGGACGGGTTGCTGGCCCTGGCGCTGGCCGACGCGGCCGTCAAGTCGCTGGCCGAGGGCCGCGTCGTGAAGGTCTCCGAGATCATCGGGTAAAGGGGGCGGATATGGCGAAAACTCTGGATCTGATCACGATCGGGCGGTCTTCGGTGGACTTGTACGGCGACCAGATCGGCGGTCGGCTGGAGGATATGGGGAGCTTCTCGAAATATATCGGCGGCTCGCCGACCAACATCGCCTGCGGCACGGCGCGGCTCGGGCTGAAGAGCGCCGTCATCACCGCCGTCGGCGACGAGCATATGGGGCGCTTCATCGTCGAGCAGCTGGCGCGCGAAGGCGTCGACACCCGCGGCGTCAAGATCGACCCGGATCGGCTGACCGCGCTCGTGCTGCTCGGCATCCGCGACGACGCGCGCTTTCCGCTGATCTTCTACCGCGCGGACTGCGCCGACATGGGGCTGACCGAGGCCGACATCGACGAGGATTTCGTCGCCTCGGCCCGCGCGGTGCTGGCCACCGGCACCCATCTCAGCCATCCACGCACCGCGGCGGCGGTGCTGAAGGCGCTGGAACTCGCGAAGAAGCACGGCGCCCGCACCGCCCTCGACATCGACTATCGCCCGAACCTCTGGGGCGTGGCCGGCCACGGCGAGGGCGAGAGCCGCTTCGTCGAGAGCGCGGCGGTGACGGCGAAGCTGCGGGCGACGCTGCGTCTCTTCGACCTGATCGTCGGCACCGAGGAGGAGTTCCACATCGCCGGCGGCTCCACCAACACGCTGGAAGCGCTGCGCGCGGTGCGCGCCGTCTCCGACGCGACGCTGGTCTGCAAGCGCGGCGCGCGGGGCGCCTCGGCCTTCGTCGGCGCGATCCCCGCGAGCCTCGACGACGGCCAGACCGGCCCCGGCTTTCCGATCGAGGTCTTCAACGTGCTGGGCGCCGGCGACGGCTTCTTTTCCGGCCTGCTGCGCGGCTGGCTCACGGGCGAGGACTGGCCGACCAGCCTGAAGCTCGCCAATGCCTGCGGCGCCTTCGCCGTCTCGCGCCACGGTTGTACCCCAGCCTATCCGTCGCTGACCGAGCTCGACTTCTTCCTCGGTCGCGGCGTTCTTCGCCCGGATCTGCGCAACGACCAGCCGCTCGAACAGATCCACTGGGCGACCAACCGGAGCCGCGAGCATGGCGGCGACTTCTCGACGATGCGGGTCTTCGCCTTCGACCACCGGATGCAGCTCGAGGAGATGGCGGGCGCCAGCCCCGAGAAGATCGGCGCCTTCAAGCAGCTCTGCCTCGCCGCCGCCCTCCGGGTCGCGGACGGCCGCCCCGGCTATGGCATCCTCTGCGACAACCGCCTCGGCCGGGCGGCGCTGCACGCCGCCTCCGGCTCGGGCCTCTGGATCGGGCGGCCGTGCGAATGGCCGGGCTCGCGGCCGCTGGAACTGGAGCCCGAACTCGGCGCCGACTGCGGCGGCCTCGGCGAATGGGCGCGCGAGGACGTGGTCAAGGTGCTCGTCTTCTGCCACACGGACGACGACGCGGCGACGCGGAGCCGGCAGGAGGCGACGGTCCGGCGGCTCTGGGAAGCCTCGCGCCGCAACCGGCTCGAATTCCTGCTCGAGATCATCCCGTCGAAGGTCGCCCCGGTGGACGACATGACCACCGCGACGCTGATCCGGCAGTTCTACGCCGCCGGCATCTTCCCCGACTGGTGGAAGCTCGAACCGATGACCTCGCGCGCCGCCTGGGCCAATGCCATCGCGGCCATCGAGGAGAACGACGCCCATACCCGCGGCATCGTCGTGCTCGGCCTCGACGCGCCGGAGGCCGAGCTGGGGCTGAGCTTTGCGACGGCGGCGGGCTTTCCGCTGGTCAAGGGCTTCGCCGTCGGGCGGACGATCTTCGGCTCGGTCGCGCGCGACTGGATGACGGGCGCGATCGCCGACGACGCGGCGGTGGCGGAGATGGCGCGGCGCTACGCCCGGCTCTGCGGGCTCTGGGACGAGGCGCGGGCGTCGGCGACGGAAGCGGTGGCGTGATGGACGGGAGCGAGACGATGGACACCATCCGGCTGACGGCGGCGCAGGCGATGATGCGCTGGCTGAGCGTGCAGATGACCGAGGAGGGGACGCGCTTCATCGAGGGCGTCTGGGCGATCTTCGGCCATGGCAATGTCGCCGGCATCGGCGAGGCGCTGCACGGCATCGGCGACAGCTTGCCGACCTGGCGCGGCCAGAACGAGCAGACGATGGCGCATGCCGCCATCGCCTACGCCAAGACCACGCGGCGGCGGCGGGCGCAGGCGGTCACCTCGTCGATCGGGCCGGGCTCGCTCAACATGGTGACGGCGGCGGCGCTCGCCCATGTCAACCGCCTGCCGGTGCTGTTTCTCTGCGGCGACGTCTTCGCCAACCGCCGGCCCGACCCGGTGCTGCAGCAGATCGAGGATTTCGACGACGGCACGGTCTCGGCCAACGACTGTTTCAAGCCGGTGGTGCGCTACTTCGACCGCATCACCCGGCCCGAGCAC
Organism: uncultured Amaricoccus sp.; assembly: GCF_937891315.1. Lineage (GTDB taxonomy): Bacteria > Pseudomonadota > Alphaproteobacteria > Rhodobacterales > Rhodobacteraceae > Amaricoccus. The sequence goes on along the minus strand of NZ_CALAGI010000109.1, from coordinate 18,876 downwards.
ATCCTGACCGCGCTGCCCCGCGCGCTGCGCACCATGACCGACCCCGCCGACTGCGGCCCGGTCTGCCTCGCCTTCTGCCAGGACGTCCAGGCCGAGGCCTGTGACTATCCGGTCGCCTTCTTCGAGCCCCGCGTCTGGCGCATCCGCCGGCCCGAACCCGACCCGGCGGAGGTCGCGGCGGTCGTCGCGGCGATCCGCGCGGCGAAGGCGCCGGTGATCGTCGCGGGCGGCGGCGTGCTCTACGCGCAAGCCGACGACCTGCTCGCCGACTTCGCCGCGCGCCGCAACATCCCGATCGTCGAGACCCAGGCCGGCAAGGGGGCGACGGGCTTCGAGCATCCGATGAATTTCGGCTCACCCGGCGTCACCGGCTCGGCCTGCGGCAACGCCGCCTGCGCCGCGGCGGATCTGGTCATAGGCATCGGCACGCGGTTCCAGGACTTCACCACCGGCTCCTGGACGGTGTTCGCCAATCCCGACCGCCGCCTCGTCTCGATCAATGTCCACGGCTATGACGCGCTGAAACACGGCGCCCTCGGCGTGGTCGGCGACGCGAAGGTGACGCTCGGCAAGATCGACGCCGCCCTCGGGGACACCCGTTTCGGCGCGGCCGACGCCAAGGCGCGGAGCGACTGGCACGCGACCGTGGCGAAGGTCACCGCCGCCCCGGCGAGGGACGCCAACAAGCTCCCGTCGGACGCGCAGGTGATCGGCGCCGTCCAGCGCATCGCCACCGGGAATACCGTCGCCATGTGCGCCGCCGGCACCATGCCCGGCGCGCTGCAGGTGCTGTGGCAGGCGGCGAAGGGCGGCTATCACATGGAATACGGCTTCTCCTGCATGGGCTACGAGGTCGCCGGCGCGATAGGGATCAAGCTCGCCGATCCCTCGAAGGAGGTGATCTGCTTCGTCGGCGACGGCAGCTACATGATGGCGAACTCCGAACTGGCGACGGCGGTGATGCGGCGGGTGCCCTTCACCATCGTGCTGACCGACAACCGCGGCTATGGCTGCATCAACCGGCTGCAGCAGGCTTGCGGCGGCGCCGAATTCAACAACATGTACAAGGACTCGGCCGTCGCGGCGCAGCCCGAGATCGACTTCGTCGCCCACGCGGCATCGATGGGCGCCCATGCGGAGAAGGCGCGCGACATCGCCGATCTCGAAGCGCGCATCATCGCCGCCCGCGGCCGCGACATCCCGAGCGTGATCGTCATCGATACCGAGGCCGTCTCCGGCACCGGCGCCGGCGGCCACTGGTGGGATGTCGCGGTGCCCGCGGTCGGTGGGCCGGAGCGGCTCGAGAAGGCCCGCGCGACCTACGCCGCCAACAGCGCGCGCCAGCGCGTTTTCAACTGACACCGGGGCAGCCCGGGTCCGAGCGTCCCGGCGCCCCGCCCCTATCGAGGAACGAACCCATGTCGCCGCTCATCCGCAAGCCGTTCGGCACCCATGGCAAGGTGCACGAGATCACACCCGCTTCCGCCGGCTGGCGCTACGTCGGCTTCTCGCTCTACCGGCTCCGGGCCGGCGACAGCGCCACCGAGGCCACCGGCGACCGCGAGGTCATCCTCGTCATGGTAGAGGGCAAGGCGCGGATCGAGGGCGCCGGCCAGGACTGGGGCGTCCTAGGCGAGCGCCGGTGCGTCTTCGAGAAGACGCCGCCGCACTGCCTCTATCTGCCGAACGGCAGCGACTGGAGCGCCACCGCCGAGACCGACTGCGTCCTCGCCGTCTGCGCGGCGCCGGGGCGCGGCGGCCACCCGCCCCGGCGCATCGGACCCGACGGCATCACCCTGACCACGCGCGGCAAGGGCACCAACACCCGCCACATCAACAATATCGCGATGGAGAACGAGGACTGGTGCGACTCGCTCCTCGTCACCGAGGTCTTCACCCCCGCCGGGCACTGGTCGTCCTACCCGTCGCACCGCCACGACGAGGACGACTTCCCGCGCATCACCTATCTCGAGGAAACCTACTACCACCGCCTGAACCCGAAGGACGGCTTCGGCATCCAGCGCGTCTATACCGACGACGGCCTCCTCGACGAGACGATGGCGGTCAGGGACGGCGACGTCGTCCTCGTGCCGCGCGGCCACCACCCCTGCGGCGCGCCCTACGGCTTCGAGCTCTACTATCTCAACGTCATGGCCGGCCCGCGCCGCAACTGGCGCTTCGTCCCCGCCCCCGAGGTCGACTGGATCATACAGCGCGACGCCTGAGGGCGGTCATGGCTCCCACGGCGAGCCACCCGCGCGGGGGCCTTCCGCTGGCGTCCTGGTCCGGGAGGCGGCGTCACAGGATGAAGTCGGCGGCCGACAGCACGATCGAATGGGCGCTGTCGCGGAGCGCGACCGAGAAGTCCGCGATGCCGTCGCCGTTCGTGTCGGCCTCCACGACCTCGCCGGCGCCGGAGAAGACGGCGCGAAGCTCGCCGGCGTGGCCGGTGAAGGCGGTGTGCATGCCGATGAAGCGGAAGGCGTCGTTGCCGGCCCGGGTGCTGTCGGCATCCATGGGCGCGAGGTTGATGACATCGACGAAGTCCTCGAAATCGGTGATGACGTCGCGGGTGGCGGCGGTGACGCCGCTGTCGGTGCGCGCGGCGAAGTCGAAGCTGTCGGCCTCGCTTCCACCGGTCAGAACGTCACGCCCGGCGCCCCCGACGAGATTGTCGAAGGACGCGCCGCCCGAGAGCGTGTCGTCGCCGCCATAGCCGAACAGCATGTCGGTGCCGCCGTTGCCCTTGAGAACGTTCGCCACGCCCGAGCCGTGCAGCCGGTCGCCCGCCGCGCCGCCGGTGGCGTTCTCGAAGCCGGTGATCCGGTCGAGGCTCGCGCCCGCCACCGTCGCGCCCGTCGCGGTCTGGGCCGCCATGTTGCCGCCGCTGGTCGAGACCGGGCCGAGACCGTGCGCGACGCTGTCGAGATTGACCGCGACCGCGACCGTGCTGGCGCTGGCGTCGTATGTGTCGACGCCCCCGCCGCCCGCGACGGTGTCGGCGCCGTCGCCGCCGCCGTTGCCGGTGGCGATGTAGCGGTCGCCCCCGTCGCCGAGTGCCACGCTGTCCGCGCCGTCGCCGTCCTGCACCCGCTCCGCGCCGGTGCCGCCGGCGAAGCGGTCGTTGCCGGCGCCGAGGTCGATCAGGCCGGCGATACCGCCGCTGACGGTCACGCCCGCCCGGGTGACGAAGTTGGTCAGCACGTCGGCGCCGTCGCCGAGGCCGACGTCGCCGGTGATCGCGCCGCCATTCGTCAGCGTGTCGGTGCCGCCGCTGAGAAAGACGCCGCCGGTCAGCGTGCCGGTGTTGGTGACGGTATCGGCGGCGAGCCCGAGCGAGTCGCCGATGGCGATCGGCGCCTCGATGGTGCCGCTGTTGACGATGGTGTGGGTCGCGCCCTTGTCGACCTGGATGCCGTAGAAGGTGGTGCCGACGATGGAACCCGCGTTCTCGACGGTGGCGGCGCTGACGAGCGTGATGCCCATCTTGCCGCTGACGCTGCCCTCGGCGCCGATGGTGACGCGGGAGCCGTCGGCGCCGGGGGCGAGGAGTATTCCTTCCTCGTAGGTCGAGACGACGCTGCCGGCGACGGAGACGGTCCACGCCCCGGTGCCGCCGAGATAGGCGCCGATGCCGAGGCGGTTGGCGACGAGGAAGGCTCCGGCGTCGACGGTCAGCGAGTCGGGGCCGGCGCTGTCGGCGGCGAAGGCGTGGGCGCGGAACACGTCGGTATAGACGCTGGTCGCGGGGGTGATGCGGTAGGCGGTCATGGCGGGGCTCGCTCAAGGCTCGGGGAAAGGGGGATCAGGGGCGGCGGCGCCGCCCCCTTCGGGCAGCGGTCAGGCCATCGCCATCTCGACCGGGTCGGGCCGGATGATCGCGGTCGTCGCCACCTCGTAGAATTCCTCGCCGGGCATTCCGACGCGGGCGGCATGGGCGCGGATCGCGTCGCCGTTCTCGGCCTGATAGATGCAGAAGGTGCCGATGCGCCCGTCCGCCTCGTGGACGACATAGCTGCGGATCCAGCGGATGGTGTCGGGAAACTCGTCCTCTCCGACCTGCGCGGACTTGGCACCGGCCGCTTCGAGCTCGGCGAGGTTCGCCCAGGCGCTGGGGCGGCGGATGACATAGAGCTTCATGGGTGTTCTCCCTTGCGGGCGGCCTCGGGAGGCCGCGGGTTCGCCACGGGGATCGTGACGGGGAGAAGGTGCCCGAGGCGGGGCGCGCGCGTCCTTACCGGGCGCTGATCCTTGCCTGATCTTTCGCGAGCCCCGCGAGGAGGGCGTCGATTTCCACCAGCAATCGATGGGCGCCGTCGCGGGCGGTCGTGAGCCGGGCGGCGGCGAGTTCGGTCACCGCCCCGGCGGCGTCGCCCGCCGCGAGATGATCGCGCGCGAGCATGAGGCGGACGCGGGCGGCGTGGTAGTCGAGCCCGGCCGCGGTCCAGAGCTGGCGGGCGAGGAGGAGCAGGCGCCGGGCCTCGGCCGGGTCGGGCGAGAGGGCGGCGCGGGTCTCGTCGAGCAGCGCCTGGATCGCCGGTTGCGGCCAGCGCCCCGGGCTCGCCTCGATCTCGGCGAGGAGCGCCGAAGCGACCTCCGGCCGGCCGCCGAGGGCGGCGATCCGCGCCTTGTTGACAAGGAGATAGCCGCGACGTTGCAGGTGGAACCAGCTCCGCCCGGCCAGCGCCCGGTCAAGGGCGGCGAGCGCGGCGTCGGTCTCGCCCGCCTCGAAGAGCAGGACGGCGTTGCCCGGCTCGGCGTCCCAGCCAACGGCGTAGGCGGCGGCGTGGTCGGCGCGGGCGGCGTCGAGCTCGCCCATCATCACGCGGATGTCGCCGCGGACGCGCAGGCCCTCGCCGATGCACCAGGCCTCCTCGTCGACGAGCTTGTCGAGCGCGCGCTCGATCCGTTCCAGCGCCTCGGGCAGCGTCTCCCTGGCCCCGAGGATCTCGGCGCGGTGCAGGTCGCACGCGCCGGGCGGCGCCGCGAAGCTCGCCTCGCACCAGGTCTCGAAGCCCTGGCTCCACTGCCACGCGCGCTCCCAGTCGGCGAAGGCGCGGGCGCTCCACAGGATGTTGCAATAGACAAGGCTGCCGGTCACCGGGTCGATCTCGCCCGAGAGCGCGATGGCGGCGGCGTGGTTCTGCTGGGCCGCCCCCTCGCCGACATGGCCGAGCGAGAGGTTGTAGAAGCCCTTGTAGGCCAGCGTCAGCGCCCGGAGCCCGCGGTTTCCCGACCGCTCGGCGAGTGTGACCGCCTCGCTCGCGAGGTCGAGCGCCGCGTCCGCGTCGCCGCCGAAGGTGGCGAGGCGCGAGCGCATCCACAGCAGGTATGCGCGCACACCGGGGTCGTTCGCGCCGCCGAGGAGCGACTCCGCCCGGTCGAGCCAGCCACCGGCCACGGCGGAGGCGCTGCGTTCGAGCTCGATCTTCGCCAGCGTCACCGCGGCCCGCGCCGCCCCGAGCGGCGTTCCGGCGGCCTCGTGGGCGGCCACGGCGCGGGCGAGGAGCGGCAGCGCCAGCGCCGGCCGGCCGCCGCATTCGACGGCGAGCGCCCAGAGGTCGATATCCTCCGGCGTCAGCCGGTCGGCCGGGATCGCCTCGAACAGGGCGCGCGCGCCCGGCCAGTCGCAGGCCCGGACGCGGCGGTGGGCCTCGCCGCGCGGGTCGGCGACCGGCGGCCCCTCGGGCGCGCCGAAGTCCGGGTCGAGACCGAACCGGTAGCCGTGGCGGACGAAGCTGCGGATCGCCTTTTCCATCCCGCCGGCGGCCAGTGCCCGGCGCGCGAGGCTGACCGCGCGCTGCAGCGACGCCTCGGTGACGGTGAGGTCGGGCCAGAGCGCGTCCATCAGCTCGTCCTTCGGCACCACCCGCCCGGCGTTCCGCACGAGATAGGCGAGGAGGTCGAAAACCAGCGGCTGCACATCCTGCGGCACGCCGCGCAGCGTCAGGCCGCGGGCGTCCTCGTCGAGTTCGAAGGGGCCGAAGGACGTGGGCAAGGGGCACCGGCCGGCTGAAATGCTCCGCGATGATAAGCCAAAGATCGGCCCGCGGTAAGGACCGGCCGCGACCCGCCGCGTTAAAAGTCTCTCCATCGAGCATCGGGCGCCCTGCCCGTCCCCGCCGAGACGCAACGAAGGTGACAATCATGACGATCCAGACCCCCACCGCCGCCGCTCCGGCCGGCGCCCCGATCCTCCGGGCGACCCGCCGCTGGCTCCGCGCCCGCCTCGCCGCCCTGCTCCGCGCCGCGATGGAGCGCGACGCTCGCTACCGCGCCGAGCGCCAGCTCGCGCGGATGGAGGATCATCTGCTCCGCGACATCGGCCTGACCCGCGACGACGTCCGCCGCCTCTGAGCCGGAGCCCCCCCGGCCGGCGACCGCGAACCTTCGCGAAAAGGACCGGCATGTCCGGTCGCCCCGCCTCCCCGGAGGGCGACCGGCGGGCGGCACCCTTTCAATATCGGATACCTGATCATCGCCGCGCTGGACGAAACGCCCCGCGTCCCTGTTCGCGCACCCTTTCTCACGGAGGACACCCCCATGCCCGCCCTTCACCCCGACATCCTCGCCACCATCGGCGACACCCCCGTCGTCCGCCTGAACGCGCTCGCCCCCGCCCAGGCCGCGCTCTACGCCAAGCTCGAGGCGTTCAACCCGATGGGCTCGGTCAAGGACCGCCTCGCCCTCGCCGTCATCGAGGCGGCCGAGCGCGACGGGTCGCTCCGCCCCGGCCAGACCGTCGTCGAGGCGTCGAGCGGCAATACCGGCATCGGCCTCGCCATGGTCTGCGCCGTCCGGGGCTATCCCCTCGTCGTCGTCATGGCCGAGAGCTTCAGCGTCGAGCGCCGGCGCCTGATGCGCTTTCTCGGCGCCCGCGTGGTGCTGACCCCCGCCGCCGAGAAGGGCACCGGCATGGCCGCGAAGGCCCGCGAGCTCGCCGAGAAGCACGGCTGGTTCCTCGCCCGCCAGTTCGAGAACGAGGCGAACGCCGAGGCCCATGCCCGCACCACCGCGCGCGAGATCCTCGCCGCCTTCGAGGGCCGGCGGCTCGACGCCTTCGTCACCGGCACCGGCACCGGCGGCACGCTGAACGGCGTCGCCCGCGTGCTGAAGGCCGAGCGGCCGGAGGTGCGCATCATCGCCTGCGAGCCCGACAACGCCCCGATCCTCGCCAGCGGTATCGCACAGGCGCGGGCGGCGGACGGCAGCCCGGCGGCGTCGCACCCGATGTTCCGCCCGCACCTGATGCAGGGCTGGAGCCCCGACTTCATCCCGAAGCTGACGCAAGCCGCGCTCGACGCCGGCCATGTCGACCGCGTCTTCGGGGTGAACGGCGCCGACGCGATGGCGGGCGCCCGCGATCTCGCCCGGCGCGAGGGCATCTTCTGCGGCCTCTCGGGCGGCGCCACCTTCGCCGCCGCCCGCGCCGTGGCCGAGGAGATGCCGGCGGGGAGCGCGATCCTCTTCATGGTGCCCGACACCGGCGAGCGCTACCTCTCGACCCCGCTCTTCGCCGACATCCCCGAGGATATGACCGGGGAGGAGCAGGAGATCGCCGCCTCGACCGAGGACTACCGCATCGGCGGCCCGTCGCGACCCGCCGCGCCCGCGGCGGCGCCGGTGGAGCCGAGCCCGGAGGCCGTCGCCTGGTTCGAGGCGGCCATCGCCGATCCCGAGGCCCCGGTCGTGCTCTTCGCGCTCGAATGGTGCGAATTCTGCTGGGCGCTCCGCAAGTTCCTCGCCGCCCGCGGCATCCCCTTCCGCTCCGTCGATCTCGACTCGGTCGCGATGCAGGCGGGCGAGCTCGGCACGGCGCTCCGCCCCGTCCTCCTCGCCCGCACCGGCGAGCCGACGATCCCCCAGCTCTTCGTCGGCGGCACGCATGTCGGGGGCTGCACCGCGACCTTCGCCGCCCACGACGACGGCGGTCTCGACGCGCTCCTCGCCAGCCACGGCGTGCCGCGCGGGCGCGACCATGTCGACACCGGCGCGCTGCTCCCCAAATGGCTGCATCCGCGGTAAAGGAGGAAGTGATGAGCGAGCCAACCATCCACCAGGCGACCGAGCCCGACGACATCGACGCCGTCCGCGGCCTGATGCGCCGCTATGTGGCCTGGCACTACCAGCGCCACGCCGCGCACCGCGCGATGCTCGACCGCTACTTCGACCCGGCCGCCTACGAGGCCGAGCTCGCCGGACTCCCCGGCCAGTTCGCGCCCCCCGCCGGCCGCCTCCTCCTCGCCCGCGTCGGGGCCGAGCCCGCCGGCTGCGTCGCCCTCCGCGATCTCGGCGGCGGCGCCTGCGAGATGAAGCGGATGTTCGTCGCGCCCGAGCATCAGGGTCACGGCCTCGGCCTCGCTCTCGCCGAGCGGTTTCTGGCCGAAGCCACGGCGGGGGGGTACAGCGTCGCCCGTCTCGACACGGGTCCGCTCCAGCACGAGGCGCACCGGCTCTACGCCCGCCTCGGCTTCACCCGGATCGCGCCATATTATGACGTCGATGCCGAGATGGCGGGGTTCCTGCTCTTCATGGAGCGCCGGCTCCTCGTGAGGAAAGCGGTCTGGCGCGACCCGCTCCAGCCGCAGGCGCGAAGCGCAAGACCCGCGTGAGGGCTGGACGGGATCAGACCCGGGCTTCGGCCGGGCAGTCGCGGGGAACGACCGCCGTCCGACGATGCTCCGCGCGAGCGGAGACCGTTTCCACCAGGATCTCGGCGGGCGCGGCCCCGGTCACCGGATATCCGACGATGCCCGGAAGGAACCGGTGGCTGGGGAGTTTGTCGAGGCGCTGGTGGCCCATGCCGCCACGCCCTCAGGAAACAAACCCGCGCGGGACCGCCGGCGGCTCGGAGGCGGGAATGCCCGACGACCGGGGGAGCCTTTCGCAAGGACTGGACGAACCAAAGGGACGAGCAATGTCCTTTCCCAGCCGGTCGGTGCTGGCGGCACCCGCGGCGCTGCCGGAACGGCGCGAGATGCGCCCAATCGGCGACCGATGGTTCCCGGCCGAGAGACCCGGTCGGTCGCGGGATCCCATTTCGCCCGGCGCATCGCCTCTGCGGCCTGCCGCGGGTGGCTCGGTCGAACGATCCGCCGCCGTCGGCATCAATGGCGAGCTGATCGACGAACTCGACGCCTCCCGCGGCCTGCGCTCCCGCGAGGCCGAGGCGGAATCCTACGTCGAGGCCATCCTCGAAAACCTCCGCCGCGCCGGGGTCCACCAGAAGGACAAGGGCGACCGCATCGCCTTCACCTCGCTGAAACCCTGGCCGGGCGAACTGGTCTGCGCCGAAGGCCGCTACCCCGAGGGCGACCCGGACAGCCCGACCGAACGCCGCGCCGCCATCTTCATCGGCCCGGAATACGGCACCGTCCAGCGCGCCGACCTCGTGGCCGCGGCGCGCGAGGCGGCGGAGGCCGGCTTCGACGTGGTGATCGCCTGCGCCTTCAACTTCGACGCCCACGCCTCCGAATTCCACCGCCTCGGCCGCGTCCCCGTCCTTCAGGCCCGCATGAACCCCGACCTGCACATGGCCGACGCGCTGAAAGCCGGCGGCGGCAACCTCTTCACCATCTTCGGCGAGCCCGACGTGAAGATCCACGACGACGGCGCCACCCTTCGCGTCGAACTCAAGGGCGTGGACATCTTCAAACCCTCCCTCGGCGAAGTCGCCTCCTCCGAGCCCGACGAGATCGCCTGCTGGTTCATCGACACCGACTATAACGAGGAGTCCTTCTTCGTCCGCCACGCCTACTTCCCCGCCGCCGACCTCCCCTACAAGACGATCCGCACCACCCTGAAGGCCGAGATCGACGAGGACGCCTGGGAAAGCCTCAAGGCCACCGTCTCGCGACCCTTCGCGCGCCCGAAGTCGGGGCGTATCGCGGTGAAGGTCATCAACCACCTCGGGGACGAGGTGATGAAGGTGTTCGGGGTGTAAGGCATGGGTGCCCGCGCCCACCCGCGTTCTCGTCACCACCGATCCGCGCGCATCGTGGAGGACGGCCCGACCCTGACGGCCGGTCCGCGCCCGAAAAACGTATGCATGGTTTGTGCATGGGTTGTGCATCGGTCGTGCATCGGCGGTGCCTCGTCAAACCTCGGCGAAAACAGGAATATTTTCCCCCGATGACCCTTCGCATCGCCGACACCTTCACCGCCGCCCTCGACCGCCTGACCGCCCCGGAAAAGGCCGCGGCGAAGCAGGCCGCCTTCGACCTCCAGGTCGACCCCAGCGCCCCCGGCCTCCAGCTCCACCGGGTCGAGCGCTCGCGTGACCGCGATTTCTGGACCGCCCGCGTCACCCGCGACCTGCGCATCGTGCTGCACAAGCGGTCCGGCGACACGCTCCTCGCCTGGGTCGGCCACCACGACGCCGCCTATGCCTGGGCCGAGCGCCGCCGGCTGGAGACGCATCCCGCGACCGGCGCGGCACAGCTCGTGGAAGTTCGCGAATTCGTTGAGGAAATTCGCGTCGCCGTTCCCGCCCCGGCGGCTTCGCCGCCGCTCTTCGCCCGCGCGCCGGAGGCCACGCTGCTGCTCTGCGGCGTCCCGCCCGACTGGCTGGCGGATGTCCGCGCCGCCACCGACGAGACCCTCCTCGACCTCGCCGACCATCTCCCGGCCGAGGCGCTGGAAGCCCTGATCAACCTCAGCGCCGGCATCCAGCCCGCGGCGCCGGCCCCGACCCCGGACCCTTTCGAGCACCCGGACGCGCAGCGCCGCTTCCGCCTGCTCGCGGATTCCGACGAACTCGCCCGCGCGCTGGAGGCCCCGTGGGAGAGGTGGACAATCTGGCTCCACCCCGCGCAAAGATCCTTCGCCGACAAGGACTTCGCCGGCCCGGCGCGCGTAACCGGCAGCGCGGGCACCGGCAAGACCATCGTCGCCCTCCACCGCGCCCTCCGCCTCGCCCGCGCCGATCCCGCCGCCCGCCTGCTCCTCACCACCTGGAGCGAGCGCCTCGCCGATGGTCTCCGCGCCAAGCTGCGCCTGCTCGCCGCGCCCCCGAACCTTCGGGTCTCCGACCTGCGCTCCGCCGCGCTGGCCGAGCACGAACGCCTGCTCGGTCCCGTCCGCGTCGCCACCGCCCTCGATGTCGCCGCCGCCCTCGCCACGGCGGCGGAGGGGGCGTCGGTGGACCCGGCTTTTCTCCGCGATGAATGGCGGCTGGTCGTCGATGCCCGCGCGGTCCGGGACGCCGCCACCTATCGCGACATGCCCCGTCACGGCCGCCGCGTCCGTCTGACCGGCGACCGCCGCGACGCGCTCTGGACCGTCTTCGCCCGCGCCCGCGCCGCCCTCGCCGCCCGCGGTCTGAAGACCTACGCCGAGGCCCTCCACGACACCGCCGCCGCCCTCGCCGCCGAGGCGGCGCCGCCCTATGACCACATCCTCGTCGACGAGGCCCAGGATCTGACGCTGGCCGAACTCCGCTTCCTCCGCGCCGCCGTTTCCCGCGAAATCAACGGCTTGTTCTTCGCCGGCGACATCGGCCAGCGCATCTTTCGCCCGGCCTTCGCCTGGGCCGCCGAAGGTGTGGAGATCCGCGGCCGCTCCCGCGCGCTCAAGGTGAACTACCGCACCTCCCGCCAGATCCGCCGCCGCGCCGACCTGCTGCTGCCGCCGCGCCTTCTCGAACTCGACGGCGCCGAGGAGGACCGCGCCGGCGTCCAGTCCGTCTTCGACGGCCCCGCCCCGGAGATCCGCGCCTTCCCGACCGAGGACGCCGAGAGCGCCTTCGTCGCCGACTGGCTCGCCGCGCTCGTGGCCGATGGTATCCGTCCCGAGGAGATCGCCGTCCTCGTCCGCTCGATCGACGAATTTCCCCGCGCCGAGCGCGCCATCGCCGACGCCGCCCTCGACGCCGCCCGCCTCGTCGGATCCGCCACCGCTTCCGCCGGCCGCGTCGCCCTCGCCACCATGCACGCCGCCAAGGGTCTCGAATACCGCGCCGTCGCCGTCATGGCCTGCGACGCCGCCGTCCTGCCCGCCGCCCGCCGCCTCGCCGCCGCGACCGACGAAACCGCGCTCGCCGAAACCTACGCGACCGAGCGCCACCTCCTCTACGTCGCCGGAACAAGAGCCCGCGAACGCCTCCTCATCTCGGGAAAATCTCCCACCTCCACCTTCCTGACCGACCTCCTCGCCCCCTGACCCCCTCCACCACTTTCCGCTATCACCAACTCGACCGCCATCGAAGTCGCTGCGAACCCGACTCGCGCCCAGCCGCATCCAAAGTCGGGCGCCGTCGCAGCAGCTTTCAGGATGAAGTCACCAGCCCGGCAAGTCGAAGCGGAGAATGTGCCGTCATTGACAGGCTCCCGAACGCGAAAGCGGCATTGGCGCAGACTGGCTTTTCTGGCCCGAGTCGGCCGCGAATCCTCCTCTCTACCGGACAAGAGGAGACCCGTTGATGTCCCGACCGATGCCCAATCCCGACGACACGGCCACCGCGCAGTTGTCCCTTCAGGACGAGTTGCAGGCGCTGTTCGAGCAGCAGGGTGACCTTGGCCGGCGCAGCATCGTGCTCGCGACGCGCGCCGACGTCGAGATCGCCGACCTGAAGGTTCAGGTGGAGGCTTCCGCGGCCGAACTCGCCGACCCTCGGGACCATCGCCTCCGTCGCCGATGATCCCGTCGCCGGCCTGCCCCTCCGGACCGATCGACCCGGCCATGCCCGAGCTCGCGCTGGCCCCGCCAGCTACACCACGCAAAGGAACACCACCGGGTCAGCGGATCACGATGTTCCAACAAGCGATGCGAACGGCCGGCGGGCGGGGACGGGTTTGACCGACGGATGTTGTCGGCTACGCGTCAAACCGGGAGCCCCATCTGCTTGCGCAGGCGCCTGTCAAAGGCCGCGGCGGGCACGAAGCGGCGCGTAACGCGCAGCCTCCGGGCGGTCTTGCTGGCCGGGTAGCGCAGCCTCGGCGCTTTGGCGGTCGCGGCGGTCACAACGGCGGCGCCCACTACGTCGGGCGAGTCGCCGGTCTGAATTGCGGTGTTCCACAGCTTGATCGCGGCGGCGCGGGCGGCATCATAGATTGCCATCATCCGGTCCGGCTCGGGGGCGTTGTGGTCCAACCCGGTGCTGGTAAAGGCGGGCTCGACCAGCAGCACGCGGATGCCGAAGCCGCGGACCTCATGGTCCAGCGATTCCGAATAGCCTTCGACCGCGTGCTTGGTCGCGGTATAGAGTGTGCTGAACGGGCTGGGGATGAACCCAACCACGGAGCTGATGTTGACGATCCGACCGGTCTTTTGCCGGCGCAGGATCGGCAGAACGGCGTTGGTAACACGGATCATGCCGAAGACATTGGTGTCGAACAGCGCCTTGGCCTGATCGATGGACGATTCCTCGGCCCCGCCAATCAACGCGCTGCCCGCGTTGTTGACCAGAACGTCGATGCGGCCGGACTGCCGCGTCACCTCCGCCACCATCCGCGCCACGGACACATCGTCGGTCACGTCGCAGACCAGCATCGTCAAACCCGGCGGCGGCGAGGCCACGGGTTTCCGGCTGGTGCCGAAGACGCGGTAGCCGGCCGATTGCAGCGCCTTGGCGGTGGCAAGTCCGATGCCGCCCGCCGCGCCAGTGATCACGGCTGTGCCGCGGGTGTTGGTTGTCATCTTGCGCATCCTTTCAGGGTTTTCAGGCGCGATAGCGCGCGCCGGGCTCAGCGTTGCTGAACCCACCGGCCAGCGTAAGCCGCGCCTGCTCGAAGGCGGTCCAGGTCGCCTCGTCCGGCACGGCGGGAATCGTCACCAGCTCCTTGCGGTCGAAGCCAACCAGGGCGGCATCGACCAGCGCCTCGACCTCCATCACGTTCCGCACGGCGTTGATGTCGCCGCCCGCGCGGTCATAGATTTCGGTGCGGGTGGCCGCCGGCAGGACGGCCTGAACCTGGATGTTCTTTCCGGACACCTCGGTCGCAAGGCTCTGTGAAAGCACCTGCACGTAGGCCTTGGTCGCGGAATAGATGCCGGGCGAATACTCCGGCAGCAGCCCCAGAACCGAGCCGACGTTGATGATCGCGCCATGGCCGCGCGCCACCATGCCGCCGACGACGGCCTGCGCCAGCAGGGTCGGCGCGCGCACGTTCAGGCGCAGCAGCTGGTCGAGCCGCTCCGCCTCGGCGGCCAGGAATCCGCCCGGAACCGCGGCGCCGGCGTTGTTCACCAGGATATCGACCGGCGGGTCGCCGCGCAGGCGGTTGGTGACGCTGGCGAGTTGGGCGTCGTCGGTCAGATCGGCCGTCAGCACGTCGATGGTGACGCCGTGCGTTCGGCGCAGCTCGGCGGCGAGCGCGTTCATCCGGTCGGTAGCCCGGGCGACGAGCACGAGGTCATGGCCACGGGCGGCCAGGCGGCGTGCGTAGACTGCGCCGATGCCGCTGGAGGCGCCGGTTACGAGGGCGATGGACATCGTGGTTTCCTTGGAGACGTGGGGCGATGTGCCCGGTCAGCCGCGCACTTTCAGATGCGGCATGGGGAAGTGTTCGTAGTGACCTGCGCCGTTCCGGACGATCGGGTCCCGTGCGGTCAGCTCCGCGATGTCATGATCGTCGGCGATCCTGTAGAGCGAGACGCCATAGCCGCCGGCCGGGTCGATGACCGGGCCATGCGCGACAACGACGCCCTGTTCCAGAAGGTCGTCAAGAAATGCGCCATGCTGACCCATCCAGGCGCGCTCCTGCTCGGTCATCGTGGCCAGGAAATCGGCGCGAGGCGGGATGTACTTGCAAAGATAGGACTTCATTCCGCGGCCAATCCTTGATCCGGGATGGATCTTATGATTACGATCGTCATCACACCACTCATATGATGATGATCGTAATCATTGTCAACAGCAAAGGTTGGGTCATCGTGAAAATCACCAGGGAGCAGGTCGAATTGAACCGCGCCCATGTCATCGACACGGCGGCGACGCTGTTCCGCGAACGTGGGATCGACGGCATCGGCATCGCCGATCTGATGAAGGCGGCGGGGATGACGCACGGCGGCTTTTACCGACAGTTCAGGTCCAAGAATGATCTGGCGGCGCAGGCCGTCGCCCACGCGGTCGAAGGGACCAGTTCGGAGATTTCCGCTGTTCTTGATGGGGCTGATGACCCGCTCTCGGCCCTGGTGCGGTTCTACGTCTCGCCCGAGCACCGCGACGCACCTTCCAGCGGATGCAGCCTTGCAACGCTTGCCATCGACGCCGCGCGCAGCACCGACCCGGCCTTGCAGGCGTTGTTCGGCGATTTGATCGGCAAGTACATCGCGCTCTTGACCACGCTCGTCCCGGGCGACGGCCGGGTCGCCCGCGAGGAGGCCATCGCCACATTGGCCGAGATGGTCGGGGCAATCATTCTGTCGCGCGCGGTGACGGACCGGGCCACTTCGGACGAGATCCTGCGGGCGGTGGTGAACGATTTGCTGACACGTCACGCGGAGTGAGGTCATCGCGGTTCACGCCGTCACCAGCCAGAGACGCGCAACAACCGCGCCGCAAGTGACGAGAGTCGTCGCTGATCTCCTTCGCTTGCGCACGGATGCCGGCGCTCTGCCCGGATCGTCGCGTAAACTGCGACTTGACCACTGCCATCCCGCTTCGTCAGGAATCGGCCGCCTTCAGAATTGGAACTCGTAGACAAGTCCGAAGCCGCCCCGCGGCGTGGAAGTGACCTGTATACCTGTCGAGAGCGCGCCAAGCGCGGCCCCGGCCGCGACCTGGAGCAAGGTGTGCTCATCGGCATCCAGCCGCGAAGCCGCCACGAGGGCGGTCGCCGCCGCGCCCGCCGCTGCGACCGCCCGGTTGCCGGGAGCGCAATGCACAGCGAGATCGGTCGCACCGGATGCCGCCGCCGCGGTGTGACCGGAAGGAAAGCCGTGCGACTGCCCGTTTGGCCGCTGATTGATCTGGGCGCCGCCGAGGCCGTACTTCAGCCCTTGCGTGGCGGCCGTCAGCGCGACGAAGCCGGTGGCATAGCTCGCGAGCCGCCGCTGCTTCGTCGCGCAGGCGGCGGCCGCGAGCGGCAGGACAATCTCCAGCACGTCGCCGCTCGTCGTAAGCCAGTCGTCAGCCCGCGCGCCTTGCGGCTGCGTCGCCAGCGCACCGAGCAACCCCGCGGCCAGCCCCAGGGCCCTAGTCCCGTCCATTGTGCGTCCCGTACCGCTCGATTCGGGCGGGACAATCGCGGTCGCGACTTAGGGCCGACTTAGGGGTTTGTCCTGGCGAAACCGCATCCGGGCCTCGACGCCACGGCGGTCAGTCCGGTTGGCGAGATCGAGGGTGATCCCATGGCGTCGGGCAATCAGGTCAGCGATGGCGAGGCCGAGCCCGCTGCCCTCGGCCTCCTGCCCGTCGACGCGGAAGAAGCGCTCGAAAAGCCGGGGCAGAGCATCGGCCGGTATGCCGGGCCCGGTGTCGAGGACGCGGATCAGCGGCCCCTCCGGCGTGGCCCGCATCTCGACATCGACGGTGCCGCCCTCGGGCGTGTAGCGCACCGCGTTGTCAAGCAGCGTCTCGATGAGCGTGCGGAAATCCTCGCGATCGCCCAAGATATCCGCCTCCAGTTCCGCCACCAGCCCCAGGTCGATCCCTCGCGCAATCGCCAGCGGCGCCAGCGCGCCGATCGTCTCGCGAACCACCTCGGCCAGCGGTACGCGCGCGCTTGCGCGGCGGGGGCCGGCCTCCTGCCGCGCCAGACGCAGGAGCTGGCCCACGAGTCCCGAGGCGCGCCGGACAGCCGCCTCCACGAAGGCGAGCCGCTCCTCCCGCATCCCGTCATCCCCGGCGGTGCGCAGGTTGCCGATCTCGAGCGTCAGCGCCGCCAGCGGGGTGCGGAGCTGGTGCGCGGCGTCGCTGACGAAGGCCCGTTGCTGGTCCATCAGCGCCCGAAGCCGTGCGAGGAGCCCGTTCATCGCGCTGACGAGCGGTCGCACCTCCACCAGCACCTGGCTCTCCGGGATCGGCGTCACGTCGGCGGCGTCACGCGCGGCGATGACCCCGGTCACCGCCTCCAGCCGGCGGAAGGTCCGCCGCAACACGACGTCGACCACGATCCACACCATGGGGATCAGCAGCAGCAGCGGCAGCAGCGCCGCGATCGCCGCGCCCTGCGCCATCTCGCGGCGCACCTCGTGACGCTGGCCGACCTGCACCGTCCGATCGGGCAGAGCGAGGGCGAAGACCCGCCAGATGTTCCCGGCGACCGAGAGGTCCGAGAAGCCGGTCTCCCCCGCCGGCGGAAAGCGGCAGGCCGCCGGCGCGCACACCTGTGCCCGGCCGTCCGCGAAACGGATCTCGACGATCAGGTCGTCCTCGCCATCATGCGGCGGAAGCTTGCCCGCCAGACGCTCGGCATTGCCGACGAGCTGCGCCATCTGGCGCAGCTGCAGGTCGAGGAACTCGTTCGCCTCGCGCCCGGCGATCCAGTAGGAGGCGAGCCCCGCGACGACACCGACGACGGTAAGCAGCGTGGCGAGCGTCAGGATCGTGGCGCGGCGCAGCGACATCAGGGGCGCGGCGGCACCAGCCAGCCGACTCCGCGCACGTTGCGGATCACCTCCGCCCCGAACTTGCGCCGCACGTAATGGATGAGCACGTCGATCGCGTTGCTCTCCACCTCGTTGCCCCAGCTGTAGATCCGGTCCTCGAGTTGGCTGCGCGACAGGATTTGCCCCGGCCGTTCCAGCAGCGCCCGCATCAGCGCGAACTCGCGGGCCGGAAGCACCTCGTTGCTCTCGCGGAAGGTCAGCTGCCGGGTCGCGAGGTCGAGTCTGGTCTCGTCGGTACCGATCACCGAATGCGCATGCCCCGCCTGGCGCCGCAAGAGCGCCCGCATCCGGGCCAGCAGTTCCGTCATCTCGAAGGGCTTCACCAGGTAGTCGTCCGCCCCGAAGTCGAGACCGCGCACCCGGCTCTCCAAGTCGTCGCGGGCGCTCAGCACCATCAGCGGCACCCGGTCGCCGCGCAGCCGGAGGCTCGCCAGAAGGTCGAACCCGTCGCGCAGGGGCAGCCCGAGGTCGAGCAGCACCAGCGCGTGCGTCGCGTCCCGGAGCGCGCCCTCGCCCTCCTCGCCGTCGCGCGCCCAGTCGACCTCCATGCCGGCGCCAGCCAGCGCCCGGCGCAGCGCGTCGGCTATCATCCGGTCGTCCTCGATCAGCAGGATACGCAATCGCCGGACCCTCTCAGACTCGCCGCACCCGGACGAGGCGCACAACATACCAGAGCACGAGGAGCGCCACCACGAGCGTCGAGACCGGGTTCACCCACCCCTCGACGCGGGTGTACTGACTTTCCAAAAGAAAGCCCGCCACGGCGAGCGCCCCGGTCCAGAGCGCGCTTCCGGCGGCGGTGAGCGCCAGGAACGACGGCAGCGGCATCCGGGCCACCCCGGCCGGGATCGAGATCAGCGTTCGCACCGCCGGGACCATCCGACCGAGCAAGACCATCCGGCCGCCATTGCGACCGAACCAGACCGAGGCGGTGTCCACGTCCTTCGGCGAGACCGTCAGCCAGCGCCCGTGCCGCTCCGCCATTCGGCGCAGCCGCGCCTCGCCGAAGCGACGCCCCACCCAGTACCAGAAGAGCGCACCCGCCACAGAGCCGGCGGTGCCGACGACGATCGCAAGCGGAAGCGACATGGCACCCTGCGCGGCGAGAAAGCCGGCGAGCGGCATCACCAACTCCGACGGGATCGGCGGGAACAGGTTCTCGGCGAGCATCAACAGGAAGATGCCGAGATATCCTCCATTCCCGAGCAACATCACAACCCAATCGAACATGCTCACTCCCCATTCGCGCCGACCGACTGCTGGACGCGAAAACTTATACCAGCCGCCATAAGTCATGACACCTTCGCCCACGCTCGTCTGGAAACG
>NZ_CALAGI010000108.1 GCF_937891315.1 uncultured Amaricoccus sp. | reverse complement strand
GCGATCTGCTACACCGGCGACATCAACGACCCGTCCCGCGCCAAGTACGACCTGAAGTACTACGTCGCCATGGCGAAGGAGCTTTCCGCCGCCGGCGCCCATGTCCTCGGCGTCAAGGACATGGCCGGGCTCCTGAAGCCCGCCGCCGCCTTCACCCTCGTCAAGGCGCTGAAGGAAGAGGTCGGCCTTCCCGTCCACTTCCACACCCACGACACCAGC
Organism: uncultured Amaricoccus sp.; assembly: GCF_937891315.1. Classification (GTDB taxonomy): domain Bacteria; phylum Pseudomonadota; class Alphaproteobacteria; order Rhodobacterales; family Rhodobacteraceae; genus Amaricoccus. The sequence goes on along the minus strand of NZ_CALAGI010000108.1, from coordinate 23,282 downwards.
GGCATCGCCGCCGCCTCGATCCTCGCCGCCTCCCGCGCCGGGGTCGATGCGGTCGACGCCGCGATGGACAGCTTCTCCGGCAACACCTCGCAACCCTGCCTCGGCTCGATCGTCGAGGCCGTCGCCCGCACCGACCGCGACACCGGTCTCGACATCGAGGCGATCCGCCAGCTCTCCGACTACTGGGAGGCCGTCCGCACCCAGTACACCGCCTTCGAGGCCGGCCTGAAGGCTCCCGCCTCCGAGGTCTACCTCCACGAGATGCCCGGCGGCCAGTTCACCAACCTCAAGGCGCAAGCCCGCAGCATGGGGCTGGAGGAGCGCTGGCACGAGGTGGCGCACATGTACGCCGAGGTGAACCGCATGTTCGGCGACATCGTCAAGGTGACGCCGAGTTCCAAGGTCGTCGGCGACATGGCGCTGATGATGGTCGCCCAGAACCTCAGCCGTGAGCAGGTCGAGGATCCGGCGGTCGAGGTCGCCTTTCCGGACAGCGTGGTCGACATGATGAAAGGCAACCTCGGTCAGCCACCGGGAGGCTGGCCGCCCGCCTTGCAGATGAAGGTTCTGAAGGGCAACGCGGGCTCTACCGAGCGGCCGGGCGCGGTCATGGCACCCGCCGATCTCGGCAAACTACGCGCCGACGTCGAGAAGCTGGTCCGCGAAGGCGAGACCATCGACGACGAGGATTTCAACGGATACCTGATGTATCCGAAGGTCTTCACCGACTATTTCAACCGGCATCGGGAATATGGTCCGGTGCGGACCCTGCCCACTCCGATCTATTTCTACGGGATGGAGCCGGGACAGGAGGCCTCGATCGAGATCGACCCGGGCAAGACGATCGAGCTGCGCCTGTCGGCGGTGAGCGAGACCAACGAGGAAGGCGACGTGCGCGTGTTCTTCGAGCTGAACGGCCAGCCGCGCACGGTGCGCGTGCCGAACCGCAGGGCCGCCGCCGCCGCGCCGAAGCGCCCGAAGGCCGAGCCCGGCAATCCCGGGCAGATCGCCGCGCCGATGCCGGGCGTGGTGGCGACGCTCGCGGTCGTGGTCGGCCAGGCGGTGCAGCCGGGCGACATGCTGCTGACCATCGAGGCGATGAAGATGGAGACCGGCCTGCACGCCGAGAAGGCGGGCACGGTCAAGGCGGTGCATGTCACGCCGGGCGCGCAGATCGACGCGAAGGACCTGCTGGTCGAGCTGGAGCTCGCCTGAGTCGCCTGAGCCTCGCGCCCCCGGTTCAGGCCGGGGGCGCCGGGTCGCGCCCGGGGTGAGGCCGTCACTTCATCCCGATGAAGTTGTCCATGATGTCGAGCACGGCCGGTCCGATCAGCACGATGAAGAGCGCGGGCAGGATGAAGATCATCATCGGTACCGTCATCGTAGCCGGCAGGCGGCCGGCCTTCTCCTCGGCGCGAAGCATGCGCTCGGTCCGCTGTTCCTGGCTTAGCACCTTGAAGGCGCGCGCCAGCGGGGTGCCGTATTTCTCGGCCTGAATCAGCGTGTTGACGAAAGCGTTCACCGCCGGCAACGGCGCGCGCTCGGCGAGGTTCTCGAGCGCGATGCGACGCTCGGGCATGAAAGCCAGCTCCATCGCCGTCTGGTTCAGTTCCTCGCTCAGCACCGAGGACTTGCGCCCGGTCTCGAGCACCACGCGCTTCAGCGCCGCGTCCGAGGCGAGCCCGGCCTCGGCGCAGATCACCAGCATGTCGAGCGAATCCGGCAGCGCCTTGCGGATGCTCGTCAGCCGCTTGTCGCGCTTGTTCTTGAGGATGATGTCGGGCAGCTTGCTGCCGAACAGCGCCGCGGCCATGACCGCCGCCATGTCGAGCAGCGCGCCCTTGCCGATCGGGTCGATGCCATAGACATAGAGCGCCGCCCCGGCCATGAAGGCGAGCGGCGCCACCAGCTTGAAGAATGTATAGACCACGATCGCGTCGCGGCTGCGATAGCCGGCGCTGACCAGCAGCAGGCGCGTGTCGTGGGTCTGGCGATCCTTCATGATCGAGAGTTTCGCCGTGGCCGCGCGCATGAAATTCAGCATTCCACGCTGCCAAGCCTGGCTCTGGGCGCTGCGCAGGTTCGCAGCCTCGAGATTGCGGTTCGATCGCTTGCCGATGGCGGCCCGCACCCGCTGCGCCCGCGTCCGCCGCCCGGCGACCCACATGGCGATCCCCGACAGCAGGAGCGCGAGGATCAGCGTGCCGGAGAGCGAATAGATGACAGCGGGGGTGAGAACCATGCCGCGCGCCCCGTCAGATCTCGAACTGGGTCATGCGCCACATCACGAAGGCGCCGAGCGAGATGCTGCCAAGGCCGGCGCCGAGCATCATGTGGCCGCGCGGATCGGTGAAAAGCGGCATGACATAGTCCGGGCTCATGAAGGAGAGCAGACCCAGCATCATGAAGGGCAGCGCGCCGATGATCATGGCGCTCGCCTTGGCCTCGGACGAGATCGCCTTGATCTTCAGCTTCATGCGTTGCCGTTGGCGCAGCAGGTCGGCGAGGTTGCCGAGCGCCTCGGCGAGGCTGCCACCGGTCTCGATCTGGATCGAGATCGAGATGGCGAGAAAATCCATCTCCGGCCGATCGATCACCCGTGCGACCCGCCAGAGCGCGCTTTCGAGCGACTCGCCGAGTTGAACCCGCTCGCTTATGCTGCGGAAATAGTCCCCGATCGGCTCGTCATATTCCTGTCCGACCGTGCCGACGCATTCGATGACCGGAAGGCCGGAGCGGATGCCGCGGATGATGGTGTCGAGCGCGTCGGGCAACTGCCGCATGAACTGCGCCGACTTCATGTCGCCGCGCAAGTTCACGAAGGCGTCGACAAGGAACATGCCGGCCAGCGCCGAAGGGATCGCGAGCAGCGCCAGGGGATAGCCGGTGGCAACCGCGCCGCCAACGGCGAGCACGGCCGCGACGACCAGCGACAACAGGATGAAGGCGCCGACCGACAGCGACATGCCCGCCCGGCTGATGTTGGCGCGCAGCCGTGTGGTGTCGAGCAGCGGCACGAACCGCGCGAGCGCGTTCGACAGGCCGACGAGCGCGTTCGATTCCTGCTTCTGGCGCAGCAGGCTCATGCGCGCCTCCTCGATATCGAGCCGACCCGACATGCGCCGGCGGCTGACCCGCCCGAGCCGCCGACGGTGCCGCGCCTTGGCCCGCAGCACGACGGCGATCACGAAGAGACCGAGACCGACTACGATGGAAACCGACAGGACGAAGAGGACGACGACCGTCGCGTTCACTCCTGACATCCCATCGCCTCCAGCAGCCGCCGGCCAAGCCCGAAATATTCCGCCCGCGGCAGGAAATGCGGCCTGAGGCGGGAACATTCGAAGCGACCGGCCAGTGTGCCGTCCGGGTTCTCGCCGTCGAAATGGAACTTGAAGAGATCCTGGGTAGTGACGACCTCGCCCTCCATGCCGGTGATCTCGGTCACCTGCGTGATCCGTCGCTTGCCGTCACGCATGCGGCTGATCTGCACGATGAGATGGACGGCGGACTGGATCTGCTCGCGTACCGCCTCGGCCGGCAGCTTGAAGCCCGACATCGCCACCATATTTTCCAGCCGGGTCAGCGCGTCGCGGGGCGTGTTCGAGTGGATGGTCCCCATCGAGCCGTCATGGCCGGTGTTCATCGCCTGCAGCATGTCGATCGCTTCCTCGCCGCGAATTTCGCCGAGGATGATGCGGTCGGGCCGCATGCGCAGCGCGTTCTTGACGAGGTGGCGCATGGTGATCTCGCCCTCGCCCTCGATATTGGCGGGCCGGGTCTCCAGCCGCACCACATGCGGCTGCTGCAACTGCAGTTCGGCGGCGTCCTCGATGGTGATCGTACGCTCGCCATGGTCGATCATCCGGCTCATGGCGTTGAGAAGCGTGGTCTTGCCCGAGCCGGTACCGCCCGAGATCAGGATATTGAGCCGCGCGCGGCCGGCGATCTTCAGCACGGTCGCCATATCGGGCGAGACGTTCCCCTGCCGCGCCATGACGTCGAGGGTGATCTCCTTCTTGGAGAACTTGCGGATGGCGATGGTCGGCCCGTCGATGGCCAGCGGCGGAATGATGATGTTGACGCGGCTGCCGTCCTTGAGCCGGGCATCGACCAGCGGTGTCGATTCATCGACCCGGCGGCCGACCTCGGTGACGATGCGGGTCGCGACATGAATCACATGCGCGTCGTCGCGGAAGGTCACGTCGGTGATTTCGAGCTTGCCGCGGCGCTCGACATAGATCTGATGCGGGCCGTTCACCATGATGTCGGTGATGGTCTCGTCCGCGAGCAGCGGCTCCAGCGGGCCGAGCCCGACCATGTCATCGACCAGCAGCCGCACGATCGACCGCATCTCGACGGCGTTGAGCTGGATCCGAAGATCGACGATGATTTCCTCGACGATCTCGGCGATCTGCAGCCGCAACTCGTCCGGGCCGAGGGCCGAGGCGACCGAGATATCGATGCGCTGCATGAGCAGCGGCATGACCTGGGCCTTGACCATGATCGCGCGCTTGTTCTTGGCTTCGGGCGCGCTCTTGGTCTCGTTTTCCGCCAGGGGATCGTTCAGCGGATCCACCGGCTCGGCCTCGGCCTCGGCCGCGGCCGGGGCCGGGGCCGCCTCGGCGCGCAGCGTTTCGATGATACCGCGCAGGATCTGGCGCTGGTCGATCAGGCTCGGCTTGGCCTCGCGCGGGGCGATCAGTTCGGCGAGGATGTCACTCGCCTTCTCGGCGAGGCCCATGGGTGTCGTCGCGGCGATCCCCTCGGCGCCGAGCATCTGGCGAAGCCGCTCGGTCGCGGCCGAGCGCAGCATGGAGATCGAATCATGCGCGGCGGTCAGGCGGCCGGAGTCGAACCCGTCTTCCATGGCGGGTTACTTCCTGCCGATCCGGCGCTTGAAGAAGCTGGTCTTGACCTCTTCGGGGACGCCGGCGAGCTCGATGCACAGGCGGTGCAGATCGACGATCATGCGATGCTTTGGCTCCGAACCGGCCAGCGGCTGGCCTTTCAGGCTCGCCCGCGCCATTGCCTTGGGATCGAGCGGAAAGGCGCAGCGGAGTTTCGCTTCGATGCCAGTCTCGAACTCCTTGGCGGTGATGTCGGGTTTCGGCCCGATCCGGTTCGCCACGAGATGGATTTTCGCCTGCCGGTTTCGGGTCAGCAGAAGCCGCGCCAGCCGGTTCCCGTCCCGCAACGACTGCAGCGTCAGCTCGGTCACGATGACGATATCGTCGCAGCGCGAGAAGAGCAGCGGCTCGCGCATCACGAAATGCCGCGGGATATCGAGGATCGACATGTCGAAATTCGCGCGCATCGTGTCGGCGAGCATCAGGACCTTTTCGTCGGTCATCCGCACCGCGTCGTCGAATGCCTCCTCCGTTGCCAGCACGTGCATGCTCTTGCCGAATTTCGCCATGGCGTTCTGCAGGAACACCTGGTCCACCCGTTCGGGATCGTCGAACGCCTCGCGCAGGCCGCGCGTCGGCTCGATATCGAGCGCGAGGGCGATATTGCCGGCATAGATGTCCATATCAACCAGCGCCGTGCGCCGGCTCAACCGTTCGGCCATCATCCAGGCGGTGTTGATGGCGATCGTCGTCACCCCGACCCCGCCCCGCGCGCCAATCATGCCGACCACCCGGCCAAGCGGCTTGACCCCGTCGCCCGGCTGCTCCAGCCGAACCAAGACCTCGCCGAGCACATCGGCGTCCACCGGCTTCACGAGATAGTCGCGCGCGCCGGTGCGCATGATCCGCCGGAAATAGTTGACGTCGTTGATCGAGCCGAGCGCCAGCACCTGCGAGCCGAGCCGCGCGAGTTCGATCAGCCCCGCCTCGACCTCCTCGATCGGAAGGCCCTCGATATCGATGATGACGAATCGCGCCGGCGGAGCGACGCCGAGCAGGCGCAGCGCGGCGGCGAGTCCGCCCTTGCGGATGCTCGATGTCGACCAGCCGCGTTGCGTCGCCACCGCCTGCGCCGCCGCCTGCGAGGCATCGTCGGCGAGATAGGCCGCGAAGGGCTCGCGCCCGTCATCGTCGTCGTCAAAGACCATCGTCGTGCGCGCGGCCGCCTGTGCCATCGCTCAATCCCCCAGACCGAATGGAGCGGGCTTGGTCTGGCCCGTCTGATAGCGCCGTACGGCCGCGACGCCGGTCACCGCGTCCGTGGCGCCAAGTACGCGCGGCGCGGTCAGGTCGCGCACCTCCGCCGCCATTTCGGCGCGGTTGATCGCGTTGACACAGCCGATCGCCGGGAAGGGCGTCAGCATCTGTGTCTCGAAGGCGTCGCGTCCGCTGTTGACGCAATCGACCGTCACCTGGTCGTGGCGCAACACCTGCACGAACGCCGCGTCGGGCCGCGGATTGGTATAGACAAAGCCCGGGGTGCCAACGAGACGCACACGCGCCGGCACCGGCCCGACGGCGCCGCGTGTCACCTGAACCCGGCGCGCATCCACCGTTGCAACGCCCGAGGACGGAATATCCACCACCACGTCGTCGGTCGTCCGCAGCACCTGCGCGCTCAGGAACGCCCGCAGACGCGCCTGCTCGCCGTTCGCCAGCTCGCTCGTTCCGGGCCGGAAGTAGAGATCGGTCTGCGCCTGCGCGCCGGTGTCGGCATAGCGCGGAACCTCGAAGCTCGCGATCGGCTGATCGGCGCATCCAGCCAGTGCCAGCGCCGCGCATATCCAGAAAGGCTTCATCTCCCGCGCCCTCATTCGAACACGAAGCCCGAGGCGCCCTGCAACCGGCGCCGCCCGACGCTGTTCTTGACCTGGTCGGACTTGCCCTGCGCCTGGAAACGGCCGAGCAGGATGCGCTCGAAGTCGTTCGGCGGGCGGTAATTGTCGACCGGCGTCGCCATCTTGCGCGATCCCCCACCCGGCTTGACGATGATCGGCGTCACGATGATGACGAGCTCGGTCTGGCCCCGCTTGAAGCCCGAGGACCGGAACAGCGCGCCGAGCACGGGAATCGACCCTATCCCCGGCATTTTCGACCCGTTCTGGGACGAGCTGTTCTGCATTAGACCCGCGATCGCGAAGCTCTGGCCGCTGCCGAGATCGACCGTGGTCTCCGCCCGCCGGCTGACGAGCGAGGGAACCTCGGCGTTCTGGGCGAAGCTGAGCTCGCTCACCTGGGTCGCGACCCGCAGGCTGATCCGGTTGCCGTCGAGCACCGTCGGGGTGAAATTGAGCCCGATGCCGTAGTCCTTGAAGGTGATGGTGTTCTGCCCGCCCTCCTGGGCGACGGCGTAAGGGTACTCGCCGCCGGCGAGGAAGCTCGCGCTCTCGCCCGAGCGGGCCGTCAGGTTCGGCTCGGCCAGGATCGAGACCAGCCCGTCCTCGGCCAGGGCCTGCAACAGGAAGTCGACGGAGACCTGCGTGCCGGTATAGGAGACACCGACATCGTAGCCCCCGGTCGGACCGCCGCCGCCCACCAGCCCGAATTGCAGCGAGCCGCCGGTATTCACCCCGACCGCGCCCCACCGGATGCCGAGCTGGCGATCGACGTTGCGGCTGATCTCCGCGATGCGGACCTGAAGATTCACCTGGGTCGGCGCGCTGATCGTCATGCGGTTGACCACGCGCGTCGGATCATCGACGAACTGGCTCGCCACCTGCATGACGTTTGCCGCCACCTCCGGGCTCTTGACTTCGCCGGTGACGACAAGCGACTGATCGACCGTGGTCGCGGTGACATCGCTGCCCGGTGCGACCCGCGCGAGACCCGCCTTCAGCGCCTCGGTATTGTGCGTCACCCGGATGTTCGCCGACATCAGCACATTGTCCTGGTCATCGACGGCGAACAGCGTGGTCTCGCCGACGCCGACGCCGGTCAGGTACAGCAGGCGCGGCGATTTCACCTCGATATCCGCCACCTCGGGATTGGCGACGAAGAGGCTCGAAAACTCGCTGTCGACCTTGATGAGCTGGCCCGCGCCGATCACCACTGTGATCGACTTCTCGACCTGCGGCTCGACCAGTTCGAAGGCATCGGCCGGCGCGGTCCAGTTGACCGGCTGGAGCGTCAGCGCGGCGGCGATCGCCGCCAGCAGTCTATGGGGTCCAGGCACCGCGTTACTCCAAACTCGAACGTTCTGCTCGGTCCGGAGCGGAGTCCGGCCTCGCCCGGGCCATCCGCTCCAGTGTTCAGTTCTGTCGCAATGTCCTCGTCGCCGGCCAGGCTTGGCCGGTCGGACATTGCCCTAGTTGACCGCTTCCGGCGGCGCTTCCGCCGCCTTCTCGGGCTGCGTGGCGGCGTCGCCACCATAGAGCAGCCCACTGCTCTTCCGCCCGCGCACGACCTGAACCGGGAAGGCGCGCATCCGGTCGGCGACCCGCTCGTCATTGTGCCGGTTGAGCAGCGTCGTCACTTCGGAATCGAGGGTCATCGGCCGGGAGATGGAGGGGTGGGCGTCGAGCGGCTTCGACATCCGGCCCGAGACGCGTTCCAGAGGATCGCGGCCCGGCTCCGTCGCTTCGTCGTCACCGCCGTCGCGCACCGAATTCAGCACCAGCGACAGGGTTCCGAGCGTGGTGGCGAGCGTGATCGTCTCGGCCTCGGCGGGCGTCACTTCCAGCGTCGCGGTGTCGGCGACCGGCAGGTCCTTCACCTTCTCTTCGAGACTGTGCGTCTGGCTCAGCCGCTGATCGAGCGCGAGGACACGCAGATTCCGCGCCACCGTCTCGCTGGCATGGATGTCGCGCTTTTCGTCCATCAGCTCGGCCGTCACCGAATAGGTGAGGATGATATCGACCCGGTCGCCAGGCAGCGCGAGGCCGCTGACGCCGGCTACTTCGCTGATCGGGATCGAAACCGCGCGCTTGCCCCGAGGCAGAACGGCGGCGAGAAAGCCGCGATTGCCCGGCTGGACGGTCGCGGAACGCGCGATCGGCATGCCCTTCGGCAGCGTCTGGCGCGCGACACTGCCAAGCAGCAGCTTCTCGCCCTCGTCGTCGGCCAGGATCATTTCCTCGGTGACCGCGGACTTTGCCAGCGCCATGCGCCCGAGACTATCGGGGCGCAGGATGGTGCCCGTCGGCAACTGGTCGGCCGCGACGAAGACCTCGGTCGGCTTTGGCGGCGCGACCTTCACGGCGACGGGCGCGGCCGCTGGCGGCCGCGTCCCGAGATAGGCGTAGTAGCCGGTGCCACAGGCCACGATCAGCGCCGCGAAGAGCAGGAGGAAGACACGCATGATCGTGATGGCTCCGGCCGGGGCGCTGTATCGGGAGCCTTATTCTTCTTCGCCAGTCGGCGCGGTGGACGGGTCGGCGATATAGCTGTTCACGTCGGTGAAGGTGTCGCGCAGCGTGCCGCCCAGCGTCGATACGGCGGCGATGATCACGACGGCGATCAGCGCGGCCAGCAGGCCGTATTCGATCGCGGTGGCGCCCTTGTCGTCCTTCAGAAGACGCTTGGCGAAATTAAAGTTGTACTTCATGTCTCACTCTCCATTTTCACGTCTTCGGGGGCGTGTGTTACTCACAGTTTTTTGTAGTGCCACATGATCACTTGAATTTCAAGCAATCAATACTGACAGTTTTTTCCAAACTTATCGCATAAATACAGCAAAATATTTACGGGCAGTTAACAGCCCGCTGGCGCATCTATTGGCTTCGGTCGCAGGTGTAAAAATTGCCACGCTCACCCCCTCAGAAAGCGCTCGTCGGACGCGGCATCTCGTTGCGCGACAGCAGCACGGCGGGTACCGGCGGTTCCGCCGAGGCACGCTCGCCCTTCGCCGCCAGCGGCGGAGCGAACTGGCGCTTGTCGATGGTGATGATCAGCGGCGGCCGGGCCAGCTTGACGCGGCTCTTGCGCGGCGTCGCCGGCTCCGCGGCCGGGCTCGCCCCCACGTCGCCGGTGACGACGAGCGGCGCGTCGCCGACGCTGGCGAGGATCCGGTCGAACCGCGCGCGATAGATCTGGGCATATTCCGGGGTACGCGAGTGATAGGCCCCCGCCGCCCGCGACCAGTCGCCAAGCTCGCCATGCAGATCGCGCAGGAACCGCGCCGCGTAGTCGGCCCCGGCCTCCTGGTCGAACATCGCCTCCAAGGACGGGAAATTATGCCCGTGCCAGCGATAGTTGATCTGGAAGCAGCCGACATCGAAGCTGGTACGTCCCTCGGCGAGACTCGCCTGTGCGAAGGCCAGCGCCTGTTCGCGCGTCGCGAACCAGTAGCCCTGCCCTTCACGGTTGATCGCCCAGGGCCAGGGCCGCAGCCGTCCACCCTGGTTGCGCCCGGTTTCGGTCAGGGACACCGCGTTCAGCACCGAGGCCGGAATACCGGCCGTCGTCGCACCCCGGACGATCGCCCGATCGCAAAGCGCGGTCTGGGCTTCGGCGTCGCTGGCCTTCGCGGCCGGCGATTGCGCGGCGAACGCCAGCGCGAGCAGGAGGCGCGGCCAGAGGCCGGACCGGGCTGCGGACATGGGGAATCTCCCGGGACCGTTGATCGCAACCGTCCTAGCGCTCCTTGGTTAATCCCCGGTTTCCCATGGCAAATTTTCCCGCGCCGCCGCTGCCTGGTCTGCCGGATCGGACCCCGCTAGCCGTTGACCAGCGTCCGCGCGAGACGATTGTGCCGCTCGATCAGCGGCCCGAGATCCAGCGTGGTCAGTTGCCCGTCCCGCGCCACCACCCGCCCGTTGACGACGGCGAAGGCGACCGAAGGCACCGCGTTGAAGACCAGCGCCGCGACCGGGTCGTGCAGCCCGCCGGCGAAACCGATGCCGGAGAGGTCGAAGGCGACGAGATCGGCCGCCATCCCGGGCGCGAGATGGCCGATATCATCGCGGTTCAGCACACGCGCGCCGCCCCGGGTCGCGATCTCCAGCGCCTGCCGCGCGGTCATCGCATCCGGCCCGAACCCGACCCGCTGCAACAGCAGCGATTGGCGAACCTCGCCCAGCATGTGACTCGAATCGTTCGAGGCCGAACCATCGACTCCCAGGCCGACCGGCACGCCGGCGTCGATCATGCGGCGCACCGGCGCGATCCCGGAGGCGAGGCGCATGTTCGAGCAGGGGCAATGTGCGACGCCGGTGCCGGTGCGGGCGAAGGCCGCGATGCCCGGCGCGTCGAGCTTCACGCAATGCGCATGCCAGACGTCATGCCCGAGCCAGCCGAGATCCTCGGCATATTGCGCCGGTGTCCGCCCGAACTTCTCGCGGCTGTAGGCGATGTCGTTGTCATTCTCGGCGAGATGGGTATGCAGCGACACCCCGTAGGCCCGCGCCATCTCGGCCGAGGCGCGCATCAGGTCGGTCGAGACCGAGAAGGGCGAGCAGGGCGCCAGTACCAGCCGCAGCATCGAGAACCGCTCGGGATCGTGGTAGCTCTCGATCAGGCGCTGGCTGTCCCTCAGGATCGCCTCTTCCTCCTCGACGCAGGAATCAGGCGGCAGCCCGCCCTTGCTCTCGCCGACGCTCATCGAGCCGCGCGCGGCGTGGAACCGCATGCCGATCTCGGCCGCCGCCGCGATGCTGTCATCGAGCCGACAGCCGTTCGGATAGACATAGAGGTGGTCCGAGCTGGTGGTGCAGCCCGACAGCAGGAGCTCGGCCATCGCCGTCTGGGTCGAGACCCCGATCATCTCCGGCGTCAGCCGCGCCCAGATCGGATAAAGCCCGCGCAACCAGCCGAAGAGCTCGCCATCCTGCACGGCGGGCACGACCCGCGTCAGGCTCTGGTACATGTGATGGTGGGTATTGATCAGCCCCGGGATCACCACGTGGCCGGCGAGGTCGAGCACCTCGTCCGCCGTTTCGGGCATGTCGGCCCGGGTGCCGACGGCGACGACCCGGTTGCCCTCGATATGGACGCATCCCCCCGCGATCTCGCGCCGCGCGTCGTCCATGGTGACGAGAACCGCCGCGTCGCGGATCTGCAGGCTGCGCTCTTTCGTCATGGGAACCTTTCGACCGGGTGGAGGAAAGGCTAGACGGCGGACGCCGTGAAAACAACCGGCCGCCCTCTCGGAGCGGCCGGTCGAAAGGCCTAGTACTGGACGATCGAGCCGGTCCTCGGCTTGCGCCCGGTCAGCGCGCGCTGCAGCCGCATCAGCCATCCCGAGCCCTGATCGTACTTCGCGCGAACCATCTCGGGCAGTGCCACGTCCCTGTTGAGCTGGACGCCCCAGACATCCTCGATATAGCGGCCATCGGCGCGCAGATCGCGCAGGAACGAAACAGCGGCGGCGTATGAGAAGCCCGCCTCACGCTGCAGAACCTGCAGCACGCGCTCCTCGACATCCTGCGCCATCTTGGCGTCGCCGCAGATCAGGAACCGGCTGTCCGGCCGGCCGAGGATGTCCCAGACCGTGGCACCGTCCTCGTCGAGCGCGTCCTGTACATAGGCCTTGGCCGGGCCTTGCCGCGAGTAGGCGACCGAGAGATGGCCAAGGAAGCCCTGCTCGCGCCAGTCGATCAGGTGGCGCCGCTGGAGGAACTCGTCCTCGCCCCGGCAGCCGAAATAGAGCGCGACCGGATTGTCGCGGTCCGAGCGTACCTGACGCGCGACCCGATCCTGCAGGATGCCGAACAGGGCAGAGACGCCGGTGCCCGCGCCAACCAGCAGCAACGGCCCCGCGAATTCCGCCGGCAGCCGGCGTGGCGCCGAGCGCAGGGTGATCCGGACCTGGTCGCCCGGCTTGCGCGCCGCGAGATAGTGCGAGCAGAGCCCCCGCCGCACCCGGCCGTCCCGTTGCGGAACATTGAGGACGCCGGTCATGATCCGCGCCTGTCGCGGGTGCCAGAGCGGGCTCGAGCCGATCGAATAGAGGCGTGGTTTCATGCGGGGCAGAAGCTCGATCAGCTGGTCCAGCGACGGGATCGACTGCGGAAAGGCGTCGAAGAGGTCGAGCAGCGTGATGTAGGTGTCGCGCAGCCACCCGCGCAGCTGGCGCCGGGCCGGATTGGCCTCCTCGAGATTCAGTACGTCGAGCCATTTGGCGAGCTGCGCCTGATCGTCGAGATCGGAACTGACCGCGCGCATCGTGGCCATCAGCTCCTCCGGCGCGTCCGGCATCATCAGGTCGAGATCCTCGGCGAGCAGCCGGTGCACCGGATAGCCGTCGCGATAGCGTTCGAGCGTCGGCGTCGAGGCGCCGAGCACGCGGAACCAGCCCTCCGGCGGCAGGCCGAGATGGCGGCAGACGCCTTCGACCAGATGCGCCGGATTCGCCGGATGGATCGCCAGATGGTCGCCCGGCGCATAGGCCGGCGCCCCGTCGGCGAGGATGATGCCGATATGGCGGGTCGAGCGACTGCCACCCGGCTCGGCCGACAGCATCTCGCTGTTGAAGGCGACGATGCCGACATTCGCCGGGTCGGACTCGATGGAGCGCGCCGGCGGGATCAGTTCGACGATCGCGCGCCGGGCCTTCACCCTCTGGCCGTCGGCGGACCAGAGCTTGGCAAACATTTCCAGCCACTGCTTGACGGTGTCGGCCTGGCCGGCGATCTCGTCCGCGAGCGTCAGCGCGGACAGGCGCTCGCCGCCCGCCGCCTCCAGCGCCGCGTCGAAACCGGTCGCGGCCGCGCAGTAGTTCGGATAGATCCGGTTGCCAATGCCGAGCACCGCGAAGCCCAGGCCGCGCAGCGCACCGGGCTTGCAGCTCGACAGCCACTCCATCAGCGCCTTTCCGTTCGCCGGGATTTCGCCGTCCCGGCATGTCGACGTGATGAGCAGCGCCAGCGACTCGCGCGGCAGCGTGTCGACATCGACCTCGTCGAGCGACAGGACCACGGGCGAGAGCGGCGCGAGACGTCGGGCCGCCTGCCGGGCGTAGCCCTCGGCGGTGCCGGTTTCCGAGGCGTAGAGGATCAGCGGGCGCCGCGTCTTCTGCTGGACCGGCATCAGGATCCGCGCCGGCCCGATGTCGCGCTCGACCACCGCCCAGCGGTCGGCGGCGTAGCTGTAGCAGGGGCGGAGGTGGAAATCGCGGGTCTCGTGGTGCCAGACCGGAGTGGTGGAGCCACCGGCCGCCGGCGCGATCCAGGACCATTGCGCCGGGCATTCGCGCCCCGCCTTCTTCTCGCGCAGGTCATGGATCATGAACTGCCGCGAGGCGGTCTGATGGTCGACGAGCGTCACGCGCGCCTGGCTGAAGGAATGGAGGATGGCGGTATTGAGCTCGAGGAAGGCCCGGTCGCGCCAGAGCGTCATCTCGCTCGACGTGTCAAGGCCGAAGGTCTCGGCGACCTCGGCGGCGCGATCGTAGCGCTTTTCCTCGAAGAGGTTGCGTGCGATCTCGGTACCCATGAACCAGCCGTTGAAAGGCAGACAGCCGTAGTCGATGCCGCCGATCTCCATGCGGAAATTGGCGATCGCGGGAACCGCGCACCATTTGAGGCCGAGCGCGGCCACCTTCGGCTCGCTCGGGTGGCTGATCGGCACTTCGAGCACGTCCGCCTTGTCCAGCTCGTAGAGCCGGGGCTCGTGGCCCGGCACGTCGATGACCAGCGGCAGGATGTCGAAATTCGAAGGCCTCTCGGGCGGGAGCCAGCCGAGCTTGCGGATCGCGCTGGTGAGATCGAGATTCGCCCGGTCGCCGATCACCGTCCCGTCCGGCAGCGCATATCCAGCGTAGCGAATGAGCTGGCTGTTCCAGATGCGCGGCCCCCAGCGCTCCTGCGGCCGGGTGGGCCGGAACACGGTGAGCACGATCTCGATATTGCCGCCGTTGGTGGCCGCGCGCAGATGCTCGACGCATTCGGCGAAGATCGCGTCCGGCTCGGTCACGTGCCGGCGGTCGCGCACGATCAGGTTCTTCCAGCTGATCCGGCCGATGCATTTCGGCGCGTTGCGCCAGGCGAGCTTGGCGCCGTATTCGATCTCTTCGTAGGTCTGGGTATAGGTGCCAGTCGCGCGGATCTCGTGGCTAATCTCGGACCAGCGCTTCTCGACCTTGGTCGCGGGCCAGGCGAGTTCCTCGGCCAGTTGGTCGATGAATTCGCGCGCGGCTTCGCCGAGGCGTTCCTGCTGCGCCATCGGCTCGGAGATGACGCGGATCACCCGTCCGAACAACACCGACCATCCCCGACGCATCCGGTCGTTCAGCGGAAGTCCGAACGTCGACAGGGTCTCGAGCAGCGGATCGGCCAGTTTCGGATAGTCGATGGTCGGGATCTGGTTCACCTGATGAACCGAGGCGAGATTGCGCAATTCCGTCCGCAGGCTGCGCGGTTTGGTCGCCACGCGGCTCAGGAACACCACGGTCTCGATCAGGTGGCGCGACAGCATGTCCATGTCCGCCGTGCGGAAATGGCGCAGAACCTCGGGGAAGGTGCGAAACAGAGTCTGGTAGAAGAAGATACCGGCCTCCTGCGGCTGGCTCAGCATCTTCTCGGCGCCCGCCTGCATCTCGGCGATGATCTCGGGCGAGAGGGCGCGGTCCTCGGCGATCGCGTGGGCGATCATCGGCCCGGCGATTTCCATGGCGAAGAAGCGACCAAGCGCGGATTCACCCTTGCGCGCCAGATCCTCGCGCTCGAAATCCTCGAGATATGGCACCTTGCCGAAGGCCCAGAGGAAGGTGTTCTGCGCCATCCGCCACTGGTCGGGGGTAAGGCCATAGGTCGAGAAGAAGGCGCCGCATTCCTCGATCGTCTTGCTGCGCGCGGCACGAGCGCCGGGCGCGCTGGCATAGGCCTCGCGCAGGACGGTCTCGGTGCGCGGATCGATGGCCCGCACGGCGAGGTCGAACAGCTTGAGGAACTCGGCCGCGGCCTGATCGATAGCGGCGCCGAATTGGTCGGCGATTTCCGGAACATCCAGTACGAGGCGTTCGAAGAACATCTCGGTCAGCATTTCATCAAATGCCAGAAACTTGTTCCAGCTGTCCTTGATCAATACCACGTCAATTTTAGAGAGCTTGTCGTGAACAGGAAACGGATCTGCGATGCCGCTCGCCGATACGTCCTCCGGATCCTCGTGGTAGATTCGATCGACCGCGCCAAACTTGCTCATCACTCAACCCCTCGCCAATCCTTTTTCGCTTGCGCGCGCATTCGTTAACCACCGTTTAACCATTGGAATACTATCCCAATAGTTGTTAACGCATCGCCAACACGGCCGTGGCAGAGCATCCGCGCAAGGCCCGGGAAGGTGCCGCTCGTGCTCCGCCGCCCTCCGGTGGCCGCGATCGATGGAGAGGCAGGCAGTGTACGGGATGATCCATCAGGCGGCGCGGGACATGGCCGTCGCGCATCTCGGCGAGGCGGAATGGGAAGCCCTGGCCGCGTCGCACGGGCTGTCCGGCCACCATTTCATCGGCGTCGACTACTATTCCGACGCCGATACGCTGTCGCTGGTCAATGTCATTTCCAAGCGGCTTTCCCTGCCGATCGACCAGGCGCTGTACGAATTCGGCCGCTTCTGGATCACCTTCGCCGGCGCGTCGGCCTATGGTCGCGTCCTGCGCATGGCGGGCGACGATCTCGAAAGCTTCATCGAGAACCTCGACCGGATGCATGCGAGCATCAAGTCGAACATGCCGCTCGCCTCCCTGCCCTCCTTCCAGGTGCTGGAATCCGACTCCCGGCACATCCAGGTGCTCTATGTTTCAGAACGCGACGGCCTCGAACCCTTCGTGCAGGGCATTCTCAGCGCCGTCGCCGAGCGGTTCGATGAATCGGTGACGATCGACTACGGCGCCTGCCCCGACGGGGTCGTGTTCGAGATCACGCGGATCATCCATGATGCATAGGATCCGCGCGATCGTCGGTTCCGAGCAGGGAGCCCTGATGCTCGATGAGACCGAATTGTCGGTTCTGTTCCCCGCCTATCTTCACCTCGGTTCGGACGGGTGCATCATCGCCGCCGGCCCTTCGATCATCGAACATTCCGCGCCCGACCTCGTCGGTTCGGCGTTTTTCTCGCGCTTCCGCGTCGAGCGCCCGGCTCAGGTCGAAAACGTCGATGCCTTGCGCACCCACGGACGGCCCATCATCGTACGCATGATACCACCCCGCGCGCTGCGGATGCGCGGCATACCGCTCGTGCGGCGTGACGGCATCTGGCTGATGCTCGGCCACATTCCGGATGTCGAGAAGGTCGACAGCGGACCGCAGCTTCAGTTCTCGGATTTCTCTCCGACCGACGGCACGCTCGACATGCTGCTCGCCGCGGAAATGCGCTCCGGCCTGCTTGACGAGGCGCGCGCGCTCGCCGCCGCGCTGCGGGAACAGAAGAAGGCGGCGGAACAGGCCAATCTCGCCAAGAGCGCCTTCCTCGCCACGATGAGCCACGAGATCCGGACGCCGATGAATGGCGTGCTGGGCCTCGCCTCGATCCTCGCCGGCACCGAACTGTCGCCCGAACAGACGGAAATCCTCGACGTGATGATCACGTCGGGGGAGTCGCTGATGGACATCCTGAACGACGTCCTCGATCTCTCGAAGATCGAGGCGGGCCAGATCGACATTGAAACCACCACCTTCAACCTGCCCGACCTCGCCCAGGCGGCGCGCGTGCTGTTCACGCCGCTCGCCTCCACCAAGGGTCTGACGCTCGAGATGAAAGTCACCGCGCCCGAGCCCTATTGCGAGGGCGATCCGGTGCGCATCCGCCAGATCCTGGTCAATCTCATCGCCAACGCCATCAAGTTCACCGATTCCGGGCGCGTCCTGGTCGAGGTTTCGGTGCTGGACCAGCCGGAGGGGCAGGTCCTGCGCATTTGCGTCACCGACACCGGGATCGGCATGTCGGCCGAAGCGATCGAGAAGCTGTTCCAACCCTTCGTGCAGGCGGACAGTTCCACCACGCGGCGGTTCGGCGGCACCGGCCTCGGCCTCGCAATCGCCAAGCGCCTCTGCCAGCAGATGGACGGCGGCATCCGCGTCGAGAGCCGTCTTGGCCGCGGCTCGCGTTTCCTGGTCGAGTTGCCGACCCGCACGGTCGACGCGCCCGAGGTCCACGCCGATGTCGACGACGACGATCCCGAGGAACTCGGCGTGCCCCATGTCCTCGTCGTCGAGGACAATGCGACCAACCAATTCGTGTTCACCCTCTTCCTGCGCAAGCTCGGGATGACCTTCGACATGGTGAGCCAAGGCGCCGAGGCCCTGACCGCCTGGGAGAAGCGGCCATACGACGTGGTGCTCATGGATATCGAGATGCCGGTACTCGACGGCTTCGAGACCACGCGTGAACTCCGTCGGCGCGAGCATGCGCAGTCGCGCGGCCGCACGCCGATCATCGCCCTGTCGGCCGATGCGATGCTGGAGAACCGCGACCGCGCGCGAGAAGTCGGCATGGACGAGTTCATCACCAAGCCGATCGAAATAGAACGGCTGCGCCGCATGATCTGGTCCGTGGTCCGCCGGAACGCCTCCCATATCGACGCCCCGACCGCCCCTCGCGGCGGGATCGATCCGCCGCGCGCGGGCGCGTGACGCGCACCTCGACCGGTTCAGTCCATAAATCACGAAATTTCAAAAGCTTGCCGCGTCATTAATTTGTCGCAAAAATGATGCACAAGCATCATCGGAACGCTCTAGGGTCTGCGCGCTCCGGCGGGGTCTTTCGGCTCCGTCCCTGTTCGTTCGTGACGCCGTTCACGCAGCCCGAGAGGACTTCCGATGAAACACGCCGCTAGGTCCGGCGCCGCCCTGGCCATCCTGGCCGCGACGGCGGCCGGCGCGTTGGCGCAGTCCCGCGATCAGATCCGGATCGTCGGCTCCTCCACGGTGTTTCCCTATACCCAGGCCGTGGCCGAGCAGTTCGCGGGCATGACCGGCGGCCCCGCGCCGGTGGTCGAATCGACCGGCACCGGCGGGGGTATGAAGATCTTCTGCGGCGGCGTCGGCCCGCAGTTCCCCGACATCACCGGCGCCTCGCGCGCGATCAAGGCTTCCGAATACGAGGCTTGCGTCGCCAAGGGCGTCGATAACGTCACCGAGGTTCTGCTCGGCTACGACGGCCTGTCGATCGCGCATTCGATCAACAGCCCGGACATGGATCTCAGCAAGGCGCGGATCTTCCAGGCGCTCGCATCCGAGGTCGAAGTGGACGGCAGGATCGTCCCGAATCCGTTCCGGAAATGGTCCGACATCGACGCGTCCCTGCCGGACAGCGCGATCCAGGTGTTCGGCCCGCCGCCGACCTCGGGCACCCGCGACGCCTTCGTCGAACTCGTCATGCACGAGGGTTGCGCGACCTTCCCGGCGATCGAGGCGCTGGACGAGAGCCGCGAGGCCGAGGTCTGCGAGCGGATGCGCCAGGACGGACCCTTCATCGAGGCTGGCGAGAATGACAATCTCATCGTGCAGCGGCTGGAATCCGACCCGACCACGCTCGGCATCTTCGGCTATTCGTTCCTCTACGAGAACACCGACAAGCTGAAGGCCGTCGCGGTGGATGGCGTCGCGCCAAACGCCGAGACCATCGTCTCGGGCGCCTACGCGGTCTCGCGCCCGCTCTATATCTACGTCAAGAACGCCCATCGCGGCGTGATCCCCGGCCTCGACGAGTTCCTCACCGAATATGTCTCGGAGGAGAGCTTCGGCCCGGACGGCTATCTGCCTGAGCGTGGCCTGATCCCGCTGTCGGATGCCGGGCGCGAGGAAGTGCGCGCCTCGGTCGCCGCCGGAACCAGGCTCGACCGCTTCAACTGACCTTGAGCGGGGGGCGCGGATCGATCCGCGCCCCCTCTTTCGCGAGGACATGCCCGCCCGTGCTCGGCTATCTCTTCCTGACAATCCTCGTGATGTCGCTTGTCGCCTACTACGTGGGCGGGGCGGCGGGCCGGCGCTTCGCCGCCTCCGGCGCCGACATGCATTCCGTCCCAAGCTATCACGGCGCCTATGTGGCGATCTGGGTGGGCGTACCGGCGCTGGCGCTGGTCCTGCTCTGGATCAGCCTGCGGGGCGCGGTCATCGACCACCTGCTTCTCGCGCGCCTGCCTGCCGGATTTCTCGATGGCCTCGCCCCGGCGGACCGCGACCTCGTCGTCCCGGAAATCCACAACGTCGCCGCCGGCCGCCTGTTCAAGGAGCCCTCGCCCGAGATCGCCGCGGCCGCCGCCGACCTCGGCCGCTGGAACACGATAGCCACCGCGGCGATGGTCGTCGTCGCCCTCGCGCTGATGCTGATCGGTCTTTTCGTCGCGACGCGGCGGCTGACCCCGAGGTTTCGCGCCCGCAACCGGGTCGAGAAGGCGCTTTCCGGCTTCATGATCGCCTGCTCGCTGGTGGCGATCCTGACCACGCTCGGCATCATCGCCTCGCTGGTCTACGAAGCCTCGGCTTTCTTCCGCCTGGTCCCCGCCCACGAGTTCTTCTTCGGCCTGCGATGGGAGCCGCAGATCGCCATCCGCGCCGACCAGATCGCCGGCGCCGGGGCCTTCGGCGCGGTGCCCGTCTTCCTCGGAACGCTGGTGATCTCGGTGATCGCCATGGCGGTGGCGGTCCCGATCGGCCTCCTGACCGCGATCTATCTGGTGGAATACGCCGACGCCCGGATCCGCGCCTTCGTGAAACCGATGCTCGAAGTGCTCGCCGGCGTTCCGACCGTGGTCTACGGCTTCTTCGCCGTCCTGACCGTGGCACCCGCGATCCGCGCCAGCGGCTCGCTCCTCGGCCTCGCCACCTCGCCGAACTCCGCGCTGGCGGCCGGGGTGGTCATGGGCGTGATGATCATCCCCTTCGTCTCCTCGCTCAGCGACGACGCGCTCCGCGCGGTGCCGCGCAGCCTGCGCGACGGCTCGCTCGCCATGGGCGCGACCCCGGCGGAAACCATGACCCACGTCCTGCTGCCCGCTGCGATTCCCGGGATCATGGGCGGCATCCTCCTCGGCCTCAGTCGCGCGATCGGCGAAACGATGATCGTCGTCATGGCGGCTGGCCTCATCGCCTCGATGACCATCAATCCGCTGGATTCCGTCACGACGGTGACGGTGCAGATCGTCACCATGCTGGTCGGCGACACCGAGTTCGACAGCCCAAAAACGCTGGCCGCCTTCGCGCTCGGCCTCGTGCTCTTCATCGCCACTCTCTGCCTCAATGTGATCGCGCTCACCATCGTGCGGCGCTATCGCGAACAATACGATTGACCCGCCACCGATGACCGATACCGCCGCTCCGCCGCATCCGAGTTCCACCGCCGCCGCCGCCGCCCACCGCCGGCGACGCTACGCGGCGGACCGCAGGCTGCGCGCCTATGGCATGGCGGCGATCCTGACCGCGCTCGGGCTCCTCGGCGTCCTGATCACCACCCTGGTCATCGGCGGCTATCCGGCCTTCACCCAGACGATGGTTCGCGTCGATTTCGCCATTCCGGCGGACCTCGTCGATCCGGCGCAGCCGGAAAAGGGCAATTTCCGCAAGATCACTCAGAACGGCGTCGCAGCACTGCTGCCCGGCCCGCGCTCACCGGCCGAGGCCAAGGCGATCGCCGGCATCCTGACGCCCAACACGCAGTTCATGGTCCGCGACGTCGTCGTGGCCGACCCGAGCGTGATCGGCGGCACTCTCACCCTCGAAATCCCCGCCTCCGACCCGTTCGACCAGTTGAACAAGGGCCTCGTCGATCGCGACACGCCCGAGGATCGCCGCCGCGTCACCAACGAGCAAATCGGATGGTTCGACCAGCTCGTCGCCCAGGACCGGGTGTCGCGGCCCTTCAACTGGGGGCTCTTCACCAATTCCAACAGCCGTTTCCCAGAGACAGCCGGCCTCGCCGGGGCCATCGTCGGCTCGTTCTACGTGCTGCTCGTCTGTTTCGTGATCAGCTTCCCGGTCGGTATCGCGGCGGCGGTCTATCTCGAGGAATTCGCGCCCCGCAACCGGATCACCGACCTCATCGAGATCAATATCAACAATCTCGCCGCCGTCCCCTCGATCGTCTTCGGCCTGCTTGGTCTCGCGGTCTTCATCCAGATCTTCGGCCTGCCACGCTCGGCGCCGCTGGTCGGCGGCATGGTGCTCAGCCTGATGACGCTGCCCACCATCATCATCGTCACCCGCAACGCGCTGAAGGCGGTGCCGCCCTCGATCCGCGAGGCGGCCTATGGCGTCGGCGCCTCGAAGCATCAGGTGGTGATGCATCATGTCCTGCCGCTCGCCCTGCCCGGCATCCTGACCGGCACCATCATCGGTCTCGCCCACGCGCTCGGCGAAACCGCGCCACTTCTCCTGATCGGCATGAACGCCTTCATCACCAACCCGCCCGGCGGCGTCCTGGAGGCCTCGACGGCGCTGCCCACCCAGATCTATATCTGGGCCGACAGCCCCGAACGCGGCTTCGCGTCCCGAACCTCGGCCGCGATCCTCGTCCTGCTCGGCTTTCTCATCGTGATGAATGCGATCGCGATCTTCCTGCGCCAGCGGCTCGAACGGACCTGGTAGCGCCGAATGAGGAAAAGAGATGACCATGGTGCTTGAGTCCCGCGCCGCCTCGGTATCCCCCACGGCCCCGGCCGCCGCCCCGGCGATGGTCAAGGTCCGCGCGCGCGATGTGTCCGTCTTCTACGGCGAGAAGCAGGCGCTTTTCGGCGTCGGCCTCGATATCCCCGCGAACCAGGTCACGTCGCTGATCGGCCCGTCGGGCTGCGGCAAGTCGACGTTCCTGCGCACCATAAACCGCATGAACGACACGATCGCGATCTGCCGCGTCACCGGCTCGATCCTGCTCGACACGATGGACATCTACGACCCCGAGGTCGATGTGGTCGAGTTGCGCGCCCGGGTCGGGATGGTGTTCCAGAAGCCGAACCCCTTCCCGAAGTCGATCTTCGAGAATGTCGCCTATGGCCCGCGGATCCACGGCATGACCCGCGACAAGGCCGAGCTCGAGGCCGTCGTGGTCAGTTCGCTCAAGCGCGCGGGTCTCTGGAACGAGGTGAAGGACCGGCTCGCCGAGCCCGGCACCAGTCTCTCCGGCGGCCAGCAGCAGCGGCTCTGCATCGCCCGCGCCATCGCCACCCGCCCCGAAGTGCTCCTGATGGACGAGCCGGCTTCGGCGCTCGATCCGATCGCCACCGCGATCATCGAGGAGCTGATCGACGAGCTGCGGGCCAACTACACGATCGTCATCGTCACCCATTCGATGCAACAGGCGGCGCGCGTCAGCCAGCGCACCGCCTTCTTCCATCTGGGCAAGCTGATCGAGGAAGGCCGGACCGAGGACATCTTCTCTCGCCCGCGCGAGAAGCAGACCGAGGACTATATTACCGGCAAGATCGGCTAGGGCAATGTCCAACCAGACGGGATCGTCTGGTGGCTAAGATATTGCGCTAAATCAAGACTCTGGAGCGGACGAGCCGGC
>NZ_CALAGI010000107.1 GCF_937891315.1 uncultured Amaricoccus sp. | reverse complement strand
CGGCTCGCGGCCGATCTCGTGCAGCATCTGGCGGCTGGTGCGGACCAGCTTGTTGATCGTCTCGATCATATGCACCGGGATGCGGATGGTCCGCGCCTGGTCGGCGATGCTCCGGGTAATCGCCTGACGGATCCACCAGGTCGCGTAGGTTGAGAACTTGTAGCCGCGGCGATATTCGAACTTGTCGACGGCCTTCATCAGGCCGATATTGCCTTCCTGAATGAGATCAAGGAATTGCAACCCGCGGTTGGTGTATTTCTTCGCAATCGAGATCACGAGGCGGAGGTTCGCCTCGACCATTTCCTTCTTGGCCTGCCGGGCTTCCTTCTCGCCCTTCTGCACCTGGTTCACGATGCGGCGGAATTCGGAGATGTCGACGCCGACATACTGGCCGACCTCGGCCATCTCCTGGCGGATCTCGTCGGCCTTGTCGCGGTAGCGCGTGGTGAGATGGTCCCAGCCGCGGGATTTCAGCTTGGCGACGCGGTCGAGCCAGCCGGGTTCGAGCTCCGCCCCGCGGTATTCGGTGAGGAATTCCTGGCGGTTGACGCGCGCCTGGTCGGCCAGCTTCACCATGGCGCCGTCCAGCGTCATGATCTTGCGGTTGATGCCGTAGAGCTGATCGACCAGCTGCTCGATGCGGTTGTTGTGCAGATGCATCGAATTGACCAGCTCGACGATCTCGCCGCGCAGGCGCTGATATTCGCGCTCCTGGCCCGAGGAGAAGGTCTCGTCCTGGTTGAGCGTGGCCGAGATGCGGTTGTCCTGCATTTCGGCGAGCTTGGCGTAGTCGCTGGCGATGCGGTCGAGGGTCTCGAGCACCTGCGGCTTCAGCGCGGCTTCCATGGCGGCGAGGGACAGGCTGCCGGCGTCCTCCTCCTCGTCCTCCTCCGGCGCGGCGGGGCGCGGCTCACCTTCTTCCTCCTCGTCCTCGATGTGGTCGTCCTCGTCACGGGCGGCGCGGGGCGCCGGCTCGGGGCGGGGATCCATACGCGGCTGCGGCGCGGGATCCGACGTGGCGACCAGCGGCTCGATCGAGGTCTTGAGCGCGGCGGCGACGGTGGCGAGCTCGTCGGTTTCCATCGAGGCGCCGAAGGTCGTCTCGAGATCGATCACGTCGCGCAGCATGATCACTTCGTCGAGCAGCTCGTCGCGCCAGACCGTGATCGCCTGGAAGGTGAGCGGGCTCTCGCACAGGCCGAGGATCATCGTGTTGCGGCCGGCCTCGATGCGCTTGGCGATCGCGATCTCGCCCTCGCGGCTGAGCAGCTCGACCGAGCCCATCTCGCGCAGGTACATGCGCACCGGGTCGTCGGTGCGGTCGAGAGCCTCGCCGCCGACCGACGTCATGGCAAGTTCGCGCGAGCCGGAGTCCGATTCGGTCAGGTCGGCGGCTTCCTCGCGTTCCTCCTCCTCGCCCTCGTCCGATTCGATGACGTTGATGCCCATCTCGCTAAGCATCGCCATCACGTCTTCGATCTGTTCCGAGGTTACCTGTTCCGGCGGCAAAACCTCGTTCAGTTCGTCGTAAGTAATGTAGCCACGCGCCTTGGCGGTCGCCATCATCTTCTTGACCGCCGCCTGGCTCATGTCGAGCATGGGACCGGAGCTGTCCTGGCCTTCCTCGGTCTTCTTGCTTTCGGTATCCTTGGCGGCCATCGGGGGCTCCGTCGCTGTCCGGATGAATTTCCGGTTCGGTTGATTCGCTGGATATAATGCACGAATCACTGATTCGTAGTGATTCGCAATGATTCGCGACGCGCGTCAGCGTTTTCTGGGCGTCTTCGCGGACTGCTGGGCCTCGATGCTGGCCATTGTGTCGGCGAATTCTGACCGTTCCTCGCCGAGATCGTCGTTGTCGCCGGACAGGATGAAGGATTCGTGCGCGGCGTCGGCCGCCTGTCTGAGGCGCGGCGCGATCCAGTCCGGGCTCCTGTCCCCGGAAGGCCGCGCGAGTTCGGATCCGGCATCCATGGCCTCGGCGCGCAGGCTGGCGAGCGCGGCGTGGCGTGTCAGTTCCTCCTCGATCACGAGCGCGGCCATGTCGGGATCGGCACCGGCTTTCAGATGCGGATTGGCGCTGAGCTGACCGATGGCGCCGAGCTGGGCGAGGATATCGCGCCCGACCTGTTCGGCGACCCGGTCCGCCAGGGGGTGCGCGCCGTCGCGAGCATGTGGGGTCGCCCCGAGCGTGGACAAGAGGGCGTCGCGGATCTCGGCGAGATCGGCGCAGACGAATTCGACGCGCTCCAGCCGCTCCTCGCAGGCCGCGGCGAGCGTCGGGTGGTTGAGGCAGGCGAGCAGGATGGCACCCTCGCGGATCCGGGCCTCGGCGGTGGGGTCGTGCGCCGGCTGGGCGAGCGGCGAGGCGCGGGTGCTGGCGACCGGCGCGCCCTCGGTCAGGCGGGCGCGGCGGGGGCGCGGGGTCTGGCGGGCGCCCCGGCGCGGGGCGGTGGCGGGGCGCCATGTCTCGGCGAACAGCGTTTGGCGCCGAGCGCGGATGTCGGCCTCGTAATGGGCGCGCAGCGACGGATCGGTGATCCGGCCGAGATGCGCGCGCAACCGGGCGTCGAGCGCGGCGCGGCGTTCGGGGCTGTCGAGCGGCGCGCCCGAGGTCTCGCGCTCCCAGAGGAGGTCGAGCATCGAGCGGGTGGTGGCGAGTACCGGTTCCAGCGCCCGCGCGCCGCCGGCGCGCAGCACGTCGTCGGGATCCTGCCCGGCGGGCAGGATGGCAAAGCGCAGCGACTTGCCGGCGGCGAGCAGGGGCAGGGCGAGATCGACCACCCGCTGCCCGGCGCGCAGTCCGGCCGCGTCGCCGTCGAGCGCCACGGTCGGCTCGGGCGCGATCTTCCAGGCGAGCGCCAGCTGCTCCTCGGTGACGGCGGTGCCGAGCGGGGCGACCGCGTGTTCGAAACCCGCTTGGGCCAGCGCGATCACGTCCATGTAGCCCTCGACCAGCAGGAGCCCGCCGGTCTTGGCCGCCGCCGCGCGGGCCGGACCGATATTGTAGAGCGAGCGGCCCTTGTCGAAGAGCGGTGTCTCGGGGGAGTTGAGATATTTCGGCTGCTGGCCGTCGGAGAGCGCGCGGGCGCCGAAGGCGATGGCCCGGCCGCGCGCATCGCGGATCGGGAACATGATCCGGCCGCGAAAACGGTCGTAGGGCGTGCCGCCGCCCTCCGGCCGACCGACGAGGCCCGCCTCGATCAGGCGCTCGGTGGCGAAGCCCTTGCCGGCGAGATGCTCGATCAGCGCGGTCCGGCTGTCGGGGGCATAGCCGATCTCGAACCGCTCGCTGGTGGCGGCGGCGAGGCCGCGGCGGTCGAGATAGGCGCGGGCCTCGGTCGCGCGGCCGGTTTTCAGCTGCAGGCGGTAGAACTGGACCGCGGCTTCCATCGCCTCGACGAGGCCGGTCTGGGCGACCGAGCGCGCGGCGGCGGCCGGATCCCGCGCCGGCACGGGCATGCCGGCGATCCCCGCCAGCCGTTCCACCGCGTCGAGAAAGCCGAGATTTTCGGTCTCGCGCAGAAAACTGACCGCGTCGCCCTTCGCGTGGCAACCGAAGCAGTAATAATAACCCTTGGCATCATCGACATGAAACGAGGCCGATTTTTCCTGATGGAACGGGCAGGGCGCCCAATAGTCGCCACGGGTCGCATTGGACTTGCGGTCCCAGGCGACCTTGCGCCCGACGATCTGCGCCAGCGAAACGCGACCGCGCAACTCGTCGAGAAAACCGGGGGGGAGCGACATGGCGAAAATATCCTTCGCCGCGCGCGGCGTGGCAAGGGGAACAGATCGGGGGTGGACCGGAGCGGGGACGCTTACCGGGCGAAGGCCATCAGCAGGATGTTGTTCAGAGGTCCGATCATCAACACCACGAAGGCCCATTGCGCCAGAAACGCAGCGATCGCGGCGATGAAGGCGCGCGCGCCGGCCAAACCGTGCAGGCGCAGGCTCGCCCGGATCAGGATGGAGATGTACCAAAAGAAGAACGCGTTGGACGCCAAGACGAAAACGATCAGGAAGAGGAGCTGCCCGGGGGGCGCGGCGGCCATGATCTCTGAAGCCAGATTCGGTGAATAGACATGCCCGGCGAAATCGGGGCGCGCGAGGATTGGCAGCAGGAACTGGCTGAGCGGCATTTGCAGCAGCGACAACGGCGGATGAAACGCGGTGAGGAAGAAATAGAGAGACACGGTTTCCCTGTATTTCGCCGTGCCTCGGAAAAAGATCATGCAGGCATGCAGCAAGCTCGCCAACGCGATCCACGTGGTCACCTGAAACAGGTAGAGCGAGCCGACATACTGGACCGAGGCATAGTTGAACCCCGACAGCGCCGCGGGCGGCAGTTCGAAGACGCAGCAGAGCAGCGCGTTGATCATCATGAATTTCGTCGCGAAGACGAAAACCGCCTCGTCGCCGAGATCGAGATCGTCGAAGGCGCGGCTCCGCCGGGTGACGATATCGGTCCAGGCCCGCAGATAGGCCCAGCCGTTGGTCGCGACGAAATCCCGAAACGCCTTGACGAGTTCAGCCATCTGGCCACCATCTGTCCGGATTGTCCGGCCATATTCGAAAACGGTCATGTCCGAAAATCGGGACAAATGTCACGCAATGCGCGGGAGTGTACGCCCGCGCGGCCCTGCGTGCAACGCGATCAGTCTCGTGGGGCGATCAGGGTAAGGCCGCGTTCGGCGCCCGAGACGCGGTCGATGACCCGGATGCGTTCGGCGCCGAGATGGTCGACGGTGACGACCGCGAGCCAGTCCGAGCCGAGGGTCAGCGCCAGCGCCCGCTCGTCCGGCGGCAACTGCACGGTCGCGGGCAGCGGCGGCGGCGGGGCAAGGCGGCTGAGCCGGATGACAAGCAGCCCGACAATGGTTATGACACCGACGATCAACGTCACCGTCAAAGCCGTCACCAGCCAGCGCAACTGGCGCAGGCGGCGGGATTCGGGATAGTCTTCGGGAGCCGTTTCCATGCCCGCGCCTTCGCACCAGATCCGGGTCACGCTGGAGACCGCGCCCGACCAGAGGCTTGATAAGCTGTTGGCGGCGGCGGTGCCAGAGGGGCTTGGCCTCAGCCGCTCGCGCGTGCAGAAGCTGATCGCCGAGGGCGCGGTGGCGCGCGCTGACGGGACGCTCCTGCGCGATCCGAAGGCGCGGCTGGAGACGGGGGGTGAACTGGTGCTGACCCTGCCGGAGCCGACGGCGGGCGCGGCGTTGCCGGAGGCGATCCCTCTGGACATCTGCTATGAGGATCCCCATCTCATCGTGCTCAACAAGCCGGCGGGCCTCGTGGTGCATCCAGCGCCGGGCCAGCGCGACGGTACGCTCGTCAACGCGCTTCTCCACCATTGCGGCGACGGCCTCTCCGGGATCGGCGGTGAGATCAGGCCCGGCATCGTGCACCGGATCGACAAGGATACCTCCGGCCTGCTGGTCGTCGCCAAGGACGATGTCGCGCATCAGGGCCTCGCGGCGCAGTTCAAGGCGCATGATCTCGAGCGGCGCTATCTCGCGGTGACCCGCGGCGCGCCGGACCCTTCGGATCCCCGGCTCGCCAGCCTCGGCGGGGTAGGCTGGGAGCCGGGCGGCGTGCTGCGGATCGAGGGCGCCATCGGGCGGCATCCGGGCGACCGCAAGCGGATGGCGGTGCTCAGCCGCGACGGCCGCTGGGCGGTGACGCGGGCGCGCGTGCTGGAGCGGTTCGGCCCAAAGCCGGACGCGGCGCTGCTGGAATGTTGGCTCGAGACCGGACGCACCCATCAGATCCGGGTGCATCTGACCTTCGCCGGCCATCCGCTGATCGGCGATCATGTCTACGGTCGGCGAACCGGGGTGGCGGCGGATTTCCCGCGGCAGGCGCTGCACGCCGCGACGCTCGGCTTTGTCCATCCGGTGACCGGCGCCGCGATGCGTTTCGAGGCGCCGCCGCCGGAGGATTTCCAGGCGCTGCTCGCGGCGCTGCGCGGGCGCGGCGGTAACGCAACCGTTTAACGCTCCGTAGAGAGAGATGTATTAAGGATGAACGTCGCCGAAGGCGCAGGGCCTCGGCCAGAGGAGGACACGTGAGCTACTCGAAACTTCCCGCACCGTCTCCCGAACAGGGCCTGTCCCGGTACATGCAGGAAATCCGCAAGTTCCCGATGCTCGAGCCCGAGCAGGAATACATGCTGGCCAAGGCCTGGGTCGACCATGGCGACAAGGACGCGGCGCACCAGCTGGTGACGAGCCACCTGCGCCTCGCCGCCAAGATCGCCATGGGCTATCGCGGCTACGGACTGCCGACCGCCGAGGTGATCTCGGAGGCGAATGTCGGGCTGATGCAGGCGGTGAAGCGCTTCGACCCGGAAAAGGGTTTCCGCCTCGCGACTTACGCGATGTGGTGGATCCGCGCCTCGATCCAGGAATA
>NZ_CALAGI010000106.1 GCF_937891315.1 uncultured Amaricoccus sp. | reverse complement strand
AGCATCATCAGCGCGGTGGTGCCGAACTCGAAGCTGTCGCCGCCGAGCAGCGCCGACTTCACCACGTCGGTCCCGGTCTGATGCGCGCCGGAGCAGCGCAGCACGACCTTGCGGCGCAGGCCGTTGGCGCAGAGCGCCTGATGCACCTCCGCCACCCCGATCTCGGCGACCCGGCCGGTGTACTTCAGCGACGTCACCGAAGCCGCGCCGGTCCCGCCGGTATTGCCGGCGACGTTGATGATGTCCGCGCCCGCCTTCGCCACCCCGACGGCGATGGTGCCGATGCCTTCGGAGGAAACGAGCTTCACCACCACCCGGCAGCGCGCCGCCTTGGCGTCGTGGATGAGCTGCGCCAGATCCTCGATCGAATAGGTGTCGTGATGCGGCGGCGGCGAGACGAGCTCGACCCCCGGCGTGCCGCCCCGCGCCGCCGCGATCTCGACCGTCACCTTGGCCGCCGGCAGCTGGCCGCCCTCGCCGGGCTTGGCGCCCTGACCGATCTTGATCTCGATCTCCTCGAGCTGCGGATCGGCGAGATAGCCCGCCCAGACCCCGAAGCGGCCGGAGGCGAACTGCTTGATCTTCGAGCCGCGGATGGTGCCGGAGCGGGTCAGGTGCTCGCCGCCCTCGCCGCAGTTCGACATGCCGCCGGCCATGTTGGTGCCATGCGCCACGGCCTCGTGCGCCGTCGCGACCAGCGCCCCGTGCGACATCGCGCCGGAAGCCAGCATCGGCGTGATCTCATGCGCGGGTTGCACCTTCTTCAGCGCCACCGGTTCCGGCGCCCGGCGCAGCCGGCGCAGCCAGTCGCGGGCGGCGCCGCCCGCGTGGATCATCAAGGCTCCGGCCTCCAGCCAATGTCCGAGGATGTCGCTGTCGAACCTGTCGACCAGCGACTGCCCCAGCGCATCCAGCCGCGCGATGTCGCCCTTTGCCCCGGTGAGCCCGAGGCGGAAGTGGTCGCCGTCCACGGCCTCGCAGGTCAGGCCCCGGACGAGAAAGCAGTTGTTGCCCATGATGTCGAAACGGCCGAGCTCGCGGCCGAATTCCTCGGCCGTGCCGAGAAACCGCGCGTCCGCCGGAAAGGCGAGAACGTCCCGCAAGGCCGCCGGGCGCAGGACACGCTCCTCGGCCATCATCCGGGTGAAGGCGCGGTAGCCGGGCGTCATGCGAAATCCGTCGATCGCCTTCGGGGTCAGACGATCGAAGCTGTTGTTGGCATAGCCCTCGTCCGAGATGCCGAAGGCATCCTCGAGCCGATTGAGCGTCAGCAGCCGCAGCGGATCGGCCTCCTCGCCCGCCGTGGGGAAGCCCACCTCTTCCTCGGTCATGTCCACGAAGCCCCGGACCGCGGTGGTGCCGTAGCTGTGCCCCGCGCCCTCCGCCCGCTCCTTGAAGAGGCCGAGCATCGGCACCTCCTCCTCGCGGCCGACGGTGAGCGCGCGCCGGTGCCAGTCGCACGAGGCCTGCGAGATCACCGCGAAATTCGCGCCGCCGACCGCGGATTTCACGTCGGGAAAGTAGCGGCGCAGCACGGGATCGTTGGTGTCGAGGAAGTTCGGCTCGAAGAACTCGCCGCCCGAATAACTCTCGACCGTGCAGAGACCGACCTTGCCCATGGTCTTCATCAGCGCCTTCTCGGCCGCCTTGGCGAAGCGCTTGAAGGCCTTGTCCGCTTCGGCGCCATGTTTCTCCTCGGCGCGGAACTGCACGCCGAGCGGATAGACCGCCGCCGCGCCGAAGCCGAGCGCGCAGGCGACATGGTGCGAGGACGAGATCTGCCCACTCTCCACGATGATCGAGACCCGCAGCCGCATCCCCGCCGCGATCAGGCGCTGGTTGATGGCTGAGACCACCAGCGTCGTCGGAATCGTGGCGCGGGCGCGCGAGACATGCCGGTCGGTGATGACCGCGATGCCGCCCTGACGCGCGGCGAAATCGGTTACCGCCTCGGCCAGCGCGTCGATCGCGCCGGTCAGCGAGGCCTGATTCGCCGTCGGGTCGTCGAAGACCGGCTCGTAGAGCATCTCGAACCGCCGTACCGGCGTCTCGGTCTGCTCACGGATCTTCAGCATTTCCAGATGGGTGAGGATCGGCGAATTCACCACGATCTGCCGCGCCGCCTGCGCGCCGATATTGGGCTTGGCGCCGAGCGCCACGCGCGTCGTCATCCCGTCGACCTCGCGGATCGAATCGAGCGGCGGGTTGGTCACCTGGGCGAAGCGTTGCGAGAAATACTTGGCCACGCCGCCTTCGGTATCCGACAGCGCATTGATCGCATTGCCGTATCCCATCGCCGAGATCTTCTCGGCTCCCGTCGCGAGCATCGGGTCCATCATGAACCGGAAGCTCTCCTGATTGTGGGAATAGGCGACGTAGCGGGCATGCCGATCCAGATCGCCCGAATAGCGCAGCGGCGAGCCCTGCTTCTCGGCCGGCACCTCCGGCAGGTCGTCGAGACGCACCCGCGCCGCCTCCAGCAGCGCCGGATAGTCGCGCCGCTCCGCCAGCATCTCCAGCGCCTCGACGGTGCCGTAGGCCCGGTCCGTCTCGTGGTCGTAGAAGAGCATGCCCCCCGCCTCGATCCGGCCCCGCCGAAGCACGGTTTCGGGCGGGAAGTCGATCTGCCCGGCCTCGGACATCACCGCGAGATATTCCTCGGTCTCGACCGTG
Source organism: uncultured Amaricoccus sp. (assembly GCF_937891315.1). Taxonomy (GTDB): domain Bacteria; phylum Pseudomonadota; class Alphaproteobacteria; order Rhodobacterales; family Rhodobacteraceae; genus Amaricoccus. The sequence goes on along the minus strand of NZ_CALAGI010000106.1, from coordinate 9,146 downwards.
CGCAGCGGCCGCAGCCCGAGCCGGTCGAGCCGCGCCCCGATGATCGTGCCATTCCCGAATATCAGCGCCGCCGGCCCGTCGTTCTTCTCCTCGTAGAGCGAGAAATACTCCAGCATCGCCCGAACCCGCGGCGAGAGCGTGTCGTCGTTCTCCCAGGCCGGCGGCATCATCGAGACCACCGCGGTCACCAGATCGACGCCGTCCTCGACCACCCGCGCCTCCAGCGTCTGGTCGAGCCGGCAGGAATCGGACTGACCCCGCGGCCGGATGATCGCGCGGTTCTTCGCCTTGGCGATCGCGGCCTCGGACAGGCGGTTCTTCTTGTCGGTGTTGAGTTCGCCGTTGTGGGCCATCAGCCGGAACGGCTGGGCCATGGTCGGATGCGGGTCGGTGTTGGTCGAGAAGCGGGTGTGGAAATACATCGTGTGGACCGCGTGGGCCGGATCGGTCAGGTCGCGAAAGTAGGGCACGATCTCGCCCGAATTGAGCCGACCCTTGAACACCTGCATCCGTGCCGAGAGCGACAGGGGGTAAAGCCCGGTCAGCGCATCCTCGGTATAGGCCTCGGCCTCGATGGCCAGCAGCGCCTGATGGATGCGCAGGTCGAGCGCCGCGCCCCGCACGCCCTCGGGCGCCGCGAATATCCATTGGCGGATCGGCAGCTGATGGCGGACCGCCGTCGGGCGCAGCACCGCGTCATCGACCGGCACCTCCCGTTGGGCCAGCACCTCCAGTCCGTGCGCGGCCAGCGCCGCCTCGATGATCCGGATCGCCCGCGGATCGGCGGCGCCGTCGCTCGGCATGAAGAAATTGCCGACCCCGAAGCCGCCCGGCTCCAGATCCCGCCCGACGATCCCCGAGAAGAAGCCGATCGAGAGATCGACCGACACCCCGGCGCCGTCGCCCACCCCCTCGGAGGACATTCCGCCGCGATGCGGCACGGCGCAGAGCGCCTCATGGCCCTTGCGCAGGACGTCGTGATGTTGCTGTCCGTCCTTGCGTGTCAGGAAGCCGACACCGCAGCTGCTCTTTTCCGCGGTGGCGTCATAGAGCCCGAAGCTTGTCTCCTTGCGCATCATGCCCTGCTCCCTGTTCGCATAGGTACGGATCCGCGCGATCACACCTCGTTCCAGGCGGCAACGGCGAAGCACGCAGCGCCAGTCCGGGGCGTTCCAACGCGACATGAGGATGGCTGTTCGGCAGGTGACGCCGCTCTCGCTATCATGCGGGCTATCCCGCAGCGCGTTGCGCCTGGGATCGGCTTTCGAAGCTTATGAACATTCCGGAGCGGGAGGCAACCTCGCGCAGGCGTCGGATCGGTGGGCGCGCCGCCGCCGCTCAAATTTCAGGCAGTGGCGCGACTTAATGAGGCGGGACAGCGGGCGACCGCCGTGGAGTAGCCTGGCGCGCTGACCGGTTCTCCCTCGGACCGCGCGATCCTGGCGCCGATCGAAGCCGTCCGGGCGACGCACGGCCTCCATGCCGAAGCGGGGGGCGACCATCGCCTGTCGACAATCCGCGGCGGTCGCGCCGCGCGACGGTTCAGCGCTGCTGTGCCCAGAGGGCGGCGAGGCGCAGGCAGACCTCGGTCGCCGCGCCCATGTCGGCGGTGCTGATCCATTCCAGCGGTCCGTGGATCGCCTGCATGCCGGTGAAGATGTTCGGCGTCGGCACGCCCATTTCGGTCAGGCGCGAGCCGTCCGTGCCGCCACGGATCGGTGGCTCGCGCGGCTCGATCCCCGCGGCGCGGCAGGCCGCGCGCGCGATCTCGACCGGGCGCATGTCCTGCTCGAGCCAGTAGCGCATGTTGCGGTATTGCGGCGTGATCGTCACCGTGACCCGCGCGCGCGGCTCGACCGCCTGGATCAGCGCCGCCGCCCGTTCGATCAGCGCGCCATGCGCCGCGAGTCCGTCGCGCTCGAAGTCGCGCAGGATGAAGCCGAGCTCGGCCGAGGCCGCCGTGCCATTCATCTGGTAGAGATGGATGAAGCCCTCGCGGCCTTCGGTCGTCTCCGGCGTCCGGGTGACCCGCGGCAGGCTTTCGACCAGCCTGGCTGCGAGATGCAGCGCATTGACCAGCCGCCCCTTGGCATCGCCCGGATGGATCGAGACGCCCTCGATCCGCACCACCGCCTTGTCGGCCGAAAAGGTCTCATAGACGATCTCGCCACGTTCCGCGCCGTCGAGTGTATAGGCGACGGCCGCGCCGAGGTCGCGCGGCAGGTCGGCGTGCACGCCGCGGCCGATCTCTTCGTCCGGTGTGAAACAGACCCGGATCCGCCCGCGCGGCAGGTCTGGGTTGGCCAGCAGGTGGCTGGCGACGGTCATGATGATCGCCACCCCGGCCTTGTCGTCGGCGCCGAGCAGCGTGGTCCCGCTGGCCGTGACGATGTCGTCCCCGATCCGCTCGGCGAGATAGGGGGCGGCGGCGGGCGAAAGCACCAGGTCCGGCGCGTCGGGAAAGCGGATCTCGCCGCCGTCATAGGCGCGGTGGACGATCGGCTTGACACCGGTCGCATTGAATTGCGGCGCCGTGTCCACATGGGCGAGGAGCGCGATGGTCGGCGCCTCGGCGGCGGTCGGCGGGATGGTGGCGAGTACCGCGCCATAGTCGGTGAGCCGGACGTCCTCCGCGCCGATTTCGGTCAGTTCCTGACAGAGCAGGCGGGACAGGACGAGCTGGCATTCGGTGCTCGGCGCGCTTGCCGAGGTCTCGTCGCTCTGGCTGTCGATCCGTGCGTAGCGGATCAGCCGGTCTTCCAGCTCACGCTCGAAATTCGCCATGACCGCTCTCCCGCGACGCTCCCGCGCGGGATACCAGCGCTGGGGAGGGGCCGCAAGCCGACGGGTGTCCGGAGCGAGGGGAGCGCGTGTTCAGCGTTCGGCGCGGTCCGCGAGGCTCGAGTCTTCACTTCACGATCTCGACCGTCACGATTGCGCGCTCCGGAGAAATCTCCACCCCTGGCGCCCTCTGGAGGTTTCCTCCGGGCGCGCAACCGCCGCGACCTGCCACTGGCAGGGCGGCAAGACGCGGTCGCGAAGGGGATGATCCGGCGGATCACCCGAGGGTTTGTCACGCCAAGGCGCGACCACCCGTCAGGCGGCGGAGGAGGGGACCTCATCGGCCGGCGCGGCCTTGGGCGTCCGGCGTCGCGGGGCGCGCGGCTTCTTCGCCGGGGCGGCGGGCGGTTCGGGGGCTTCGGCTTCTGCCGGCTCGGCCGCCAGTGCCTCGACCGGGGTCAGGACCGGCGCGGCGGCTTCCATCGGGGCGGCCTCGGGCGCCTCGGCCGCGGGCTGCATTTCGGGCTCGGCTTCGGTCCGAGTCGCGGTTTCCGGCTCCGGATCGAAGCGGAACTGGCGCAGCAGGAAGGCCGGAACGTGATCGCCCATGCCGGGAAGGTCGGCGCCACCGGCGCCACGCCCGCCGCGGCCGCGACGCGGTTCGGACGAGGCCGGTTCGTGGCTCTCGACGACCCGCGACGGTTCGGCGGCCCGGCTCTCGGCCGAACGACCTTCGTTGGGGCGGCTCTCGCCCGACCGGCTCTCGCCGGATCGGTTCTCGACGGGGCGGCTCTCGACGGGGCGGGGTTCGCGGCGCGGATCGCGTCGGCCGCGCTCGGACCGGCGGCGTTCGGGCGCGGCGGTATCCTCGGACGCCGGTGCCTCGCCGTTTCCGAGCGGGCTTTCCATCACCGGGATCGGCTGTTTTACCAGTTCCTCGATCTTGGCGAGGTATTTCTCCTCATGCGGCAGGCAGAGGGTGATCGACTTGCCCGACCGGCCGGCGCGGCCGGTGCGGCCGATGCGGTGGACGTAATCCTCGGAATGGATCGGCACGTCGAAATTGAACACATGGCTGACGCTCGGGATGTCGAGCCCGCGGGCGGCGACGTCGGAGGCGATCAGCAACTTGAGCTCGCCGTCGCGAAACCGGCCGAGGATGCGCATCCGCATCGACTGGTCGAGGTCGCCATGTAGCGGCGCCGCGTCGAACCCGTGCTGGCGCAGCGACTTGGCGAGGATATCGACATCGACCTTGCGGTTGCAGAAGATGATTCCATTGGTCAGCGCCTCGCCCTCGGCGCGGATCAGCCGGCGCAGAACCTCGCGCTTTTCGGCGGGGCCGGTATCCTTGCGCTTCGGCGTGTGCTTGCAGACCAGCTGGGCGATGGTCTCGGACGCCGTCGCCTGTCGCGCGACCTCGACTCGGACCGGATTATGCAGGAATTCCTGGGTGATCCGGGTGATCTCCGGTGCCATGGTGGCGGAGAAGAACAGCGTCTGCCGGGTGAAGGGCACCAGCTTGAAGATGCGCTCGATGTCGGGGATGAAGCCCATGTCGAGCATGCGGTCGGCCTCGTCGACGACCATGATCTGTACGCCGGTCAGCATCAGCTTGCCGCGTTCGAAATGGTCGAGCAGACGGCCCGGGGTGGCGATCAGCACATCGACGCCGCGGTCGATCAGCTTGTCCTGGTCCTTGAAGCTGACACCGCCGATCAGCAGCGCCATGCTCAGCTTCACATGCCTGGAATATTTCTCGAAATTCTCCGCCACCTGCGCCGCGAGTTCGCGCGTCGGGCAGAGCACGAGGCTGCGGGGCATTCGCGCCCGGGCCCGGCCCTTGGCCAGATGCGTGACCATCGGCAGGACGAAGGACGCGGTCTTGCCGGTGCCGGTCTGGGCGATGCCGAGCACGTCGCGGCCTTCCAGCGCGTGCGGAATCGCCTGTACCTGGATCGGGGTCGGGGTTTCGTATCCGGCTTCGGATACCGCGCGAAGAACCCTGGGATCCAGGGCGAGATCTGAAAATTTGGTCATGTAGCCTTTTTGTCGTGAAGCGGCGACGGAATGGCCGCTGAAGCTCACGCGGCCCGAACCCCCGGATTGAGGTTCACAGTGTGCGAGGCATATAGCCGCGGCCACGCGAAAGGTCAATCCAATGTGCCCGAATCGACAGATTTCGCCGTGACGCGGTGGCAGGACAGCCGCGGGTTGGCCCTTCATGTCACGATCTCGGCCATCACGATCGGGAGCTTCCGGAGAAAACCGCGCCCCTCGGGCGCTTCGCAGGTTTGCCTCGGGCGCGCGGCCGCGCGATCCGTCGCGGCAGGGTCACCTCACGGCTCGCGCAGGCTTTCCTGGAGCCCGCGCAGGAGCGGGTCGAGGAAGAAGTCGAGGACGCTGCGCGCGCCGACATGGAGCTCGGCGGTCAGGGTCATGCCGGGCAGCGGGACCGCGGCGGGGTCACCGGGCAGGCTCTCGCCGTCGAGCGTGATCTGGCCGCGGTGCAGCGCGGTCGTCCCGGACTTGTCCTCCGGCTGGTAGGATTCGCGGCTGACCGCGCGCAGACGGCCGTCGAGCGCGCCGAAGCGGCGCCAGGGGAAGGAATCGATCTTGATCACCACGCGGTCGCCGGGGCGCAGCCGGCCGATGTCGGCCGAGGCGAGAGAGACGTCGGCGATCAGCGGCACACCGGTCGGCACCAGGGTCACCACCGGCTCGCCCTCGCGCATCAGCGAGCCCGGCGCCCGGCGGGCGACCTCGAGCACCGTGCCGTCGCGAGGCGCGCGCAGCACGGTCAGGCTGTCGAGGCGGGCGGCCTTGGCGAGCTGTTCCTCGACACGGGCGAGTTCCGGCCCGACGCGCGACAGTTCCTCCAGCGTCTGGCGCCGCCAGTCGCCGAGGAAGGCGTCGCGCTCGGACCGCTGCGCGGTGATCTGGTGGCTCAGCTCCTCGATGCGCGCCTCGTGCCGCCGCCGTTCCTGCTCGACCGAGAGCCGGGCGGCCGTGGCTTCGAGCACGCCGAGTCGTGAGCCGACCTTCTGGTCGGCGAGGGTGACGCGCATGGTCTCGACCTCGCGCGCGACGGCCATCTGCTCGTCGAGCGACTGGCCCGCTTCGCGTTCGCCGCGGAGCGCCGCCTCCAGCGCGTCGAGGCCGGTGTCCAGCGCGGCTCGGCGGGCGGTGAGATAGGAGCGGCGCTGATCCTGCAGCGCGCCCTGCAGCGCGGCCTCGCCGGCGTCGCCCGCCTCGGCCGGCGCGGGGCCGCCGCCGGCGATCTCGGCGCGCAACCGGTCGCGCTGGGCGGCGAGCGCGCGGCGCTGCGCATCGAGGCTGTCGCGGTCGGCTTGCGTGAAGGTGGAATCGAGCACCGCGACCACGTCGCCCTCGCGCACCGTGTCGCCGGGGCGCACGCGCAGCGCGCGCAGCACGGCGCCGGCGGAGGGTTGCAGCACCACGGGCGGCACATCGGCCGTCAGCCGGCCCGGCGCGGTCACCACCATATCAACCCGCAGGAGGGCGGCGGCGCCGATCAGGCTCAGGATCAGCCCGGCGGCGAGCGCGGGCCAGAGCCGCAGGAACCGCGGCGCCGGTTCGGCCATCAGCGCGTCGAGCGGATCCTGAAAGGCCGCGACCTCGGCGGGCAGGTCGTCGCGGCGGAACAGCCGGCCGATCATGACATGTGCTCGGTCTGCTGCTGCCACAGTCCGCGATAGATCTCACAGCGCCCGAGCAGGGTGGCATGCGGCGCGAAATCCGCGACCCGTCCGCCGTCGAGCACCAGGATCGCGTCCGAGCGCACCAGCGTGGACAGGCGGTGCGAGACGACGATCATCGTCCGGCCGCGCGCCATGTCGGCGAGGTTGCGATTGACCAGCGCCTCGCTCTCGGGATCGAGCGCGCTGGTCGCCTCGTCGAAGACGAGGAGCCGCGGCGCGGTCAGGAGCGCGCGGGCGATGGCGACGCGCTGGCGCTGGCCGCCGGACAGGTTGGCGCCGCCTTCCTCCACACGGGTCTCGTAGGACAGCGGCATCCGGGCGATGAATTCGTCGGCCCCGGCGAGGCGGGCGGCGGCGATCACCTCGTCGAGGCTCGCCTCCGGTCGGGCGGCGGCGATATTCTCGCGCACCGTGCCGCGGAACAGCATGTTCTCCTGCAAGACCACGCCGACGCCCCGCCGCAGATGGGCGAGGTCGATATGGCGGATGTCGACCCCGTCGAGCAGGATACGCCCCGCGCCGGGTGTTTCGATGCCCTGGATCAGCCGGGTGAGCGTGGTCTTGCCGGAGCCGGAGCGGCCGACAACGCCGATCACCTGGCCGGGTTCGATCTCGAAACTGAGCGCGTCGAGCGCGGGGCGCCCCGCGCCGGGCCAGGTGAAGCCCGCCGCCTCGAACCGCAGCCGGCCGAGGATCGGCGGCCGCCCGGGCCGGGCCTGTCCCGAGGTCTCGGTCGGATGATCCATCACCGTGGCGAGCATCCGCACCGACAGGAGGGCCTCCTGATATTCCGAGATCAGCCCGACGATCTGCACCAGCGGGCCGGTGACCTTGGACGACAGCATGGTGAAGGCGACCAGCGCGCCGAGCGTCAGGCCGCCCTGGAACACCAGCATCGCCCCGACCGCGAGGATCGAGATCTGCATCAGCTTTTCCAGCCAGCCGGTCACAGCGCCGGCCAGCGCGCCGATATTGCCGACGTCCCACTGACGGCGGATGGTACCGACGAGGCTCGCGTCCCAGGCCCGCTGTCGGCCGGGTTCGAGCACCAGGGCCTTGACCGCGCGCATGTTGTGCAGCGTCTCGACCAGATGCGCCTGCCGGTCGGCCTCGGCGAGATAGAGCGCGGTCAGCCGCCGGCGGAACAGGGGCAGCAGCGCGGCAATGCTGCCCGCGATCGCCGCGGCGAAACCGAGGACGAGGAGGGTGAGCAGGCCGGAATAGATGGCAAGCAACGTCAGCAGCACGGGCAGCAGCGCGGCGTCGAGCAGGGTCTGCAACAGGCGTCCGGTCAGGAACTGGCGCAGCTTCTCGGTCTGTTGCATGTGCCGGGCGAGGACGCCGGAGGGCGTACCTTCGAACACCGACATCGGCAGCGAGAGCAGATGCGCGAAGGCGCGCGAGCCGAGCTTCGCATCGACCTTGCCGCCGGCGATCATCATCAGCCGCTGGCGGACATAGGTGAAGACCGCGTCGAAGCTGGCGATCAGCAGGAAGATGGCGACGACGACGGTCAGCGTGTTCCAGGCCTGATGCGCGATGACGCGGTCGATGAGCACCTGCAGGAGCAGCGGAATGGAAAAGGCGATCAGGTTGCCGATGACCGCCGCCAGCGCCACGCCGCGCAGAAGGCTGCCCTGGCGCAGCAACTCGGGCAGGAACCAGGCCAGACCGAAAGGCTGGCGATCATCGGTGACGCGCGGCGCGTGCCGGGCGAGGAGCAGCGCGCCGGTCCAGTCGGCTTCGAAGTCCGCGCGGGAGACGAGATGCACGCCGCGGGTCTCGCAGCGCGGATCGAGCACTGCGGCGGCGATCTGGCCGTTCGCGTCCGGTATCGCATCGACCAGCACGATCCAGTGGCCGCCGCGCAGGAGGGCGAGGGCGGGAAAGGCCGAGCCGAGCTTCGTCGCCCGCGCCCAGTCGCAGCGCCGGTCGAGCCGGACGCGAAACCCCGCCTTGCCGAGCGACGCGGCGACCGAGGCGGCCATGTCTCCCTCGACCACCGCCGGCAGGAGTTCGGGGTCCAGTGCCACGCCGTGGTGCGCGGCGAGCAGGTAGGCGCAGCGCAGCGCCGACAATTGGGGGGCGAGTTGCGAAAGCCGGGGATCGTTGGCGCTCATGCGCCTTCGCTTCGCGCAACTTGGTTAGTCTCCGGTAAACGCGGGTCGGGCACGGTTTCGCGGACCCGCTTTCCCCCGGGCGCCGGTGGCGTTATTCTTCGGTCCGAGCCCGGAGAGGAGCCCCGATGAAGATCACGGTCGATGTGGATTGCACGCCCGAGGAGGCCCGGGCCTTCCTTGGTCTGCCCGATGTGGCGCCGATGCAGGAGCGGGTGCTGCGCGAGATGGAGGAACGGATGCTCGCCAACATGCGCGCCATGGTCCCCGACGAGATGTTCCGCGCCTGGCTCCCCGCCACTTCGGCGGGTTTCGAGCCGTTCCTCGACTTCCTCGCGAAGTTTGGCGGCGCCAAGCGCGAGTGACGACGGGAACGCGCGCGAGGCGGCTTCCGCCTGCGCGGCCGGGTCGCTTGCCCCGTGGCGCGGGACGCGGTAGCAGGGTCCGGGCGGGCCTGTAGCTCAATGGTCAGAGCAGAGCGCTCATAACGCTTTGGTTGGGGGTTCAAGTCCCTCCGGGCCTACCA
>NZ_CALAGI010000105.1 GCF_937891315.1 uncultured Amaricoccus sp. | reverse complement strand
CCGATGATGGTCAGGACCGGGATCATCGCATTGCGCAACGCATGGAAAAGCAGCGCCTGACCCGGCCCCAGGCCCTTGGCGCGGGCGGTGCGGATGAAATCCTCGCCGAGCGTGTCGATCAGCGCCGAGCGCATGACCCGCGCGAGGATCGAGGCCTGTGGCAGCGCGAGGGCGATCGCCGGCAGGGTCAGCGCCTTCAGCGCGGGGCCGACGCCCCCGCCCCAGCCCGGGAACCCACCGGCGGAGACCCATTTGAGATGCACGGCGAAGACCAGCGACAGCAGCATGGCGAACCAGAAGTTCGGCACGGCGATGCCGAGCTGGGTGACGCCCATCACCGTCGCGTCGGTCGCCCGCCCGCGCCGCGCCGCCGCGAGGATGCCCGCCGGAAAGGCGACCAGCGTCGACAGCGCCAGCGCGTAGAGCGCCAGCGGCAGCGAAACCCACAACCGGTCGGCGATCATCTTCGCCACCGGCGCGCGATAGGTGTAGGAGGTGCCGAAATCGCCCCGCGCCATGCCGGCGATCCAGTCGAGGTAGCGCTCCGTCGGGCCAGCGTCGAGGCCGAGCTCGGTCCGGAGCGCGGCCACGGTGTCCGGCGAGGCGTTCATGCCGAGCATGTAGGCCGCCGGGTCGCCGGGCACGATGTTGAGCATGACGAAGATCACAAGGCTCGCCACCGCGAGGCTGGCGCCGAGCGAGACAAGGCGGGCGAGGAGATAGCGGATCAACGGTTCAACCGGCGATACTGATCGCGGCGTTGACGGCCAGCGCGATCAGCACGGTGTTGTAGAAGAACGAGGCGATGCCGTGGGTCAGCGTCGCCTTGCGCTGCGCATGCGAGGCGACGCTGACATCCGATACCTGCGCGGTCATGCCGACCACGAAGGAATAGTAGAGAAACTCCAGCATCCCTGGCTCCTCATCGCCGCCGGGAAACTCGAGCCCCGCCGCGTCGCCGTCCCCGCCCCTGGCATAGTAGAGGTTCGCGTAGTGGAAGGCGGCCAGCGTATGCACCATGGCCCAGCTGACCGGAACGCTGGCCATGGCGAGGAACAGCACGCCGGCCGACTTCTCCTGACCGCTGTTGATGACGACGAAGGTCGAGGCGAGACCGAAGCCGGCGGCGGCGGCGGTCAGCGCCAAGATGAGCGGCCACCCCTCGTCCTCGACGGCGGCGCGGCGGCGCAGCCCCTCGGGATCGACGCGGTACGCGAAGAACGCCATCAACGCGAGAAAGACGCCGAAGAACACGTCGCCGGCGAGCAGTGCGCGAAACTCGGGGTCGGCCCCCGGCGCGAGCAGTCTGGCGATGAGGAAGACCGCCACCGCCGCGGCCAGCGCCAGATAGAACCGGCCGTGACGGTGCAGGTGCATCACGGCCGTGTCAGCTCGTGAAGGCCATCGCGGCGTTCACCGCCAGCGCGATCAGCGACGTATTGAAGAGAAAGGCGATCAGCGCGTGCGAGAGCGTGGCGAAGCGCATCCTCTGGGTTCGCGCCACCACGTCGGACGCGGCGAAGGACATGCCGACCGAGAAGGCGTAGTAGAGAAAATCCGGCGCGTCGGGCTCCACTTCGCCGGGAAAGACCAGCCCGCCGGTCGGGCGACCGCGGCGGTTCGGCGCGTAGTAGAGCCTGGCGTAGTTGAAGGCGGCCATGGTGTGCAGCATGGCGAAGCTGAGCGGCACGCTCGCCACGGCGACGATCGGAAACAGCGAGCCTTCGTCGCGGGGATGGTTGAGCAGAATGAAGATCGCGATCAGGCTCAGCACCACCGCCGCCGCGGCCAGTGCGAGCACCAGCGCGGCGCCGCGGCGCGGCACGACGACATGGCTCCGCAGATGTTCGGTCGAGGCGCGGAAGGCGATGCGCAGTACCATCCCGATGAAGATCGCGAAGAACACGTCGCTGGCGAGCAGGATGCGCAGCATCGGATGGTGTCCCGCCATCGCGACCCAGACGCCGAGCCCGAGCAGCAGCGAGGCATAGAAGGCCACGCGCGCGCCTCCGATCCCCGCGCCGGCCCCCATCCCGCCCGCGCCCATCGCCGCCGGCCTCACTCTTGCCAATGGACCGCGGTCATGTCGTCCGCCTGCGTCGGCGCGTTCACCCACAAGCCTTCGATCCGCGCGTCGGCGACGCCGGTCTTCGGCAGCTGGAACAGAAAGCCGTTCACGTAGCGGCTCGCGATCCGCTCCTGCGCGGCGCGCAGCACCTCGTCCCGGTCCGCCTGTTCGGGCAAGCGGTCGAGGCCCCAGATCAGCGACTTCATGACCGGGTCGTGATAGCCGAAGTAATAGTCGTCGCGGGCATAGATCTCGATATCCATCGGCTCGGTATGGCTGACGATGCTCAGGCCGAAGTCCTTGTTCTTGAAGACCTGCTCCAGCCACTGCGCCCATTCGACATTGACGATCCGGGACACGATGCCGACGGCGCGCAGCTGCGCGGCGACGATCTCGCCGCCGCGCCGGGCGTAGGAGGGCGGCGGCAGGGTCAGCGTGGTCTCGAATCCGTCGGGATAGCCCGCCTCGGCCAGCAACGCCTTCGATTTCGCCGGATCATAGGCCGATAGCGCCGTCAGATCCTCGTAGGCCGCGTTGTGCGGTGGGAAATGACTGCCGATCGGCGTACCATAGCCGAACATCGCGCCGTCTATGATTGCTTTGCGATCAATAGCGTGGGCGACCGCCTCGCGCACGCGAATGTCGTTGAACGGCGGGCGGGCGTTGTTCATGGCGAGGATCGTCTCGCCCTCGGTGGTGCCGACGATCACCGAGAACCGCGGATCGGCCGCGAACTGCGCCAGATTTTCCGGCGCGGGGAAAACCGGATAGGCGTCGAGATCGCCGGCCATCATCGCGGCGTAGGCGGCGGTCGGATCGGAGATGAACTTGAAGGTCACCTTGTCGAGCTTCGCCGGCTCGCCCCAGTAGTCGGGGTTCTTCACCAGCTCGATCCGGTCGCCCTGTATCCAGTTCGAGAACTTGAACGGCCCGGTCCCCACCGGATGGGTCTTGTTGCTGTCCGCGCTGGCCGGCGAGACGATGGCCGCGTCGCCCCAGGCGAGGTTCGACAGCAGCGTCGCCTTGGGCGCGTCGAGCCCGATCTCGACGGCGGTGTCCTCGATCACGTTCACCGAATTGATGCCGGCGAACAGCGCCTTCTGCGCATTGGTCGACTCGTCGGCCATGGCGCGTTCGAAGGAGAAGACCACGTCTTCGGCGGTGAAGGGCGTGCCATCGTGAAAGGTCACACCCTCGCGCAAGGTGAATTCCCAGCTGAGCCCGTCCGGCGCCACCGACCAGCTCTCGGCGAGACCCGGCAGCACCTGCCCCTCGGGACCGAAGCGGGTCAGGCCCTCGAATACATTGGCGTAGGTCACCTCGTCGATCGCGGCGGCGGCGCCCGCCGTCGGATCGAGATGCGGCGGCTCGAGCTGCATTCCCACCACGATGTCGGTGCGCGGCGCCGCGGCCGCCATGCCGGCCGCGAGCACCAACCCAAGGCCCCAGAGCGATCGCCCCATTTCTGTCCCTTCCCCGCCGGAGGCCACCTCGGGCCAGTTGAGCTTCGTCGTCTAACCTGCTTCCGGTTCGAGCAGATCGGCGAGTGCCAAGCCCATGACCAGCGCCGCGTCGATCATGTCGTCCACCGCGACATATTCGTCCGGTTGGTGGGCAAGGTCCAGTATGCCCGGCCCGTAGGCGACGCAATTTCGCAACCGCCCGATCCGGTCGATATGCTTCTGGTCGTAGGTGCCCGGCGACACGACATGCTCGGCCGGCCGCCCCAGCGCGCGCTCGACCGCGCGGCTGACCGCCACCACCACCGGCGCCTCGGGGTCGGCCATGGTCGGCAGCACCTCGTGCATGTCGCGCAGCGCATAGTCGAAGGGCCGGCGTCGCGTCGCGCGATCGAGCACGGCGCGGAACTCGGCCTTCACCTCGGCGAGCTTCTCCTCGACCAGGAAGCGCCGGTCGATCACCATGCGGCAGCGATCCGGCACCACCGGCGCGGGCCAGCCGGTGAAGCCCGGCTCCGGCTCGGCCTGACCACCGTGCAGGGAATTGATGTTGAGCGTCGAGGCCCGGGCCGCCGCCGGCACCACCGGCATCGCGGTGCGCCGCGCGGCGAGGACCGGGAACAGTGTCTCCTCCATCTCGGCGAGCACCGCGCCCATGTGCCGCGCCGCGCAATCGCCGAGGAACGGCATCGAGCCATGGGCGATGCGGCCGAAGGTCTCGACCTCGGCCCACCAGACGCCGCGATGGCCGAGGCAGACACGGTCCTTGTTCAAGGGCTCGGGGATGATGACGTGATCGGCCCCGGCGAAGGCGCCACGCTCGGCCAGCCAGGCGACGCCGCCATAGCCGCCGGTCTCCTCGTCGGCGGTGGCGGAAAACTCGATGGAGCCGGGATAGTCCGGGCGGATCTCGAGGAAAGCCTCGACGGCGATGACCGCCGTCGCGATCCCGCCCTTCATGTCGCAGGCGCCGCGGCCATAGACCCGGCCCTCGATCAGATCGCCGCCGAAGGGATCGACGGTCCAGCCGTGACCGACCTCGACGACGTCGATATGCCCGTTGAAATGCACACAGCGCCCCGGTCTGGTCCCCTCGCGCCACGCGACGAGGTTCCAGCGCGGATGGCGCTCGCTGTCGCCCGGCGTGCCGGTCGCGCGCAGGAACCGCGTCTCGAAACCGAGCGGCTGGAGGTGGCGGGCCACGACCTCGCAAGCCTCGCGATAGTTCTCGCCCGGCGGATTGATCGTCGGCACCCGGATCAGCGCCTGGGTCAGCCCGATCAGCGCCGCGCGGCGCGCAAGGATCGCCCGGCGCAAGTCATCGAACATCGGTGTAACCTCCTCGCGGCGCGTCTCTTCCCGAATATCCCGGCGGCGGGGCCTGACGTGACCTTGCGCTGAACCCGAACCTCGGGCCGCCCGGGGGCCGGAAAGTCCGGGCTTCGTCATGGCGGCGGGCCGGCCTCGCCGCCTGGTTCAGTCAAGGCGATCGGGACCTCGCGGCCGATCGCGCCGCGGGGTCGGTCCGCGTCGCAGAACCTGCGCCAAGCCTCCATCTTTTCGCGGGCGGCGGCAAGCGTCAGGAACCAGTGCGTCGACGGGCATTCCTGGCGAAGCCTGAAGATCGGTACCGACGACGCGACGCCCGAAGCGAAGCGGAGGACCGAGTGCGCGCGGCGCCGGTTTGAATCGGTCGACAGCGGCGGCGACTTCGATGTCGTCGTACATGCGCGGTAAATCTGAACCCGGCCGGAACTCATCGCGACCAACCTGGCCGCGGGCAATCATCACTCGTCGTCGTTCTCGGGCCGAGGCTGTGTGGAAACACGGGGGCGCGGTATACTGGCGCGCGCGCGGGTGCGACCCTGGACGGCGCGCCCCTCATTCCGGCGATCGACGCCCTGCTGGGCTCCTGCCATCGTTCGCTGACCGAGGACCATCGCCGGCTCCTGACCGCGGACGCCCTTCCCCCGGTGAAGGTGCTCCGAACCGATCCGCATCGGCTGGAAGATCGAGCCTGCGGGGCGGGCGACGGGAGCGGCGCTTCCCGCGCTGGCGAGGCGGGATGCCCTGCGAGGTGACGCACGCAGGTCGCAAGGGGCGGGAAGCCGTTCGCCGACGCGGTATCCGTTTTGCCCGAGGCGGCGGCGCGCAATCAGGTTCGCCAGCCCACCCAAGACAGCGCGCGCTCAACCCGCGCCGGACTTGCAGGAGCCGGCGCTTCCCGGTACTCGCTCGGGCATCATCGGACCCGGCCTGCCGGGTGGCTCCGCCCGGCGCCTATCCCCGGGACAACCCGCATCGCAGGTCCTGGCCCGCGGGATGCAGCAGTTTCGAGCGACGAATGTCCCTTCTCGATGCAGTTCGGCGCGACGGGCTCGCCAGCGAACGCCGCCCGATGCCCATCCTCGCCTTCATCCGGGAGAATGCGCGCTGGATCGCCGGTGGCTTCCTTCTCACCCTCTTCTCGGCGGCGGGACAGACCTATTTCATCTCGCTCTCGGCCGGTGACATCCGCGCCGAATACGGCCTGTCGCACGGCCAGTTCGGCCTGCTCTACATGATCGCGACGCTGGCGAGCGCGCTGACCCTCACCCGTCTCGGGCAGATCGTCGACTGGCTGAAGGTCGGTCGCGTGACGCTGGTTATCGTGCCGGCCCTCGCCGCGGCATCGGTGGCGATGGCCCTGTCCGGCAACATCGTCCTCCTGACGCTGGCGATCTACCTGCTCCGCCTCTTCGGCCAGGGCATGATGACCCATACCGCCATGACCGCGATGGGGCGCTGGTTCTCGGCACAGCGCGGGAGGGCGATCTCCCTCGTGGCACTCGGCCAGAACGCCGGCGAAGCGCTGGTGCCGTCGCTTTTCGTCGCGACCGCCGGGGCGATCGGATGGCGCGGCGCCTGGGGAGCCGCGGCCGCGCTGCTCGTCGCAGTGGCGCTGCCGGCGATCTTCCTCCTGATGCGGGTCGAGCGGACCCCCCGCGCCGACGACCCCGCGATCCGCGCCGACACCGGGCGGGACTGGACGCGGGCGGAGGTCGTTCGCGACCCGGTCTTCTACCTGCTGCTTCTCGGGGTGCTGGCGCCGAGCTTCATCGGCACGACGATCTTCTTCCATCAGATCTACCTGGTCGAGCTGCGCGGCTGGACGATGGAGTTCTTCGCCTCGACCTTCGCGCTGATGGCGGGCGCCACCATTGTCTGCGCGCTGGTCTGCGGCGCGCTGATCGATCGCTTCTCCGCCGTCCGGATGCTGCCCTTCTTCCTGCTGCCCCTCGCCGCCGCATGTCTCGTCCTCGCGAGTTTCGAGGGGCGATGGAGCGCCTGGGCGTTCATGCTCCTGCAGGGAATGTCCTACGGCTTTGCCTCGACCCTCTTCGGCGCCCTCTGGCCGGAGATCTACGGTACGCGGCACCTCGGCTCGGTCCGGTCGCTGGTCATGGCGGCGGGGGTCTTCGCCTCGGCCGCGGGCCCCGGCCTCACCGGCTATCTCATCGACCGGGGCGTCGGCTATCCGGACCAGATCCTCGCCATGGGCGTCTACAGCCTCGCGGGCGCGTCGCTGCTCCTGCTCGCCTCCAGGATCATCCGCCGCAGGACCGGGGCTGCCGGAAGCTTCATCCAGGGCGCCGGCGCCACAGACTGATGCCCAAGGCAAGTCCGGCAAGGACAGTCGCGACGACGAAAGTGGATCGCAGCCCCGCCGCGTCGCCGGAACGGAGGCCAAGGGTGTCCGCGAAGAACGGTCCCAGGGCATAGACCGTCCCCATCGCGGATGCTCCCGTGATGAGACCAAGGTTTCGGGACAGACCCAGCAGGGCCGAAGTGACTCCCCTGCGGTCGCTTGTTGCCCCCTGCATGATCGAGGTCGTGTTCGCCGCCTGAAACAGCGCATATCCGGAGGTGATGAGAACGAGGCCGGTCAGATAGCCGCCTACTCCGAAGCCGGCTGGCAGCACGGCAAGCAGCGCCGAGCCTGCGATCACCGGGACGAGTCCCGCGACCATCACTCGATGTGACCCGGCGCGATCGACCAGGCGACCCGCCGGAGCCCCGGTCAGCGCGGCCACGACGGGCCCGACCGACATGACGAGCCCTGTCTCGAATGACCCCAGGCCCAGGACCTGTGACAGGTAGAACGGACCTGCGACCAGCGTCGCCATCACGATGACCGAAACCAGCGCGAGCGACGCCAGACCAGTGCTCAGCCCCCGGTCGCGCAGAAGATCGAGCCGGACAAGCGGTGCCGGTGTCCGCGCCCGATGCCAGACGAAGGCCCCGAACCCGAAGCCCGCCAGCGCGGCCAGACCGGAAATCCCGACCGGCGACAGCTGGGCGCCCATGGTCAGCGTGACGGTGAACGCAAGAAGCGACAGCGCCAGCAATACCGTGCCGATGCTGTCGAATCCGGCCGTCCGTACCGCGGCCTCCGCATCGGCTGGGAACAGGGCGCGGCCGATCAGCAAGGCGCCGATGCCCAGGAGCGCAAGCGCGGCGAAGACCGAAGGCCATCCGAACGCGGCAATCATCGCACCCCCAAGCGACGGGCCGAGCGCCGTTCCGACGGCGGACACGGTTCCCAAGAGACCCATGGCGGCGCCGGTACGGTCCTTCGGCACCAGCTCGCCGACCATGGCGATCGTCAGGGACATCATGACGGCTGCCCCGGCTCCCTGAACGCCCCGGGCCAGGATCAAGACCCGGAGGTCGGGCGCGACGGCCGCCGCGGCCGCTCCGACGGCGAAAACGGCGATGCCCGTCAGCAGCAGTCGCCGACGCCCGATGATGTCGCCCAGACGTCCGGCGCTGACAATCAGGCTGGTCACCGCCAGAAGATAGGCGATCACAACCCATTGCACCTCGCCCATGGTCGCGTCGAAGGACGCGGCCAGAGTGGGCAGGGCCACATTCGCGATGCTGGTGCCCAGCGATGGCAGCAACATCACCAGCGACAAGGCCGCGAGGCGGGGCCAATGGCGCTCTGCCTGGCCCAACACGATTTCCGACATCACCGCGCCTGTACCGAAAGGGCCTTGACCATGCCGACCAGGCGCCGTGCCGGCGGCGCCATGACCAGGACGGTCGGAAAGTCGACGAACCGGGACGGAATCCAGGCGCTGGCGGGGTGACATTGCGATCTCCATGAGCTGTGCGGAGCGACAGGTAGATCGAAACCGTTCATTGCAGAAGGCGCACCGTTGGCATCTAATAGTTGCATCAAACGCCATGCCACATGAGACCCCGGTAATGCCTGACCTGAACCTGCTGCTCACGCTCGACGTGCTTCTGACTGAAGGCAGCGTGGCCGGCGCCGCGCGCCGCGCGCGGCTCAGCCCCTCGGCGATGAGCCGGGCGCTGGCCCGGTTGCGCGAGGTGACTGGCGATCCGCTCCTGGTGCGGGCAGGACGGCGGCTGGTGCCCACGCCGCGCGCGATCGAGCTTCGGGGGCAGGTCGGGCCTCTCGTGGAAGGGGCGAAAGCGGTGTTGCGCCCGGCCGAGGCGCTGGACCTGGGGCGGTTGTCGCGTCGGTTTGTCCTGCGCGGCAGCGAGGGTTTCGCCGAGACCTTCGGGCCAGGATTGCTGGCCATCGTTGCCGGGCAGGCGCCGGGGGTGACGTTGCAGTTTCAGACCAAGCCCGACAAGGACAGCGAACCACTCCGTGAGGGTGACGTCGATCTGGAAACCGGAGTGGTGGACAGCGGAACCGCGCCGGAACTGCGCGTCGTACCGTTGTTTCGTGACCGCTGGGTCGGGGTGGTGCGTGCGAGCCACGCCCTTGGACAAGGGGTGGTGTCGGGAACCGACTACGCGGGCTTCGGCCATGTCCTCGTGCTGCGCCGCGGCCTGCGCAGCGGCGAGGTTGACGAAGCCGCGCGCGCGGCCGGTCTGGAACGCAAGGTTGCGACGGTGGTGAGCGGCTTTTCGACGGCCCTGGCTCTGGCACGGGAGACGGATCTCGTAGCGACCGTGCCCGAGCGCCACACCGAAGGCTTGCGCAGGGACCTGCGCTGCTTTGCCCTGCCGTTCGACGTGGCGCCGTTCACGATCTCTTTGCTCTGGCATCCGCGCATGGAGGGCGACGCGGCGCATCGCTGGCTGCGAGGCTGCGTCCGCGTCGCCTGCTCCGATCGACCGGACGGACGATGCTGAGTCATCGGAAGATCCGCGAATCCGTCCAGGAAATCAGCCACTATCCCGGACGCTGAACTCAACCAGAACGAGACACGACCCGCGAGGGCGGGAAAATGGCGCGCCAGTCCGAGCCTCCCGCCTGGCGAGCGAGCCACGGGTTCGTGCCATTCGTCAGGCCGCGCCGGACCGGCAGGCGCGCGACCGCTGCTTCGGAGAGCCGCTGACGGCGACGGCGACGGCGCTGGTCGCTGCGATCGGCGACGGCGCCCAGTTCCGATCGGCGCGCCATTTCGCCGCTTGGCTCGGATTGACGCCACGCATCTCCGCGAGTGGCGGCGGAGAGCACATCGGTCGGATCAGCAATGGCGGCGACCGGTGTCTCAGAGTCCGTTTGAAAACCCGGACGGGTCGGTCCGGCGGGTCTTTTCGCGCCCCGGTGCGTCGGTCACGAGGGCCAATATCCCCGATATTGACCCTCATGACCTCCTGCCGGTGGCACAAAAATCCCTCGCCGGCCCTCCGCCGCCGAATTTCCAAACAGCCTCTCGGAACGCTCCTGATCCATGGCGCACGGGCGATGCTGGGCACCACGTTCCGCCACAAGGTCAAGCCGCGGCCTTGGCTCCAGGCACTGATGGCCCGGCGCCCGATAGACGTCGCCGCGGTCGCCGTCGTGCGCAAGACGTCGCGCTCGCTCCGGGCGATGCTCCGGCGAGGTGAGACGTATCGGCGTCCGACCTCGCTCGAGGCCGCCGCCTGAGAAACGCCGCCCATGCCGAGCGCCTTGACGAGGTCGTCGACCGAAAACACCGAAAGCCAGCGAAAACATGGCGTCGGGCCGTGGTGGGGAAGTCTGGCTAAAAGCCCTTGTTCTCTAGGCTTTTGGCCAATATACGGGTCGGCGGAGAGGTGGCCGAGTGGTCGAAGGCACACCCCTGCTAAGGGTGCAGGCGGGGAACCGTCTCGAGGGTTCGAATCCCTTCCTCTCCGCCAGACGACCGATTTCAGGAAACGATTTCAACGGCTTGCAAATATCTCTCGGCCCGTAGCGCCCACAGTAGGACCATACGCGGAACGCGCAGCCATGGGGCCTGCTTCTGGCGCCTCAGGGGTTCGAGGAGCGGATGCATCGGTCCGGTCGGCCGTAGCGGTTGCCGCGCATCCGCGAAGCCGCCGGGCAGCGGTTGCGCGACCTGCCGCGGTTGCTGCTGCCGCGCGGCCTGCTGCGCCATACCGCCGGTATGCCCGCCCGCGTAGCCGGTATATCCGCCCGCGCAGCCGTGCTGCGGGGCGCAGCCGCCGCGGCCGCGAGGAGCTGGGGGCGTATGGTTTCATCGCCGGTCATCCCTTCCATCTTCGCGCGGCGCCGCCCGTACCGCCGCCTGTGCCGCCTGCCCCCATGTCCGCTCCAGCGACTTGCTGAGGTCGCCGCGCCCGATCTGCTTCAGCATATCGACGGCTTCGGCTTTCGAGACGCCCGCGCCGATCATGGTCGCAGCGACGCCTGCTTCAGAGGCGCGAGTGCCTTCATGTTCTCCACGTGCCCCGCCGCCGTCTCGGGCGGTAGCAGGGACGTTCCGGCCGGGAGGGGTACGTGACCTTCCCGCCCCGGCACCGCTCGAAACTCCACTCCACCAATCCGCTCGAACGGGTCAACGCCGAGATCAAGCGCCGCGCCGAGGTCGTCGACCCGCCCCTCGAACCGATGGCGGGGCGGCCTCGATCCCAACGAGGCCGCCAACACCCGGCGCGTACGCCGGCTCAGTCTCGACAGCGTCAAACGCGATGGTCGCGGGGTTCGGGGCGCCGTCTCGCCTGAAGTCCCCGTATCGAGGGACCGGCCAGCGTCAGTTGCGCAGCACCATGCAGGCGCCGCCGGCGGCGCGGAGGCGCGTACACAGGGCCTCCGCCTCGGCGCGACTGTCGCGGCCGATCTGCGCCATATGCAGCCGTCGCGGCATGCCGGGCGGCCGCGCGTGCGTATAGGACACCTGCTCGCCGCGCAGGATCGCGGCGTAGCGGTTGCTCAGCCGCTCCATCTGCCGCTCGGCGCCGTCGCGATCGCGGTTCGAGGCCAGAATGACCCCCCAGGGCCGCGGCGGCGGCGTGGCGGCATATTCGCGCCAGCGGCGTCTCTCCGCATGCGCGACGCAGGTCGCCTGGAACGCACCTTCCCTGGCAAGCGCGAGATCGACCGATGCGGGAGGGGCGTCGCGCCAGGCCTCGGCGGAATGGCCGGTGATCGCCGTGACATAGGCGCGGGTCTCGGGCGCGAGACCGCCTTCGGATGCGACGAATTTCTCGGCCCGCGCCTCGCCGCCGTTATAGGCCGCGGCGGCGAGGCCGATATTGCCGAAGCGCGCGCTGAGATCCGAGAGATAGCGCGCCGAGGCCCGCAACGCCTCGACGGGATTGAACGGATCCGCGAGGCCGCGCAGGCGCGCGGTCTCCGGCATGAATTGCGCGATGCCCTGGGCGCCGGCTGGACTGACGGCGCCCGCGTCGAACAGGCTCTCGCGCCAGACCAGCCGGGCGAAGAAGTTTGGATCGAGGGCGTTCCCCAGCGCCTCGGCCTCGATGATCCGGCAGACATCGGCGAGATAGCTGGTCGAGGCGACGCAGTCGGCGCCGTCGGAGGCGCAGGTGACGATCGGCGCGGGCCGAGCCAGCGGCGGCACGGGCGCCGCGGCGGCGGGCAAGGTCGTCAGGATGGCGAGGGCGACAAGCAGGGGCCGGGTCATGATGCGCGGCACTCTAGCCAGATTTTCCACGTCGCTCCAGCGGACGCCATTTCCCTTCGCACGGCATGATTAACAAGCCGTGCGAAGGGAGATGGAAGGCTCACAGGACCGGCGGGCACACGAGACCGCGCAACAGCGGCCGGGCCGAGACCGGGTTCGACGGGGTCTCGAAGGTTACACGGAAATAGACGTGCGCCGCCTCGGTCAGCCGCGCGTCGATCAGATAGCGCCGGCCGCCGTCCCGCTCGCGCAGGCGCAGACCGTCGAGAAAGCGCAGCATGCCCCAGGCGCCGGGACTGCCCGCGCGCTCACCGCCCGCGAAGGCGATCCCCATGCCGTCGGCGGGCGTCGGGCCGGGCCAGGCGAGCGCGCCGGGCGCGCCGGCGGTGTCGATCGCGGCTTCGGCGCCGCCCAGGGTCAGGCTGGCGCGGTCGCGTTCGGCGATCGCCTCGACGGTGAAGGGCGCCGTGGCAAGGGCGCCGTCGCCGAAATAGACCGGCCCGACCGCCGCGACGCGTTCGAAGAACGTGGCACTGTCAGGCGAAAATCCGGAGAGCCGCGCCTCGGGTTTCCAGCGCCAGGGGCTCTCGCTCGTGTCCATCAGCGGCGCCAGCCGGTCGCGAAAGAAGGCTGTGACGAGGCCCTGGCGCCCGAAAACCCCCGCCAGCTCGGCCGGGTCGGCGTCCGGCCCCTCGGCGAAGGGATAGCGCCCGGTGACCGCCGCCGCGCAGGCGGGGCCGATCGAGCTTCGCCAGATCAGCGGCTCGGGGCGGCGCCCGAGCGAAGGGTTGGCCGCCGCCGTCTGGGCCAGCACGTCCTCGATGATCTGCCCGACCAGCGTCGGCGCGAGGCGCAGCGTGGCGATCGAGGCCGCCTGCGACTGCACGCTCATCAGCCGTTGTTCGCCGAGATCAGCGTCTTCCCCCAGCGCGGCGAGCGCGACGTTCAGCCCGGCGAAAAGGCGCGACACCTCGGTCATGCGCCCCTGCTCGACGAACTGGATCGCCGGGCCGAATTCGGCGGCCACGCGCAACTGCTGGGCATGCGTCCGGCCGCGATCCTCGCCGCCGGTCTGGCGCCAGACCTCGGCGATCAGCGCCGCGAGCGGGGAGTCGCGGGTCGCCAGCGCGCCGCTGATCAGCACGGCGCCAGGCTGGTCGGCAAAGGGCCGAACCCGCAGGTCGGCGAGAAAGCCGCTCCATTCGTCGAGCGTACGTGCCTGAAGCGCGTCGAGCACGGCTTGGGGAGCGGCGTCGCTCTGCGCGTCGAGCAGCCGGGCGCCCTCTCCCGATGCCAGCGCGATGGCGGCCGCCGCGCCGCCGTCGCGGGCCGCGGCCCAGCCACCGGCGGTGTAGAGGCCGGGGATCCCTTCCCCCAGCGGTCGGCCGGAGCGGCGGATCAGCACTGGCGCGAGACCCGGTACCGCCTCCGGCAACCGCCAGTCCGGGACGGCCGCCGCCGCGTCCGAGCGGCGCAGTTCGAGGAAGGCCCGCCCCGCCGGCCTCCCCTCCGCCGCGAAGGCGCGCGCCTGGGCCAGAAGCTCCGGATCCTCCGGCGCGGTCGGCGCGGCGGGACCGGTGAGCGCCGGAACGTGGCGCGCGAGGCCGGAGAGCACCGGGATCGCCGCCTCCCGCTCCTGCGCCCAGCCGGCGAGAAACCGGGGCTGCCACGGCGAGCGGCCTTCGAGGATCGCGCGGGCGCGCAGCGTGTCATAGAGCGCGTCGGGGTCGCCTTCGGTGGCGATCGCGGCGCCGAGCCCCTCCCAGAGCGGCCCGGGCAGCAGGGCATCGGCGGCTCTCTCATACTCCCGCCGCGCCGCCGCCCCGGGATCCGCGAAAGGCAGCCGGTGGAGGAGGCCGGCCGGGGAGTCGGGCGCGGCGGTCTCGATCCCGGCGACCGCGGACGCGATGGTGTCGAGGGCCGCGGCCCGCCGCGCCGTCGGCGCCTCCGCCGAGGCCGCGACCAGCGCCTCGACATCCGGCAGTCGCGCCAGCAACCCGGTTCGATAGCGCCATTCGACCCAGCCGGCCCAGCCGGCGATCCCAAGCGCGAAGGCGAGCAGCAGCCAGCCCCAGGCGCCGGTCGCGCGCCGCGCGGGCGCCGCCGGCCGCGCCGCCTCGACCGCCTCGAGGCAGTGGCGCAGGAACCGTGCGAGGTCGCGGCGCGCCCGTCCCGCCCGCGCGGCGGCCTCGGCGCGGCGGCGGAGTTCCTCGGGCGTGGTCCCGGGCCCCAACGGCACGGCGGCCGCGAAAGCGCTGGTCCAGGCGCGGATTGGCAGGGCGGGATTGGCGCGGGCGCGCGCGTCGATCAGTGCGATCAGCGCGTCGCGGGCGTCGAGGATGGCCTCGGGCGCGAGCCCCGCGCGGCGACCCTCCTGCTCGAACCGTCCGAGCAGCGGCCGCGCCTCGGCTGCGAGCGCCGCGGCGTCGGGTCGCGGCGCCCGTTCGATGTCGCGCGCGAACGCGATCACCGGCCGGGCCAGCGCCGCGAAGACATCGCCCCCCGCGCCCGATCCCGGCCCCGCGGACACCGGCCGAACCACGGTCTTCGGTCCGCCGGGGTCGGGGCTCATGGTCTCGCCACCAGCCGTGCCGCGCGATCGGTCGGAACCGGGGTCACAGCTTGCCTTCGGCGATCCACTGGCGCAGCAGGGCCTCGCCGACCTCGAAATGCATCGAATCCTCGCGCCCATAGCCGGCGCCCCAGTACCAGCCGGCGTCGTTGAAGAATTCGGCCAGCACCACCAGCCCGAATTGCGTGCTGCCGTCGCCCATCGCATCGAGATTCTGTTTCAGCGTCAGATCGACCGCGAGGCCCCAGGCATGCGACGAGATCGACCCGCGCGAACCACGCACATAGCGCGCGCAGAGCGCGCCGGCGGTGCCGATCGCGGCGTAGATGTCCGGCTCCTCCTTGCGCAGCCGCTCGATCACCCCCTGAAGCGAATCGAGCGCCGGCCGCATCATGGTGAGCTTGAAGCTGGCGATATCGCGCGTCTCGAGCGCGGCCAGCATCCGGGGGTTGGTCACCGGCTGGCAGTC
This sequence comes from uncultured Amaricoccus sp., assembly GCF_937891315.1. GTDB lineage: Bacteria > Pseudomonadota > Alphaproteobacteria > Rhodobacterales > Rhodobacteraceae > Amaricoccus. Next base: position 61,095 of record NZ_CALAGI010000105.1, on the reverse strand, counting down.
CTGACCGTAGCTCTCGCGCGGATTGCCGAGCAGCTCCAGCAGGACCTGCGGCCGCGGCCGCTCGATCCCCTGGTTGAACCGGTCGGCGGCGAGCCGCATCTGATCGATCAGCCCTTCCGTTTCCGGCGGTGGCGCGGCGCCGCCGAACTGGTCGACGCCGCCCTCGTCGACCGCGACCGAGGCGATGGCGGGAGCGTCCACCGGCGCCACCGCCGGCGGTGGCGCGGCGTCCCGCGCGGCGGCGAGTTCGCGCACCCGCTGGTCGAGCGCCCGGATGTCGCGCGCCTGGTCGTCGAGCTGGCGCTGGATCCGCGCCTGAACCGCCGCGCCGCCGGCCTGATCGGCGCCGCCGAGCATCTGCGAGACCAGCGCGAAGGTCGCCGCCGCGAGCACGAGGCAAGCGCCGACCACGGCGGCTGCGACGACGTTCGACCCTTTCACCGCCGTCCGGCCCCGCTCGCGCGCACGACGATCACCGACACATTGTCCGGCGCCCCGCGGTGCAACGCCGCCTCGACCAGCGCGGCGCAAATCTCCGCCGGTGCCGCCTCCGCCCCGGAAATGGCTCCGAGGATCGTCGCGATCTCCGCCTCCGGAACGCATTTGCTGAGGCCGTCGGAACAGAGCAGCAGCGCGTCGCCCGGCGTCAGCGGTGTGGCGGTCAGTGCCACTTCGAGCCGCTCGTCCGCGCCGATCGCCCGGGTGACGATATGGGATCGGGGGTCCGCTTCGGCCGCCGCCGGGTCGAGTTGGCCGCGATCGATCAACTCCTGCACGACCGAATGATCATGGGTAAGGCGCCCCAGTCGCCCCCCGCTCAGCCGATAGGCCCGGCTGTCGCCGACCCAGGCGATGGTGGCGGCCTCGGCCGCGACCATCGCCGCGACGACGGTGGCGCCCATCCGGCCGAGCCCATCGGCGGCGCGGCGGCGCACCTCGGCGTTGGCCGCCTCGAGCGCGGTGACAAGCAGCGCCGGCGGCGCGCCGTGCGGCAGCCGCGACAGGGTATCGATCACGATATCGGCCGCGATCTCGCCGTGACCATAGCCGCCCATGCCATCGGCGACCGCCCAGAGCGCGCCGGACGGATCGGTCAGGATCGCATCCTCGTTGGCGTCGCGGACCCGCCCGGCATGGGTCAGGCCGGCGCCCTCGACCAGCGCCGCCGGACGCGGTGGCGGCACGCGCGTCACGGGCCCCGTCACGCGGCGCTCCGGATAGGCAAGCGGGTCATGATCCACGGAACCCCGACGGGCGGCGCGAGTTTCACGCGCTGGAACAACTGCGCGTCAGGGTATATTATTCCGCCGAACGGCGAAACCTCTTTGCCGGGAGGATGGCGCATGAAGCTTCCCCTTCTCACTCTCGTCGCGCTGGCCCTCGCTCCGGCGGCCGCGCCGGCGCAGGAGCTGACCGACGCCCAGCTGAAGGCCCTGTTCGAGAGCCAGATCAAGGATATCGGCGCGGCGCGGACCTCGCAGGATCTCGGCGCGTCGCGCGGTCTGGTGCTGACCAATGTCGCGCCCGCCGGGCAGGAGGCGCCCGTGGTCATCGAGCCGGCGCCGGCGGTGACGGCGGCGAGCCCGGGCTCGACGGTGCCGGCCGCGACGCTCCAGCTCGGGGCGGCGGAGGGGGCGACCGAGGCGCCGACCACGCAGCACTGGACGCTGCCGAGGTCCGAGCAGGTGAACTATCAGGTGAAGTTCGCCTTCGATTCCGCCGCCCTGAGCCCGGACCAGAAGCCGCGGCTGCGGCAGGTCTGCGCGGTGCTGAAGGACGCCGACATCCAGCGGTTCCGCATCATCGGCCATACCGATGCCTCGGGCGCCGCCGACTACAATCAGAAGCTGTCGATCCTGCGCGCCGAGGAGGTGGAGCGGTTCTTCGTCAACGACTGCGGCATCGCCGCCGGCCGGCTCGAGGCGATCGGGGTTGGTGAGCAATTCCCCTACGACGACAAGGATCCCGGCGCCGCCATCAACCGCCGGGTGGAGTTCCAGGCGCTGAGCTGAAGGCTCAGGCGAAGTGGTAGGCGAAGCCCTCCGGGGTCGCCGATACGGTGACCCGGCGGATCGGCGCGCCTTCCAGCACGCGGTTGAGCACGCCCCGGCTGAGTTCGGGCAGCAGCGTGTTGGTCAGGATCGCGTCGATCATGCGACCGCCGGATTCGATCTCGGTGCAGCGGGCCTTGATCGTGTCGAGCACACCGTCGCCGATCACGAGCTCGGCGCCATGGGTCTCGTCGAGCCGGGCGGCGATCTTGCGGAACTGGTGGCTGGCGATCGCGCCGATCATCGCGTCCGACAGCGGATAATAGGGAATGGTGACGAGCCGCCCGAGCAGGGCGGCCGGAAAGACGCCGAGCAACGGCGGACGCAGCGCCTTGTCGAGGTCGGCGATCTCCGACCGGCGTCGGCCGCCATCGGTCAGTCGCATGATCTCCTCGGATCCGACATTGGACGTGAGCAGGATCAGGCAGTTCTTGAAATCGATCCGCCGGCCCTCGCTGTCGTCCATCATCCCCTTGTCAAACACCTGGAAGAAGATCTCGTGCACGTCCGGATGCGCCTTCTCGACCTCGTCGAGCAGGATCACCGAATAGGGCCGGCGCCGCACCGCCTCGGTCAGGATGCCGCCCTTGCCGTAGCCGACGTATCCCGGCGGCGCGCCCTTCAGTGTCGAGACCGTATGTGCCTCCTGGAATTCCGACATGTTGATCGAGATCAGATTCTGCTCGCCGCCATAAAGCATCTCGGCCAGCGCCAGCGCGGTCTCGGTCTTGCCGACACCGGACGGACCGCAGAGCAGGAAGACGCCGATCGGCTTTTCCGGCGCGTCGAGACCGGCGCGACTGGTCTGCACGCGCTTGGCGATCATTTCCATGGCGTGGTCCTGGCCGACAACGCGCTCGGCGAGCAGCGCGGCGAGGGCGAGCGCCTTCTCGGTCTGGCTCGCCAGCATCCGGCCCATCGGCACACCGGTCCAGTCCTGGACCACCGCCGCCACCGCGTTGCGATCGACCGACGGCAGGATCAGCGGCGTCTCGCCCTGCGCCGCGGCCAACTCCGCCATCAACCGGCGCAGATCCTCCAGATCCGCCGCGCGATCGACCACCGGAGCGGCGGGCGGCGGTGGCGGCGCTTCGGCCCCGGCCATCGCCGGCTCCGCCGCCGTGTCGAGCGCGACACCCTCGCCGCGCAGACGGGCGCGCAGCGCGAGGATCCGCGTCACCAGATCGCGCTCCGCCGCCCATCGGGCTTCCGCCGCCTCGAGCGCGGCCTGGCCTTCGGCGAGGCCGCGCTCGACCCGCGCCGCGCGCTCGGTGACCTCGATGCCGATCGCCGCCTCGCGGGCGATGATCCCCTGCTCGACCTCCAGCACCTGCCGCCGGCGGCGCAGATCCTCGATCTCCGCCGGGGTGGCATGCTGCGACACCGCGACCCGCGCGCAGGCGGTGTCGAGCAGACTGACCGCCTTGTCGGGCAGTTGCCGGGCCGGAATATAGCGGTGCGAGAGGCCGACGGCCGCCGCGATCGCCTCGTCGAGGATCTGCACCTCATGGTGCTTCTCCAGCACGCCCGCCACGCCGCGCAACATCTGGACGGCGGCGGCCTCCTCTGGTTCCTCGACCTTCACCACCTGGAAGCGGCGGGTCAGGGCCGGGTCCTTCTCGATATGCTCCTTGTATTCGGCCCAGGTCGTCGCGGCGATGGTGCGCAACTCGCCCCGCGCCAGGGCCGGCTTCAGGAGGTTCGCGGCGTCGCCCGTCCCCGCCGCGCCGCCCGCGCCGATCAGCGTATGCGCCTCGTCGATGAACAGGATCACCGGCGTCTCGCTCGCCTGCGTCTCGTCGATCACCGCTTTCAGCCGCTTCTCGAACTCACCCTTCACGCTGGCGCCCGCCTGCATCAGGCCGATGTCGAGCATCATCAGCGCCACGTCGCGCAGCATCGGCGGCACGTCGCCCGAGGCGATGCGCAGCGCGAAACCCTCGACCACCGCCGTCTTGCCGACCCCGGCCTCGCCGGTCAGGATCGGGTTGTTCTGCCGCCGCCGCATCAGCACGTCGATGATCTGGCGGATTTCCGGGTCGCGGCCGATCACCGGGTCGATCTTGCCACCGCGCGCCCGGGCGGTGAGATCGGTGGCATATTTCGACAGCGCCGACTCACCGCCTGGCGGCTTGCGTGGCGCGGCATCGGCGGCCGGAATGGCGGGCGCGGCGGCCTCAAGCGAGGTCTCCACCACATCCCCGAGCCGGGCGGCGACCGCGTCGGCGTCGATCCTGTCGAATTCCGGGCTGATCTTGCCGAGCAGTCCGTCGAGCACCGGCGTCTTCAGCGCTGCGAGCAGCACATAGGCCGAGCGCACCTCCTCGTCGCCGAACTGCAACGCGCCGTAGTTCCAGGCTTCCTGGATCGCGTGGAAGATATGGTCGGAAAACTCCTCGATCGAGCCCGCGCCATGCGGCAGCTTGTCGATCGCCCGGGTCATGTCCGCCGCGAGCCGGCCCGCGTCGACGCCCGCCTCGCCGAGGATCAGCTGGAAGTCCGAGCGCGTGGACAAGGCCAGTTGCTCGACCCAGTGCGCCAGCTCGACGTAAGGATTGCCGCGCAGCTTCGCCGCGTCCGCCGCCGCCTTGAAGGCCCTGAGGCAAGTGGGATTCAGCTTGCCGACGAGTTCCTTGCGCTTGAAACCCTGGGAAGTCGCACGCTGCATGGGCTGGCCTTTCGGGGGAGCGGATAAATTTCCGCGCATACGCCGCCTTGCCTGATAGAATGCCACAAAACCGCGACAATACAATCGCGGCGCGCAGGCTTCGGAGGCGTCGATGATCGACCCGCTGCCCGGTGACATCTTCCGCAAGGGGCAGGTGCTCAACAATACCTATGAGATCGAAGGCGTGCTCGGTCGCGGCGGCACCGGCGAGGTCTATCGCGCCCGCAACCAGATCACCGGGCGCGTGGTGGCGATCAAGGCGCTGAGCCGCGCCTTCTCCGGCAATGCCGACTATGTCGAGTTGATGAAGCGCGAGGAGGAGATCCGGGAGATCACCGACGACGCGGTGGTGCGCTATACCGACTGCGGTCGCGTGGCGGAGGGACCGGTCTATCTTGTCATGGACTATGTCGACGGCGTGCCGCTCAGCGATCTGCTGGCGCGGGGGGGCGTGCCGCCGCGCGATCTCATGGTCGTCGGCCTGCGGGTCGCCGAGGGACTGAAGGCGACCCACGCCCGCGGCATCGTCCACCGCGACCTGTCGCCTGACAATATCATCCTGCGCGGGGGCGAGCCGGACCGCGCGGTGATCATCGACTTCGGCATCGCCAAGGACAGCCGGGAAGGCGCGAGGACCATCGTCGGCAATGATTTCGCCGGCAAGTACGAATACGCGGCCCCCGAACAGTTGGACGGGCGGGCCGAGCCGCGCTCGGATCTCTACGCGCTCGGCGCATCGCTGCTCGCCAGCTTTCGCGGCCGTGTGCCCGACATGGGCGGCAGCCCGGGCGAGGTGATGCGGCGCAAGGCCCAGCCACTGGATCTCGCCGGCGTGCCCGAACCCTTGCGCGCGCTCATCGCCGACCTGACCCAGCCCGACCCGGCGCGCCGGCCGCCGAGCGCCGCCGCCGTCGCCACCGAGATCCAGCGGGCGCTGAAGCCGCTGAGCGCGAAGCCGGCGCCGCGCCGCTCCCGGCGCTGGCTCGCGGTCGTCACCGCGATCATCGTCGCGCTGGCCGGGGCCTGGGGATTCGGCGCCTTCGACCGATTGTTTCGCCCGGCGGAGCCGGAAGTCGCCCCCTTCACGCTCAGCGCCTCGGTCGAGGCGACCGGCGCCGCGCTGCTGGCGGGTTATGCGCCGGACGCGGCCGGGCGCGAGGCGATCACATCGGCCTTCGCCGCCGCGGCGGCGGCGGCGGTTCCGGCCGACTCGCTGCGGATCGCCCGCGGCGCGCCGACGCCGACCTGGGCCGCCGCGGTGGTCGCCCTGCTCGACAGCGCCGCGGGGCTCGACGAATGGCGGCTCGATATCAGTGGCGGCGAGGCGACGCTGACCGGGCTCGCCCCCGACCGCGCGGCGCACGACGCCGCCGCCGGGCGTTTCGCAATCGCGGCGCGGGAAGGCGGATTCGACGGCCGCGCCCGGATCGGCACCGGCCCCCGCCATCTCGACCCCCGCGACGTCGCCACCCTGCTCGCCCCGCTCGCGACCTGCGGTCCGCTGGCGCAGACCCCGCCACCTGGCGAGGACTATCCGCTGGAAGGCACCGTCGGCATCGCCGGCGCCGTGGCGACGCAGGCCGACGCCGCCGCGATCCGCGCGGCACTCGACGCCCGCGTCGGCGACCGGGTGGCGCGGGTCGATCTCACGGTGCTGAACCCCCAGCTCTGCGCGGTGCAGGCGCTGCTGCCGGAGGTGGCGGCCGGGCCGATCTCGATCGTCTTCGGCACCGGCTCGGCCAGCGAGGCGGCCGTCGCGCCGAACATGTCGGGGGTCTACGCCGTGGGCGACAATCCGGTGATCGACGTGCTGGCTCCCGGTACGCTCGACAGCGGCTATCTCTGGGTCGGCATCGCGGACGTGACCGGAAACCTCTTCAACATCCTGCCGAACATCGGCCGGCCGGACAACGCGCTCGCCGCGATTGGCACGCTCGACGGCGGAGTGCGCGACATCCGGGTCGCCTATTCGAGCGCGGAGGCGGCGGCCGATCCGGGCAAGCTCGCCTTTACCGTGGACGACACTTTCGGCAAGAGCCTCGTCATCGCCATGCATACCGACGCGCCGCTCTTCGCGGTCATGCGCCCGACGACGGAATCGGTAGAATCCTTCGCACAAGGGCTGCGAGAGGTCATCGCCAAGGGTGACGTCAAGGTGCTGTCGGTGACGAGCCGGCTGATAGATACGCGGCAATAGCGCTATTTTTTCCAGCGTCTTGCCTGAAATGTGGTACGATTAAGCGTTCTAAAGGAATCTTTTGAAACCTCCCGAATCGGGGTGATTCGTTGTTTGACTTCGATCCCTGGTTGCGACCGCTGGATGGCGAGAACCCTTCCGGCGAGAGCCTGCGCGACGACCCGCGATTTCACGAGATCGAACGGCTGACCCAGCCGCGCGTCGAGGTGGTGCGGGACGAGCGCAACAACCCGATCGCCGAGACCAACGTACCGGTCGACTGGGCCGAGGTGCTGCGCCAGGCCGAGGCGCTGCGGCCGCGCGGCCGCGACCTGCGGCTGCTCGTCATCGTCACCCGCGCGCTCGCCAACGAGCGGGGGCTCGCCGGGCTCGGCGACGGGCTGACCCTGATCGCCCGCACCTTGTCCGAACATTGGGACGGCCTGCATCCGGAACTGCGCGATGGGCCGCCGCGCGACGCGGCGCGGCGGCGGATCAACGCGCTCGCCCAGATGCAGGGCGATCCCGACGGGCTGCTCGGCGATCTGCGGGCGATGGAGATGATGGCGCCGCGCGGCGTCGGCCGGGTCAGCGGCCGCGATCTCGAACGCGGCGTGCTCAGCGTCCAGGCCGTGCTGGCCAAGGCGCCGCGGATGGCGACCGAGGCCGACAAGGCGGCGCTCGCCGCGGCCCATGACGACCTGCTGAGCCGGGTCGGCCGGGGTTGCAAGGCACAGGCCGAGCTTGATCCCGACGGCCTCGCGCGCATGCTGGCCGAGGCGCGCGCCGCCGCCGAGGCGGTCGCCGCCGTCGAGGTCGCGCTCAAGGCGAGCCTCGGCGAGACGGCGCCGGTGCTGGCGGATCTCACAGGGTTCCTCGCGGGCGTCGCCGGCTCGCTGGAACGCGCCGCGCCGGCATCGGCGCCCGCATCGACGGCGGAACCGACGCCGGCACCGGCCGAAGGGGCCGCGCCGGTCGCGATGGCGGCCGTGGCCCAGGTGTTTTCGGGCGGGTTGCCGGACCGGATCGCCACGCGCGACGAGGTGGTGAAATGCCTCGATCTCGTCATCGCCTTCTACGACCGGACCGAGCCTTCGAGCCCGATCCCGCATCTCGTCCGCCGCGTCCGGCGCATGGTGCCGATGGATTTCCTGCAACTCATGGAAGACCTCGCCCCCTCGGGGCTCAAGGAATTCCGCCTTCTCGCCGGCGTTCCCGACGCGGGCAAACAACGGACAAAAGGTGAATAAGCATGAGTGAGAGCAAGGCCAAGGTCATTGAACGCAACCGCGCGCCCCGCGTGCAGATCGCCTATGACGTCGAGCACTACGGCAGTCCGACCACCATCGAGCTGCCCTTTGTCATGGGCGTGATGGCCGATCTCTCCGGCGCATCGCAGACGCCGGAGGCGATGAAGCCGGTGCCGGACCGCGCCTTCGTCGAGACCGACGCCGGACGCTTCAACAAGTTCATGGAGGCGCTGGGGCCACGGGTGAAGGCGCGGGTGAAGAACACCCTGCCGCAACCCGAGGGCGAGGAGAAGGACGAGGAGATGGCCATCGACCTCACCTTCAACTCGATGGGCGATTTCGCGCCCGACAAGATCGCGATGCAAGTCCCTCAACTGGCCGAGATCCTGCGGATGCGCCGCCAACTCGAGGAATTGCTCGGCTATATGGACGGGCGGATCGACGCGGAGAAGCGCATCGCCCAGCTCCTGAACAACGAGCCGCTGCTGCGGCAGTTGGCGGACCAGTCGCTCGGCGACAAGACGGAGGGCTGAGCCATGGCCGAACAGGAAAAGGCCGTCGCCGCCGGCGTCGCGGAAGCGGAGGCCGTCGATCTCGGCGAGTTCAGCGAACTTCTGGAAAAGGATTTTCGCGTCAAGAAGGACGACAGCGACAAGCTGCGCGGCCTCGTGCGCAACCTCGCCCTCGCCGCGCGGGCGAGGTCCGAGACGACGACCATCTCCTCGAATGCCATCAAGTCGATCAAATCCCTGATCGCCGGCATCGACGGCATGCTGTCCGAGCAGGTGAACGAGATCCTGCACGCCCCCGAGCTGCGGGAGATGGAGGGCACCTGGCGGGGCCTATACTATCTCATCAACAATACCGAGACCGATCAGAAGCTGAAGATCCGCGTGCTCAATATCTCCAAGGAGCAGCTGGCCGATACCCTCGAGGATTACGAGGGCCAGATGTGGGACCAGAGCCCGGTGTTCCGCAAGGTCTATACCGACGAATATTCGATGTTCGGCGGCGAACCCTTCGGTTGTCTGGTGGGCGGCTACGAGTTCTCCAACCATCCGAAGGACGTCGGCCTGCTGCGCAATCTGTCGGGCATCTGCGCCTCGGCGCACACCCCGTTCGTCGCGGCCGCCTCGCCCAACCTGTTCCGCATGGACAGCTGGCAGGAACTGCCGAACCCGCAGGATCTGCAGCAGATCGTCTCCTCGCCCGCCTATGCCTCCTGGCAATCGCTGCGCGAGAGCGAGGATGCGCGCTATATCGGCCTCACCATGCCGCGGGTTCTGGCGCGCCTGCCCTATGGCGCGGAGACGGTGCCGGTGAAGGGCTTCGCCTTCGAGGAGGAGGTGAACCAGGATCACGACAAATACGTCTGGATGAACGCCGCCTTTCCGATGGGGGTGAACATCAACCGCAGCCACAAGCTCTATGGCTGGGGCACGCAGATCCGGGGCGTGGAATCGGGCGGCACGGTGATCAACCTGCCGGTGCATACCTTCCCGACCGACGACGGCTCGGTGGCGATGAAATGCCCCACCGAGGTGGCGATCGACGACCGGCGCGAGGCGGAACTGGCCAAGCTCGGGCTGATGCCGATCCTGCACCGCAAGAACACCGACCTCGCCGCCTTCATCGGCGCGCATTCGCTGCAGGACGACGAGGCGCGGGCTGGACGGCTGGTCGATCCCGACGCGCAGGCCAACGAGCGGCTGAGCGCCAACCTGCCCTATCTGTTCCCGGTGTCGCGCTTCGCCCATTATCTCAAGGCGATCGCCCGCGACAAGGTCGGCACCTTCAAGGAGCGCGCCGACATGCAGACCTGGCTGACCGAATGGATCAACCGCTACGTGCTGGCCAATCCGGCCTTCGCCGACGACAAGGCCCGCGCCCGGCGTCCGCTCGCCGCCGCCGAGGTCCAGGTCGACAGCGTCGAGGGACGGCCGGGTTACTACGCCGCCCGCTTCTACCTGCGACCGCACTATCAGCTCGAAGGGATCAACGCCTCGCTGCGGCTGGTCTCCGAGCTGCCGTCCGTGAAATCCTGATCATGAAGTCCCGATCCTGACCCAGATCCAAGGGGGAGACACGCATGCCGAGAGCCGACGGAACGACAATCACCAAGATCGACGGATTCCTGAAGGTCCCCGACATACCGGGACCGAGCGAACGGGACGGGCATGAGGAGGAGATCGAGGTCCATGGTTTCAGATTCGCCATGGACGCGCCCTATGACCCGAACAGCCTGTCGCGGCGCGGCAGGGTCAATCTGGATATGATAATCTTTACAAAGTACTATGACATGTCGTCGCCCTATCTGAAGAAGGCGCTGTTCGACAATACCCCGCTCGACGAGGTGGTCTTTTCCGCTCGCCGCACCATCGACGGCGAAACTTCGGACTATCTCGTCGTCACCCTGACCGATGCCTCGGTGATGAAATACGAAGTGACCCAGGCCGAGGAGGAACCCGATCTTCTGGAGGAACGGGTGGGATTTGCCTATCACGCCATCAAGTTCGCCTACGACACGGACCACGAGGTCGAGATGAACGTCCGCGTGGCCAAGTGAGAGAGGCGGGCGCGTGAAACAGCCGGAGGCGCCAGCGCGGGCGACGCGCGAGTCGGTCCAGCCCTCGCTCTGGGACCGGCTCGTCAACGATCTGCCCGGGCTCGGCTCCGAAATCGGCTGGCTCCGCCGCCTGCTGGAAGCCGAGATCGGCGCCGAGCGGCTGACCGCGCTGCTCGACGCCGGCGCCCGCGCCATCGACGCCGACGCGACCCTGACGGCGGAGCAGCGCAAGAGCCTGCGCCGTGTCCTCCATCAGGAGCGGCGCCGGGCCGAACTGGAGGAGCGTGGCATCGTTGTCTCGCCCGACGTGCTGCGCGAGGCGGTGCGCCGCGACATCGAGGCGCTGTTCAATACCGAACGCTTCGAGGCGACGCCGCTCCTTACCGACGCCGAGGCCGCCGCCCTGCCCGACGATCCGCCTTCGCTCGCCGACTTCCCGGAGGCGCGGCGCAGCGTGGTGAACTACGGCGTCCCGGCCTTCGCCGGCCGCTCCAGCCGCGACTTCGACCGCGAGGCGCTGGCGCGCGAGATTCTCGGCATCCTCGCCACCTTCGAGCCGCGGCTGAAGCCCGGGGCGACAAAGGTCACCGTCACCACGGCGGACAAGGCGGCCGGGCTCCGCATCGAGATCGACGCGCTCCTGATCATGGCGCCCGCGCCGGAGCGGTTGCGGCTGCGCACCATGATCGACCTCGACAACGGACGGGCGCGGACCGAAACGCGGGGGGCCTGAGCTTGGACCGGGTCTTTCTCGACTATTACGAAGACGAGCTTGGCCATATCCGGGCACTGGCGGCCGAATTCGCCGACATGCATCCCGCCGTCGCCCGCAACCTGTCGCTCGACACGGTTCCCTGCCCCGATCCTTACGTCGAGCGGCTGCTGGAAGGCGTCGCCTTCCTCGCGGCGCGCACCCGGCTGAAGGTCGATGCCGAGGGGGCGCGGTTCGCCCGCGACGTGATCGAGGCGCTCTATCCCGACCTGATCGCACCGGCGCCCGCGACCGGCATCGTCGCGCTGAAGCCGGGACAGCAGGTGCTGACCATGCTCGGCGGGCACGTGGTCCGCCGCGGCACGCGACTCGTCTCGAGCCTGCGGCCCGGGCTTTCCACCCGCTGCACCTACACGACGGCGCAGGATGTCACGCTGTGGCCGATCGAGATCACCGGCGTCGACTACCTGCAGGACCGGGGCGCGCTCGCCGCCGCCGGGATCGGGGCGATCGGCGGCGCGGGTGGTGTCTCGGGTCTGCGCCTCACGCTCGGGCGGCTCGGCAAGGGCACGCTGGCCGAGCTGTCGCTCGACCGGCTCGATCTGCATTTCGCCGACCGCGCCCGCGCGCCGGCGCTGTTCGATGCGCTCTTCGGCGCCTGCGCCGCCGTCGGCGCCCGGGCGGAGGGCCGCGCGAACCCTGTCTCCGCCCTGCCCCGGCCGGAGATGATCGGCATCCGCGACGACGAGGCGCTGCTGCCACGCTCCCGCCCGAGCTTCGAGGGATATCGGCTCCTGCGCGAATATTTCGTCGCTCCCGAGCGGTTCCATTTCGCCCGGCTGGACGGCCTCGCGCCCATCGTCCGCGCCTCGGCCGGGCGGCTGGAGATCCTGATCCTGTTCCGCCGCGCCACGCCCGAACTCGCCGGCCTGCGTCCCGCCGACCTGCTGCTCCATGCGACGCCGATCGTGAATCTCTTCGAGCGGGAATGCGGCACGCTGGAGCTCGACGGCCGCCGCGCGCGGCAGGTGGTGCATGCCGACCGCGCCCGACCGCGCGACTTCGAGATCCTGCGCGTCACTCATGCGGAGGACAGCGACGCCGAAGGCCCCGAGGCCCTGGTACCGGAGCTGTTCAGCCTCGGCCAGACAAGGGGCGGTGGCTGGGTCTTCTCGACCGAGCGCAGGCCGCGCCGCCCGGCGGAGGATGAGCGGCGGCAGGGCCAGACCCGGACATCCTACGCCGGGGACGATGTGTTCCTCGCGATCTCGCGTCCCGCGGGCGACGGTCGCGCCCGGCCGATCAAGCGGCTCGACATCCGCGCGCTCTGCACCAACCGCGACCTGCCGATCCTCGACGATTCGCCCAGCCTGACGCCCGAGAGCGGTGATCCGGTCGAGCAGGTGCGCCTGCTTGGCGCCTTGCGTCCGCCCCGGCGCGCGATCGCCGCCACGCTGCCGAGCGGGCCGGCCGGCGAGTCGCGCGCCGACGACCTGGCCTGGCGGCTGGTCGCGCAACTGTCGCTGAACTTTCTCAGCCTCGCGGAAGCCGGCGAGGCCGCGACGCCGCTGCGCGCCTTGCTCGAACTCTATGCCGACCGGGGCGACCCGGGCCTTGCCCGCCATGCCCGCTCCATCACCCGGGTCGGCGCGCGCCCCGTGATCGAGCGGTTGCCGTTTTCCGGCCCGATGTGCTTCGGCCGCGGGGTGGAGGTCACGCTCGATATCGACCAGTCGCTGCTGAGTGGACATAGCGGGCTTCTCCTTTCGGGCCTGCTCGCGCGGCTCTTCGCCCGCTACGCCGCGATCAACGCCTTCGTCCGCACCCGCGCGCGGCTGATCCAGAGCCAGGAGGAGGTGCCATGGCCGATGACGCCCGGCCGCCGCGGCCTGATCTAGACGCGACGCCCCCCGCGCCCGCGCCACCGGCCTTGTCATTGCCCGCCGAGGCGATGGATTTCTTCGAGCTGATGCGGCGGCTGGAGCGGGCCGGCGGGCGCTTCGCCGCCGGTGGCCGGCCGGACGCCGAGCCCGCGCGCCTCGGCCAGACCGTGCGGCTCGCCTTCGCCACCCAGGACATCGCGCATTGGCGACCGGCCAGCGACGCCGCGCCGGCCGAGGTGCGGGTGGTGAATTTCGGGCTGCTCGGGCCAGAGGGGCCGATGCCGCTGCATCTCACCCGCTGGGTCTTCGACCGGCTGTCGCAGCGCTGGTTCTCCGACCACGAGGCGGGGGCGACGCATGACACGACCTTCGTCGATTTCGCCAACCTGCTGCAGCATCGGATGATCGGGCTCTTCTATCGCGCCTGGGCCGATTCGCGCCCGGCGGTACAGGTGGAGCGGCCGGGCGGCGGCCGCGTATCGGCCCTGCTCGGCGCGCTGGCGGGCGTCGGCCTGCCGGACGCCGCGCCGAGCGAGGGTTTCGGCGCGCTGGCGCGGCGTCACGCGACCGCGCTCGGCCATCAGGTCGAGGGGCCGGAGCGGCTGACCCGCCCGCTGGCCGACGCGCTGGATGTCGGGGTCAGGCTCGAGGAGTTCGTGGGCGTCTGGATGCCCATCCCCGCGCGGCTGCGGTCGCGGCTCGGCGGGCCGCTGGCGCGGCTCGGCGCCGGGGCCACGGTCGGCGCGCGCGCCTTCCAGCGCCAAAGCCGGATCGAGATCGCCCTCGGACCGCTGACCCTCGACCAGTTCAACGCCTTCCTGCCCGGCGCCCCCGCGCTCGACGGCGTGCGCGAGATCATCCGGCACACGGTCGGCGAGACGCTCGATGTCGATCTGCGGCTGGTGCTCGCCGCCGGCGAGGTTCCGGCCGCCCGCCTCGGCACCGCGCGCCTCGGCCGCGTCGCCTGGCTCGCGCCCCGGCGCGCGGGCGATCGGGGCGACCTGCGCTTTCGCGGTTTCGTCGGCTTCGGGCTGGAGACCGCGGCATGAGCCTCGTCGTCAGCATCGAGCAGGGTCCGACGCCCCAGGCGGTGCGACAGGCAAGCCTCAGGAGCGGCGCGCTCGTCATCGGCCGGGGCGCGGACGCCGATCTGCGGATCGACGATCCCGACATGTTCGTGTCGCGCGCCCATTGCACCATCGAGGCCGGGCCGACCGGCTTCACCGTCACCGACACCTCGACCGGCGGTCTCTTCGTCGATGACGCGCGCACCCCGCTCGGCACCGGCAACAGCGCCGCGCTCCGCGACGGCACCCGGCTCAGGATCGGTGACTTCCTGCTTCGCGTGCGGATTGCCGCGGCGCCCGCCGTCGCACCCCACGTCGCACCCGAACCCTGGCAGGCATCCGCGCCGCCGCCCGCCGCCACGACGGCGCGGTCGCCCTTCGACGGTGACGATTTCTTCGCCTCGCCCCGGCCCGAACCGGCGCCGCCGCGTCCCGCCGACCTGCCCGACGCTTTCGAGAAACCGGTGGCGCCGCGCTATTTCGCGCCCGAACCCGCCACGCCGGCCCGGCCGAGCCAGCCCTTCTTCGACGACCCCTTCACCCTCGACCCCCTGCCCTCGGCGCCGCCCCCGCCGGTGGCCCCCACCACCGCCTTCGACTGGCCCGCTCCCTTCGCCGCGCCCGCCGCGGAGCCGGCGCGGCCCGAACCCGCGCGCCCGGAACCGATCCGCCCCGAAATGACCCATCCCGAACCGACGCGGCCCGATCCCGGCGCGCGCGACGCCTTCCTGCGCGGGCTCGGGCTCGAACCGGCCGCCTTTCCGGCGCGAAATCCGGTGGCGGAGATGGAGGAATTCGGCCGCGCCTACCGGCTGATGCTGGAGGGTCTCATGCATCTCCTGCGCAAGCGGGCGCAGGAAAAGGACAATGCCCGCGTCTCGCGGACGATCGTCGGCGCGGCGGACGTCAATCCGCTGAAATTCATGCCGACCGCCGACGCCGCCCTCGCCAGCATGGTCGGCGAGCCGAGCCCGGGCTTTCTCGGGCCGGAGGCGGCGATCACCGGCGCCGTCCGGGACCTCGCGCAGCATCACGTCGATGCCTGGCGCGGCGTGCAGTCGGCACTCGCCGCGATGATCGACCGTTTCGATCCGGCGGCGCTGGAAGACGAGCTGAAAGCCCAGTCCACGCTGACGACCTTGCTCGCCGGCGGGCGTCGGGCCAAGCTCTGGGAACTCTACGAGGACCGCTACCGCGAGATCGCCCGAAGCGCCGAGCAGCGCTTCCTCGGCGAGGTCGGCGCCGATTTCCGCGACGCCTACGAGAGCAGCAAGGGAGAATGACCATGCCGACCCGACGCGCCTTCCTGATCGGGACCGGGGCCGCCACGCTCCTCGCCGGCTGCGGCGGTGAGCCGCCAGGGCCGGCGATCGTGACGCTCGCCTTCACCGGCGGGCCGGGCATGAACCCAGGGCCCGACGGCACCGACCGGCCGCTGACCATCTCGGTCTTCCGCCTGCGCGATCCCGGCGCCTTCGAGGCGGCGGATTTTCTCGCACTGCAGGCCGACCCCGCGGCGGCGCTCGGCGGGTCGCTCGTCGGCCTCGCGCAGGTCGCGGTCCCGCCCGGCGGCGCCGCGAACCTCGCCGTTACCATGGAGCCGGAGGCCGCCTTCCTCGGCCTCGCCGGCCTCTTCCGCGACCCCGGCGGCAAGGTCTGGCGGGTCAGCGCGCCGATCGCCCCCGGCACCACGCCGACCGGCTCCGTCACGCTCGGGCCGGGCGGGCTCGCGCTCAGCCTCGCCTGACCGGATCGGTGGGGGCATGAGCGACGCGAACAAGGTACTGTGGAGCGAGGGCCTGTTCCTGCGCTCGCAGCATTTCCAGCAGCAGGACCGTTTCGCCGAGGGGCTGATGCGCGGCGCGTTGCGCGCGGGAAGGCTGCAGACCTTCGGCTTCGCCGAACTCTGCCTCGACACCGCGCTGCTCGAGGCCGGGCGCCTCGCGATCCGCTCCGCCCGCGGGCTGTTCCCCGATGGCACGCCCTTCGCGATACCCGAAACCATGGATGCGCCGCCGCCGCTCGCCATCGCCCGCGACATCGCCGCCGGCCCGGTCATCCTCGCGCTGCCGGTCGAGACGCCGGGCGGCGCCAGCTTCGATTCGGCGCATGCCGAGCCGACCGGCGCGCGCTATCACGGGCGGATCGAGACGGTGCGCGACGCGGTGCATGGCGGCGCCGATCCCGAGGAGATCGAGATCGCCCGGCCGCGCGCCCTGCTGCTGCCACCCGGAGTGCCCGCAGGCGGCTATACCACGCTGCCGGTCGCCGAGTGTCTCGGCCTGCGCGCCGACGGCGGCGTCGCCCTCGCCGAGGGCTTCCTGCCGCCCGCGCTCGTCACCCAGGCCGTGCCCGCCTACGCCGACCTGCTGCGGGAACTGGTCACCGGCCTCGACCGGATCGCCGACGCGCACGGCCGGATGGTGCTCGGCGGGCCCGGCCGCGGCGTCGAGAACCTGCTGGTGCTCGACCTCGCCAATACCTCGCGGCCCCGGCTCGCGCATATGCTGGCGCAGGATCTCTTTCACCCGGCCGAACTCTATCTCGAACTCGCCGGCCTCGCGGGGCGGATGGCGACCTATGGCTCCGGCTCGCGGCGGCTGACCGAGCTGCCGGCCTACGACCATATGGCGCCCGGTCCCGCCTACGCGGCGCTCGCCGACACGCTCCGCTCGCTGATCCTCAGCCTGCGTTATGTCGAGCCGAAGTCGCGCGCCCTGCCGGTGATGAAGCACGCGACCAATGTCTGGAAGGTGCGCATCGATTCTCCCGAGATCCTGACCGGGGGCCGCATCGTGGTCCGTGTCGGCTCGGAACTGTCGGACGAGGCGCTGCGCCGGGTCTTCGTCAATCAGGTGACCGTGGGCTCCGCCGACGAATTCGACGCCCTGTGGAAATCCCGGCTGCCGGGGATACCGCTGAAGCCCCTGCATTCCCAGCCGCGCGAGATACCTTACGACGGCGACCGCCTCTGCCTCGAGCTCGACCAGCGCAGCGAACACTGGGCGTCTCTCCTCAATGCGCCGGGCTTCGTGATCGGCGTCTCCGGCGCGCTGCCAAGCGAGCCGCAAGTCGATTGCTATTCGGTCAACAGGTAGCGCGCGATGGTGAAGGACGATCCCTTCGGCCTCTCCGCGGACAGCGGCTTCGGTGTGTCGGCGGAGCCCGGACGCACCCGGGTGCGGCCCGCGCCGGCGCAAGCGTCGGGCTATGCGCCGGCCCCGCAACTCGCCGGTGTCGCGCGGCCAACCCGGGCCAGTGCCAACCCGCTGCTCAACGCCTTCGCGAGCCTGCTCGAATTCGCGCCCGAGCTTGAGGACGCGGTCGCGCCCGGCGATCCCGAGGCGCTGCGGGCGCGACTGCTCGGCGAGCTGACCACCGCGCGGGACGCCGCCGTCACGGCGGGCGCGCCGCTCGCCCGCGCCGACGCGGCGGCCTGGGCGGTGGCGGCGCTCCTCGACGATCTCGCGCTCAATACGCCGTGGGGGGGCGCCAGCGCCTGGCCGCGCCAGCCGCTCGTCGTCGCGCTCTCGGGTGATGTCGACGCCGGCGCCCGCTTCTTCGCCCGACTGGAGGAACTGGAGCGCAATCCGAACCGCGACCCGCAACTGCTTGAACTGCATTACCTCTGCCTCGCGCTCGGCTTTCGCGGCAAGTATCGCGTACCGGGCCGCGCCGGCGACCAGTCGATCGCCGCCGTCCGCGCCGCCGCCGCGCGCTTCCTGCGCGCGCCGGGCGCCGAGACCGAGCCGCTGTCGCCGAACTGGCAGGGCGTGCTCGCCCCCGACACGCCGCGCCGCTTCGCGGTGCCGGTCTGGGTGATGGCCACCGCCGCGCTGGTGCTTGCCGCCGCGGTCTACACCTGGCTCTCGCTGCGGCTCGGCGAGCAGTCGGACAATCTCTTCACCCTCGTCCGCGCCCTGCCGCCGCCCGAGCGCGCCGAGATCTATCGTCCCGACCGGACCGAGGCCGCCGCCGTCCCCGCCACCCCGGTCGAAAGCGCCGATTTCGCCCTGCTGCCGCTGTTCCAGGGCGCGGCGCCGCCCGGCCTGCTGCCGGCCCTGAAGGGCCGCGAGAGCGTCTCGCTCGCCACGCTCGTCCTGCAATGGCCGGATCCTGAGCTGTTCCAGTCGGCCCGCGCCACGCTGACCGACGGGTTCGAGCCGCTGATCGTGGCGATCGGCCAGGTGATCGCCGCCAATCTCGACGTGATCGGCGATGTCACCGTCGTCGGCCATACCGACAGCGTGCCGCTACAGACCAGCAACCCGCTCAGCTCGAACCAGCGGCTGTCCGAGGCGCGGGCCGCGACCATCGCCCGCATCCTCGCCGCGAACGGCGTCCCCGCCGACCGGCTGCGGGCGGAGGGTCGCGCCGCCACCGAGCCCGTCGCGCCGAACGACGGCCGCGAGGGCCGGGCGCTGAACCGCCGCGTCGAAATCCTCGTCGAGAAGCGCCTCTGATGGCGGTCCTGCGCGCGCTCTGGGCAATCCTCACCTCGCGCTGGCTCTGGACGCTGATCGGCCTCGTCCTTTTGTCGTTCCTGATCTGGACCTTCGGCCCGATCATCGCGGTCGGCGACAGCGCGCCGCTCGCTTCCGAGATCGCGCGGCTCGGGCTCATCGCGGCGCTGATCATCGTCTGGCTCGTCTGGCTGATCCTGCGCCAGCGCCGGGCGATCCGGGCCAACCGTCTCTTCGTCTCCGAACTCGCCGCCCCGGCCGAGAAGCCGCTCAGCCCCGGCGAGGAAGGCGTCGCGGCGATCAATGCGAAGTTCCAGCAGGTTCTGGGCGAGCTCCGGCGCCGCAAGCTCGGCGGCAAGCGCTTCCTGCGCGAGATGCCGTGGTACGTCATCATCGGACCGCCCGCGACCGGCAAGACCACCGCGCTGCGCCAGTCCGGCCTCGGCTTTCCGCTCGATCTGACCGACGATCTGAAGGGGGTCGGCGGCACCCGGAACTGCGACTGGTTCTTCACCGAGGACGCGGTGCTGATCGATACCGCGGGCCGCTATACCCAGCAGGAAAGCCAGGCGGAGGTCGACGCCGCCGAATGGCTCGGCTTTCTCGACCTCCTGAAGAAGCATCGGGGCCGGCGCGCGCTCAACGGCGTAATCGTCGCCCTGTCGGTCGACAGCCTGTCCGAAGGTGACGCCGCGATCCGCGCCCATGGCCGGCAGATCCGCAAGCGGCTGACCGAGTTGCAGGAGCGGCTGGAAATTCGCCTGCCGGTCTATCTGATGCTGACCAAGGCCGACCTCATCCTCGGGTTCGAGCCGTTCTTCACCGATCTCTCCACCGCCGATCGCGAACAGGTCTGGGGCGCCACCTTCGCCGCGGGGGTGCGCGTGGACGGACCCGAGGCCGCCCGCGAGCTCGGCCTGCTGACCACCCAGCTCGAAACCCGGATGGTGCCGCGGCTTGAGGCCGAGGAGCGGCTGGAGGCGCGCGCGCAGGTCTTCCGCTTCCCCGCCCAGGTGGCAAGCCTGGCAGAGCCCTTGCGCCTCCTCGTCGACACGGTCTTCGGCGAGAGCCGCTACGAGGAAAGCGCCTGGCTGCGCGGGGTCTATCTCACCTCCGCCACGCAGGAGGGCACGCCGATCGACCGGTTGACGGCGGCGCTCGCCTCGGCCTTCGGCCTGCCCGCCGCGCCCCGGTCGGCGCCGGCGCGCGTCGAGAAGCGCAGCTTCTTCCTGCGCCGGCTGCTGACCGAGGTGGTCTTCAAGGAGGCCGGCCTCGGCACGCTCGACGCGGCGGCGGAGGAGCGGCGCGTCTGGATCCGGCGCGGCGCCGCCGTCGCCTGCGCGGCGGTCGTGGTGCTGTCCGGCCTCCTGTTCACCATGTCCTATCTCACCTACCGGGGTGCTATCGCCGCCCAGGCGGATCAGTTCGAACAGTTGCGGACCACGCTCGCCCCGATCGCCGCGCGGCAGGCGCCGCTCGACCCGCTGGATCTCGATCTGGCTCTCGACGCGGTGACCGGGGTCGCCAATGCCCGCGCGCCCTTGCCGACCGGCGCCGCCAGCCTGATTGGCCCGTCCGCCGCGTCCGAGATCACCCGCGCCGATCAGGCGGCTTACGACCGATCGCTGCGCAATATCCTCGAGCCGCGGATGGTCGCCCTGCTCGAAGCCACCATGTGGCGCCAGATTCGCGACCCGGAATTCCTGCTCGGCGCGCTCAAGACCTATCGCATGATGACCGGCCTCGCGCAGATGGACCCCGATTTCGTCGCCGAGTGGTGGCAGACGACCCTGCCCGAGCACGCCCCGACGCCGCCCTTCCCGACCGAGGGCGCGGCGGAGCATCAGGTGGCCGCGATCGAGCGCATGGCGGTGGACGACAGCTACGTTCCGCCCGACGACGCGCTGGTCAACGCGGCGCTCGCCGGCATCTGCGCGATCCCGCTGCCGGTCCGCGCCTATAACGCGCTGATGTCGGATCCGGCGGTCGTCGCCCTGCCCGACTGGGTGCCGCTGAGCTTCGCCGGTCCCAACGCCGCGAAGGTGCTGACCCGGCGCTCGGACAAGACGCTGCGGGTCGGGATCGACGGCGCCTTCACCTACGACGGTTTTCACAAGGTGATCCTCGACCGGCTGGAAGATGTCGCCGCTCAGGCCGCCCTCGACCGGTCGGTCTTCGCCGGCGGTTGCGCCGAGAGCGCGGAGACTTCGGTCGCCAGCCTGTCCTCGGACATGCTGAAGCTCTATTACGAGGACTATATCGCGCAGTGGGACGGGTTCCTCCGTGACGTCAGCCTCGCGCCGCTGACCGATCTGCGCACGGCGGGCGAGAATCTGAAGGATCTCTCCAGCGCCGATTCCGCGCTGAAGCGCCTCCTGACCGCCGTCGTCGCCGAGACCGATCTCGCCCGCCCGGAAGAAGGCGGCGAACCGGCGGCCGCGCCCGCCGGCGCCTCGAAGCTGCTCGCCAAGCTCGGCAAGATCGGCAAGCTGGCGAAGAAGGGCGCGAAACTGATCCCCGCCGCCGGCGCGACGTCGGACGTCGATACTTCCGGCCAGCCGGTCTCGGACCATTTCAAGCCGATCCGCGCGGCGGTGGTCGAGGTCGATGGCGCGCCGCCCGCGCTCGATGACACCGTGGCCGCCCTCACCCAGCTCGCGAACGTGCTGCAGACCGTCGCCGCCAGTCCGAATCCCGAGGATGCGATCAAGCAGCAGGGCGGGCTCGCCGAACTGACCGGCGCGGTGGCGAACCAGGCGGCGATCCTGCCCGACCCGCTGAACGAATGGCTGTCCGGCATCGCCGGCGACACGATCGGCCTGACCGAGGAGGCGGTGATCTCCGATCTGAACGCCATCTGGCGCGCCGATGTCATGCCCTTCTGTCAGGCGGCGCTGACCGGGCGCTATCCCTTCGACCAGGCGTCGCGCATCGACGTCAATACCGCCGACTTCGCCCGGCTGTTCGGCCCGGGCGGGCTGATCGACGCCTTCACCAACAACCATCTCGTCGGCTATGTCGATACCGCCGCCCGCCCCTGGCGCTGGCGCGCCGACTTCGGGCTCGATCCGGCCAGCCTCGCCGCCTTCGAACAGGCCCGCCACATCCGGGACGGCCTGTTTCCCGGCGGCGCCGGCCCGAGCATGAACTTCACGCTCGAGGCGAAGGATCTGTCGCCGACCGCCGCCAGCGTCTCGCTCAATCTCGATGGTCAGGCGCTCAGCTACAGCAACAACCTCACCCGGCCGCAGCCGATGAGCTGGCCCGGCAAGGACCATACCGGGGTCATTACCCTCGCGTTCCGCCCGATCGACGCCTCGCCCGATGTCATGATCAGCGAGACCGGCGACTGGGCCTGGCTGCGCATGCTGAAATCCGGGCGGCTCGGCGCCACCGGCCTGCCCGAGGTCTTCAAGCTGCGCCTCTCCGCCAAGGGTCACTATGCCGATTTCGAGCTGCGCGCCGCCAGCGTCGACAATCCCTTCGATCTCTCGATGTTCGCCAAATTCTCATGCCCCACCCGCATCTGATGCCCGATCCGGATCCGACCCCGCCCGGCTTCTTCGGCAAGCTGCCGAGCACCGGCGACTTCGTGACCCGCGGCCTGCCCGCCGCCTTCGTCCGGTTCTGGGACGGCTGGGTGTCGCGCCACCTCGTCGCCCGGCTCGACCGCGCGCTCCGTTTCTTCCTCGGGTCGCCCGGGCCCCTCACCGGCGTCGTCCTCCCCTCCACCGACCGCGCCGGGCGCCGCTACCCGCTCACCCTCGCCGCCCGGGCCGACACCCCCGCCGCGCCGGCCTGGTACGCCATGCTGGAAGCGATCGCCGCCGCCGCCCTCGCCGAGTGCCTCACCCCGGACGCGCTCGAGGCCCGCCTCGCCACCTGTCCAGGCGCCGCCGATCGTGTCGCCGGGCTCGGCGATCCGCCGCCGCTCCTGCTCTGGACCGGGTCGGTGCCCCTGCGCGCCGATCCGGATGCCCCGGCGGTCATCCTCGACCGCCTGCTCGGGGCCGCCTGATGCAGGTCTGGAACCAGACCGGCTTTCCGCACGAATTCACCATGGCGATGGACAAGGAGGCGCGGGAATATCTGCTGCTCGTGGTCAAGGCGACCTACGACTTTCCGGAGGCGCCGGACCACCGGCCGCGGCTCTCCGCCGAGCAGACGCCGCTCGTCATGGCCGATGTCGCGACCGGCGCGCCGGGCTATTCCGCCACGCTCTGGGAGACCGACTTCGCCTTCCGCAAGCCGCGCTGCGACATCGTCGCCAACGCAGCGGCCTATGCGCCCGCCGGGCGGCCGGTCGAGCGCGTCCGTGTCGGCGTCAAGGTCGGCGCCTGGTCCAAGACCTTCGACGTGCTCGGCGCGCGCGAATGGCGGGCGCGCGGGCCGCTGTTCGCCGCGACCGCGCCGATGCCCTTCCTGCGCCAGCCCTTCTCCTATGACACGGCCTTCGGTGGCACCGACCGGCTCGATCCCGACGACCCGCTCCCTGCGAGCTATGCCCGCAACCCGGTCGGAACCGGCTGGTCGCGCACCCGGAACCAGAGCCGGATCCCCGGCTTGCGCCTGCCGAATACCCAGGCCGTCGGCGAGGAGGTGACCTCGCCCTTCGGCGAATATGCCCCCATGAGCTTCGGTCCCATGGGTCGCGGCTGGCCCGGCCGGATCGAGTACGGCGGCACCTACGACCAGAACTGGATCGACAATGTCTTCCCCTTCCTGCCGCCCGACTTCGACGATCGCTATTATCAGATGGCGCCGCCGGACCAGTGGACCGACCCACCCCGGACCGGCGATCCGGTGATGCTGGTGAACCTCACCCCGCGTGGTCGCGAGGAATTCCGCCTGCCCGACACCGCGCTGCCCATGACGCTGTTCAAGGGCGTGACCAAGGTCCACGAGAGCTATCGCCTGCCCGACACCCTGCTGCTCGACTGCGAACGCCGGCGCTTCTCGCTGGTCTGGCGGCTCTCGCAGCGTATCCACCGCACCATCCTTGATTTCTCCGAAGCCTGGGTCGGCCCGCCGACCCCCGCCATGCTCCGCGCGCGCGCCGCGGGGCGAGACTATATCCGCGCCGCCGGTTTGCCGGAGGACGCATGACGGGCCAGCTCGACATCATCGGCGTCGGCATGGTCACCGCGGTCGGCCTCGACGCGCCCTCGTCCTGCGCGGCGATGCGGGCGCGGCTCGATGGGTTCACCGAAACCCGCCTTATCGGCTCGAACGACGCGTGGCTCGTCGGGGCGCCGGTGCCGCTGCCGCGCAAATGGATCGGCGAGCGGCGTCTCGCGCATCTCGCCGCCGGCGCCATCGCCGAGGCCTTCGACCACCATCCGCCGGCGCGCGACAACGCCGCCCTCATCCTCTGCCTCGCCGAGGAGGAGCGGCCGGGGCGCCTCGTGCGCGACGCCGCCGCCCTCGCCGCCACCATCGCCCGGATCCTCGAGATCCAGCCGCGGCACCACACGCGCCTCGTCGCCCATGGACGACCCTCCGGGCATGTCGCGCTCGACCAGGCGCGCCGGATGCTCGCCGCCGGCGAGGCGGCCTATGTGATGATCGCCGGCGTCGACAGCTATCTCGGCACCCTCGCCATCGCGCATTTTCTCGCTGCGAAACGCCTGCTGACACCCGAAAATCCGAACGGCTTCATCCCGGGCGAGGCCGCCGCCGCCATCCTTTGCGCGCCGCCGGGGACCGGAAACCTCACCCTGCGCGGCCTCGGCCTCGCGCGGGAGCCGGCGCCGATCTACAACGCCGAGGACCGCCCCTTGCGCGGCGACGGCATGACGGCGGCCTATCGCGCCGCCTTGGGCGAGGCGGGGATCGAAATGAACCGCCTCGGCTACCGGGTCTCCGATCTCGTCGGCGAGCAATATTGGTTCAAGCAGGCCGCGCTCGCCTCGTTGAGGTTGCTGCGCGGCCGACACGATTTCCAGGACCTCTGGAGCCCGGCGGAATCGCTCGGCAATGTCGGCGCGGCGGTCGGACCGCTGATGATCGGCATGGCCTGGACCGCGGCGCGCAAGCGCTACGCCGCGGGCGACCCCGTACTGGTCGAGGCATCAAGCGACTCGGGCGCCTGCGCGGCCGCCCTCCTCGGCGCGAGGGCGGCCTGATGTCCGGCGTCTTCGCCAACGGGCTCGAAGTCTCGGGCGGCGCGGTCAATGCCAAGACCATCGCCGCCTTCCCGGATGTCTGTTTCACGCCCCCGGAGAATCCCGCCACCCCGCCCGGCGTCCCGGTTCCCTATCCGAGCTTCGGCATGGCCGGCGATACGGACAAGGGCACCGGAACGGTCAAGATCGGCGGCAAGACGGTCAATATCAAGAACCAATCCTATCTCTCCAAGACCAGCGGCACGGAAGCCGGCTGCGCGGCGAAGAAGGGCCTCATCACCTCCAAGAACACCGGTAAGGAATATTTCAACTCCTGGTCGGGTGACGTGAAGTTCGACGGTGAACCGGTCATCCGCATGACCGATCTCGCCACCAACAATCACGCATCTCCCACCGGCAATTCGCCGCCTTGGTTGCATGCCGCTGGGGTGAACGTGCCGATCACCACATGCGCCCAACTCAACATCAAGCCCTATGACAAACTCGACTGCCCCGACGGCTACGAAAAGGAGCATACCGTCGAGGTGCAGTTCTTCTCGGTCGCCGGCATGCGTGGCCACACGCTCAATTGCTGCAAGAGTTACGACGTCGACAAGGCGCCCTGCATCTGCATGAAGGCGAAATGGGTTGAGTCGGACGAAATGGAGGGCGAGACGGTCAAGCGATCGAAAACCTCGGCCGGCGAAGCTCGTCCCGATGCCACGTTGGGCGCGGACGCCGCCGGCAAGAAAATCGGGACGCCGCACTATTACAAGAGCGCGGATGCGCGCAACTGGACCACCAACAACCCGGACGGCACGCTCGGCGATTTCACAGACACCTGTGTGAAGAGCAGCGTCGACAATACGTCCGCCTCCGAAGCGTCGGAAGCGCTTCGCACCGAATGCCTCAGGGCCGCCAATATGGAGTATCTCACCACGAGCATGAACAAGACCGAGGAGGAAGTGAAGAAGAAGAAACGGTGCAAGGGCGGCGCCGGACCGCCCGCGGTGGCCGGCTGCGGCTGGGCTACGGAACAGGGCGCCTGCGCGGCGGCGTTCAACAGGGGCGTCCGCGAAGGCAAATTCCCCGACACCATTGCGAGCAGGAAGGACAACTATGGATCTTCCGGAAAGTCCTGTCCCTGAGGCCGCCACATGTTGACACCGGACCATCTCGACGCCGATCTGGCCCGCGACCCGGAGACCGCCTTCGAATGTGTGCAGATCGCGCCGATGGGCGGCGATCTCTGCGCCATCCTCTTCATGCTCAGCGATCCCGCCTACGAGCGGACGCTTTCCCTCGTCTTCACCGCCCGGGACTTCGCGCCCGAGAGCGTGGAACGGATCCTGAAGACCCAGGAATGGCTGATGTCGCTGACCTGCCCGGCGCGCGAGGAGCTGTTCGCGCTCGAGGCGACGACCCGCGTCTGGCACTATCGGAACCGGATCTGGAACCGCGAAAAGGTCGCCGAAGAGAGCATGCGCCGGGTCTGGGGCGGCGACGGGACCCAGCCGCTGCTGGTTGGCCGGAACGGCCTCGCCTATCGCTACGAGGGCGCCTGGCTGCCGATCCCGCCGGCCAGCACGACGCAGTTCTTCGACGCGCACGGCGCTGGACCGCGCCTTGTCTATACCTGTGGCGACCGCGGTCATCTGCAGCGACTGGAGAACAATCTCTGGCGGGTGATCGACCTCGGCCGCCATGATCAGCTCCGCGGGCTCGACGTCGCCCCGGACGGCACGGTGCGCCTCGCCGGATCGAATGGCGTCTGCCTCGAAATTCGTGGGGAGGTCGAGTTGATCGAGATCGCCGCGCCGACGACCACCTTCTTCACCGTGCGCGGCTACGCTGGCGACTGGTACTGGGGGGATGAGACGCAGGTCTATATCCAGCGCGGCGCGGTGCTGGAGCCGTTCTTCGACACCGGCTTCGCCTTCGATCTCCGCACCGATGGACGCTACCTCTATTGCGTCGGCACCGATCGCGCCTGGCGCTTCGGCCACGACACCGGTTGGTCATCCCTGCGCCTGATCTACGACGGCGCCTTCCGACTGATCTGACATCAATAGCAAAGACCCGACGCGGATCCGCCTCACGGCAGATGCGCGGCCAGATAGGCGCGGACCTTGGCGAGGTCCAGCGCGGCGACGCGTTCGGGCGCGCCCACGACCAGCATTCGCGTCACGAATAGTTCCCCCGCCTCCGGATATTCGGCGAACCTTTCCTCCGAGATCCGCAGCCCCTCCGGCCCGGCCACCCGCAGGCCGTCGAGATGTGCCTCCAGCCGCTCCACCAGCCGCGCGAGCCGGTCCGCGTCCATCTCCGGATTTTCCTCGGGAAACAGCAGCGCGCGGTCATAGACCGTCCAGAGGAACGCAGCCATTTCCGCGTGCTGCCGGACGATCTCGGGGAGGATCGGCGCCCGCGCCATCTGGCCCACGCCGTCCGCGGGATTCAGTTCAGATGCACCGAGCCGCCTCGGACGCGATTGGTCGCGCTGGCATGGCTCGTCACATAGCTGCCGCGGATGGTGATCCGGCCATCCTTTTCCAGCACGATCGAGGCCTTGCCGACGCGAAGCTCGATGCGTTCCCCGGCGGTCACCCGCACCCGCGCGCCGTCGCGGACCACTACCGGACCCGCCTCCATCAGCCGGCCGACGATCAGCGCGCGGGTCGGGTCGCCCTCCTCGAACAGGACCGCCACCTCGACCCCGATCATCGCGGCGTCGAGCGCCGCGAGGCTGCGCGCGGGCAGGGCCTCGCCGCCGAAGGAGACGAGCGGCCGCCCGTCCTCGAACCCCGCGAGAAGCCCGATCATCACCCCGTCGATCCGTACTGGCGCCCCGTCCATCGCATCCCCCGAAATCGTCAGTTCTGGTTGATCTTGGAACCCTTGATCGTGACCTCGCTCGACGCCTTCAACGTGATCTTGCCTGAGCCGTTGATCGTGATGTCCTTGCCCTCGATCGAGATCGTGCCGTCCTTCTTCATCGCGATCGCGGCCGAACCGCATTTCAGCACGATCGAGTCCCCGGCGTCGAGCAGCAAGGCCTTGCCGACATGGATCGTGCCATCCTCGGCGATATCGACCATGCTGCCCTTGCCGATCTTGAGCTGTCGCGCGCCGGCGATCTCGCCGACGTCGTCCTCGGCGACCTTGGTCGCCCGACCCTTGCCGATCTCCGAGCTCTGGGCGCCGCCGATCTTCACGCCTTGGTCCGCCGCGATCTGCACCGTCTGCCCGGCGCCGATCTCCCAGCTGTCGGCCGCGCCGACGCTGTGCGACTGCGTGGTCCCGACAGAGACGGAGCGCGAGGCGCCGATCGTGTTGCTCTGCGAGGCCCCGACCGAGCGGGTCTCGACCGCCCCGACTGTGTCGGTGCGCATCGCGCCGACGGTGATCGTCTGGGCGATCCCGACCGTCTGGGTATGGTTCATGCCGATCGTCTCGGTCGAGTTCGAGCCGATGCCGATCGTCTCGTCGACCCCCACCGTCAGCGACCGGTTCTTGCCAACCGTCTCGGTGTCGTTCGAGCCGATATCGACCGTGCGATCGACGCCGACCTTGGTCGTCTTGTTGTTCCCTACATCCTCGTCGAGATTGACGCCGACGGAATGCTTGGCGTTGTTGTCGATCCGGTCGGACTGGTCATGCTGGACCAGCTTCGAGCGGTCGTTCTTCACCAGCAGCGCATGGTCCTTCTGCGCCTGGAAGTTCACCAGCTCGGATCCCGCCTTGTCCTCGAACATGAACTCGTTGTAGCCGCCGCCGCCGGGGCTCGAGTTCGATTTCCACCCCGATTGCGTCGCATTGCCCGGCAGGCCGTAGGGCGGCATCTCGCTCGCATTATAGACCCGCCCGGTGATCAGCGGCCGGTCGGGATCGCCGTCGAGGAAATCGACGACCACCTCCTGGCCGATCCGGGGGATCTGGATGAAGCCCCAGCCGGCGCCGGCCCAGCTCTGCGACACCCGCACGAAGCAGGAGCTGTTCTCGTCCCGCTTGCCCAGCCGGTCCCAGTGGAACTGCACCTTCACCCGGGCATATTCGTCGGTGAAGATCTCCTCGCCGCCCGGCCCGACCACGGTCGCGGTCTGCGGTCCGCGCATCACCACCCGCGGCGTCGTGCGCGGCGGGCGATAGGCCAGCGCGGTCGGCGCCGCCGCGATCTCGAGGTGAAAGATCTCGCCCTCGGGCGCGAGGCCCGTCCGGAACCCGGGGTCGCGCAGACGGTAGCGCGCGCGCAGCACCAGATGCTCCGCGTTCTGATCCTCGCGCGGGAAATTCTCCAGCTTGAAGACATGGCCCGAGGCGAGCCCGCGCACCGTCCCCGCCGCCCGGACCCGCCGGTGCACCGCCTGCAGCTCCTCGCGCCGGATCGCAGCCACGGCGTCGCCGCGACCAAGCTCAAGATGCGCGCCGGGGTGGCGATAGACCTCGTGATCCGCCTCGTCATGGCCGAAGGGCTGGCTCGATCGGGCCATCAGATCGGCGGCCGGCTTCTCGAAATCATAGTCGGTGTGGGTATAGGCGCCGGGGGTCAACCGGCTCGTCGGCTCCCATTCCGAGAGATAGTCGCGATCCCGCCGCGCCGCCTGCCCCTCGAAATGAAAGGGCACCGTCGCATAGCCCTTGGCGGCCTTCAGCTTGGCCATGGCGTCGAACAACACCAGCGTATGGACGCCGTCGTCATATTCGAAGAAATAGCCGATCCCCTCGTGCTCCATCAGCCGCTGGACGAAGTCGAGATCGCTCTCGTCGTACTGGACGCAATATTCGCGCGCGGCATAGGTGCCCTGAAGCCGCTTCTCGAACTTCGCGGCCGGATATTCGCCGAAGATCTGCTCGATGATCTCCACCACGCTCAGCGCCTGGAACACGCGGCAATCCGTCGACTGGCCGAGCAGCCAGAGCCAGGGCCGCAACACCGTCTCGTAATGCGCGTATTCGCCATCGATCCGCGCCAACCGGAAATCGGTGACGAGGCCGCTGATCCAGCGACCGGGATCGCCGGACTCGACCTCGACCGACAGCGGCTTGCCGATCAGCTTGTCGGGATCGACGTCGAAATCGGTGCTGGCAAAGCCGGTCGTGAAGCAGAAACACTCGGCGACCGCGTCCCAGCCGTCGAGATGGGTGAAGATGAGCTTGCCCTCGGGGAGGCTCGTCCGGACGACTGTCGCGCGATCCTCTGGCACCTCGGCGCTGCTCCGGCTTCGCGGCGCCGGCCCACCGCCGCGCGCGCGGGCGATTGTAGCCCGAAGCGTCGCGCCCGCCCAATGGAAACTGCCAGACCGAAGACATCGCGATAGCGTCGTCGTCGCGGAAGATATGTGGTTAACAAGGCTATGATCGTGCTAGACTGGCAGAGCGCCGGACTTGGCCGCGACTACCAGATTACCGCCGGGGGAGAATCGCGATGGCAAGACTTCGCGCCTTGATGGCCGTGGCGATCGGCGCCGCCCTGACGGCGTCCTGCGGCGCGCAGTTCAAGCCAAGCCACGGCGGCGACGCACCCCAGACCCTCGGCAAGACCGCCAGCGACGGCGGCGGGCATTCCGACGGCGGGGCATCGGGGGCCTCGTCCGGCGGCGGCGGCGGTGGCGGGGGCCCGTACTGAACCGCTCCGACAGCTACGACATCGCGCTGATCGCCGACCTCCGGTTTCCCGGAGGAACGAGCACCGCGCTTGTGAACGAGCTTCTCGCCATCCAGCGCGCCGGCCTGCGCGCCGTCGTCGCCCCGGTCCAGTCGCCCATCCTGTCGCCGCGACGCCCGCCGCATCCCGGCGTACTCGCGGCGATCGAGGCGACGGCGACTCCTGTCCTGCCGACCGGCGCGCCGGCGCGGGCGCGTCTGGCACTCGTCTGTCACCCGACGCTGCTCGACCGCCCGCCGACGCGGCGGACGCGGCTCGAGGCGGACGTCCTCGGCATCGTCATGCACGGACCGGCGCGCGATGGCGCCGGCGAGTCGCAATGCGATCTCGCGACCGCGCGCGCCCTCGCCCATGATCTCTGGCGCGCCGATCCGATCCTGCTGCCGGTCGGACCGAACGCGCGGCGCGGCCTCGCGGCGGACGCGCATGGCGCGGCGATCTGGGAACGCGACTGGACCAATCTGATTGACTGCGACGCCTGGCCCGCGGTGCCGGTACGCCAGGGATGCGAGACGCTGACTATCGGCCGGCACAGCCGTCCCGACCCGCTGAAATGGCCGGAGCCGGAGGAACGCGCGCTCGTCTATCCCTACGATCCCGCCTTGCGTTTCGTCATGCGCGGCGTCGATGCGAAGCTGCGCGACATCCTCGCGCCCTGGCCGGCGAACTGGAGCTTCCAGCCGTTCGGCCATGGCGCGATCCAGGCCTTCCTGGCCAGCCTCGACGTCTACGCCTTCTATCATGGCCCGCGCTGGATCGAGGCCTTCGGCTACAATGTGCTGGAAGCCGTCGCGAGCGGGCTGCCGACCGTTCTGCCGCCCTCCTTCGCCCCGCTGTTCGGCGAGGCGGCGCTCTATGCCGAGCCGGGGCAGGCGCATGCGCTCTATTCCCGCCTGCGCGCGGATCCGGCCGAGCGCGCCGCGCAAGGCGCGCTGGCGCGCCGCGTCGCGCACGAACGGTTTGGGCTCGACCTCTATGGCGCGCGGGTCCAGGCGCTGCTCGGGACGGCGCCCCGGCGGACCGGCCCGCGCCGGGGCGAGCCGGCCCCGCGCGCGCCGGTGGAGACGCTGCTCGCGATCACCTCGAACGGGGTCGGCGTCGGCCATATCGCGCGCCAGATCGCCATCGCGCGGGCACAGCCCTACGAGATCGCAACGGTATTCCTGTCCCTGTCCAAGGCCGCGCAATTCGCCGAGCAGGCGGGCTTTCTCACCGAGTACCGGCCGTTTCACGCGCCACTCGGTGTTTCGGCCGAACGCTGGAACCGCTGGTTCGCCGAGGAGGTGCGAGAGGCGATCGCCTTTCACCAGCCCGCCGCCGTGATCTTCGACGGAAACGTGCCCTACGCGGGCCTGCTCGCCGCGCTCGACGATTTTCCGGGCGTCGCGCGGATCTGGATGCGGCGGGGCATGTGGCGCCAGCCCGAACCGACGATCACCGCCCGCGCGGAGAGCTTCCATCTCGTGATGACCCCCGGCGAGATCGCCCAGGCGGCGGACCCCGGCCATGACACCGGCGGCGACGCCTTCGTCCACCATCTGCCGCCGATCCTGCAGATTCCGCCGCGCCAGCGCCTCGGCCGCAAGCTGGCGCGGCGTCTGCTGGGCCTGCCCGAGACCGCCGAGATCGCCTTGCTGCAGCTCGGCGCCGGCGCGAATTTCGATACTTCGCTCGCCAGGGAGATGGCGCTCGCGCGCCTGCTCGCCGATCCGGCGCGGCACGTGGTCGAGATCGTTTCCCCGATCGCGCCCCGCGCGGTAACTCCGGTCGATCCGCGCCACCACCTCCGAACCGTGTTTCCCGCTGCCCAGTATCAGCGCGCCTTCGATTTCGCGGTCAGCGCGGCCGGCTACAACAGCTTTCACGAGATCATCGCCGGCGCTCTGCCCTGCCTCTTCACGCCGAACGACGCGCCGGAGATGGACCTGCAGGAAGCGCGCGCCAGCTACGCCGCCCTCGCGGGCTGGGCGCTCGCCGCCTCGGCGCGCGACCCTTACGCGCTCGACCGGGGGCTCCGCGCGCTGCTCGATCCGGAGCGGCGCGCCGGGCTCGCCGCCGGCTGCGCCGCGGTTCGGTCCGACTGGAACGGCGCCGAGATCGCCGCCCGGCTGGCCACCCTCGTCGCGCGCCAGACCCCGGCGGCCCGGCGGTGATGATCCTCCGGCGCGCCGTCCTGCGCCTCGGCCTCGCCGCCAGCCGGCGCGCCCGGCCGGCCGATCCGGGGCTCGGCCTCCTCCTGTCCGACCAGCGGCGGGCGGGCGGCGTCGCCCTCGTCTGGACGCTCGACTGGAGCTGGGACGAGGCGGCGTTCGCAAAGCTCGCCGCGACGCTCGCCGCCTTCGAGACGGCGGTCCATGTCACCGACGACCTCGACTTCCGCCGCTATGTCGAAATGGGCGCGCTGTTCGAGGCGCTGCCCGGCCCCGCCGCCCGTGCCATCGCGCCGGGTCGCGACTGGCCGCGCTATATCGAGCGTCGCATCGCCCGGATCCGCGCCGCCTGGCAGCCGGATTTCGAGGCTGTTCTCGCCCAGACGCCGGAGGATTTCGTCAAGGCCGCGCGCTGAGCGGCGCGGGCGCCAGCCGCGCCAGCGTGCCGAGTTCCACATTCGCGGCGCCGAGCCGCGGATCGGCCAGCATGTCGCGGAGCGCGCCATGCTCGGGATGCCGCGCGTCACAGATGTCGATCTCGCGGAACCGCGCGGGCGACAGATGCCCCCAGTTGCGCAGGCGCAGGAAATAGACCCCGTCCGCCCCCACCCGGCGCGCGAGATCGACGAAGGCGCCCATCTCGCGGTAGTTCCCGGCCTGCACCACGAAATCGAGCCGCAGGCTGTTGAAGGCGTCGTGACGACGCAGGGTGCCGAGAAAGTCGAGGTTGCGGAGCAGCGCGGCGAAATCCCCGCCCCGCCGCAGGACGGCGTAGGTCTCGGGGCGCGCCGCGTCGATCGAGATCCAGACGGAATCGACCTTGCCCTCCAGCTCCAGCTCGACCCAGGCGCGCTGGTCGAAGAGCAGGCCGTTGGTATGAAGCTGGATCCGCCGCTGGCCGGCCAGTACCGGGATCCGCCGCAGGATGGAGCGGAAGTGTCGGCTGCCGAACGGGTCGCCCGATCCCGTCACCTTGATCGCCCGCGCTTCGGTCAGGAGCGGCAGCAGGCTGGTGTCGAACAGTGTGTCGAGCTCCCGGCTGCGCGCATGGTCGAGCTGGATAACATCGGACCGGCAACTGGGGCAGGCGATGTTGCAGGAGCGATCATGCGACAGGATGACCCGCGCCGGCGGCGCCGCCAGCCGCGTCGCGCGCGCGCGGACAACCTCGGCCATCGGCCCCCCGACCGCCGCGACCTCCGCCCGCCGCGGCAGGTGCCGGGCGGCGATGGGGAGACAATGCCAGCGGCTGCAGTGGGAGAAATCCCCGTCGAGGATCGAGCGCCGGATCTCGCGCGCATTCTCCGAATTCCACATCGCCTCGGCACCCGAGGCGAGATCGCCGATCGGCACCGGCTGCCAGCCGGAGCAGCAGAAATGCACCGCGCCATTGGTCCGCGTCTCGATCTGCTCGAAGGGCGCCGAGCAGAAGCGGTCGCGCAGCCAGAGGTCGGTCTCGTCCGTCAGCTCGGCCGACCGCCGCCGCGCCGCGTCGACGATGCGCTGCGCTGGCAGGTCATGATGATCCCGCGCCACCACCTCGCCGGCCAGATCCTCGGCCGCCCGCCAGTCGTCGCGCCGGAGCGCCACCAGCGCGGCGGCGTTCAGGGCGACAAGCGACAGGCGCTCACGCGCCGCCACCGCCGCCGCCGGCAGGTCGGCGAGCGCCTCGGGCGCGAGTTCGGCGACGAGCCCTTCGATCATGGCGAGCGCGGTCGCCTTCGGCCCGTCCGCCAGCACGCGGGCGCGCAGATAGGCGCGCTGTCGTCCGTCCCAGTCGCTCAGGACCGCCGCCGGCCCAGTGAAGATCTGGGCGGCGGGCGCCTCATATCCCATTCAGCTGCCTGCGCTCTTCGATCAGCCGCTCGACCTCGGCCTTGTGGCCGGTGTCGAGTTGCGATCCCGTCGCGGCGACGAGTTCCCCCGCGCCCTTGATCTCGCTGATCTCAGCCAGCCGCGCCCAGAAATAGGCCTGGGCCGGATTGGCGGGCAGGATCTCGCCGTTGGAATAGACCCTGCCAAGCTCCAGATAGGCCTCGCGAAAGCCGCGGTCGGCCGAGAGCGTCAGGAGGTCCAGCACCGCCTGGGGATCGGTCTTGCCCTCGCCGGTCGAAACCAGATCCCGCGCGAGGTAGTAGGGCGAGTATCGGTCGCCGGCGTCGATCGCCCGCTCGAACCAGCCGCGGGCCGTGGCCCGGTCCTTCTCGACACCCCAGCCATTCAGATAGCTGCGGCCGAGGCTGCTCATCGCCTCGCGCTGACCGTTCGCCGCCGCCAGGGCGTAGAGCGCGGCGGAGGCGCGCTCGTCCTTCTCGACCCCCATTCCGCGGCGATACATGTCGGCGAGCGCGTTCTGCGCGTTCGGCCAACCCATGCCGGCCGCCAGCCGATACCACAGGATCGCCTCCTCGGGGCGCGGCTCCACCCCCTGCCCTTTGGCATAGATCTCGCCGATATTGGTTCGCGCGCGCAGGTTGCCGAGCGCGGAAGCCCGGTGGTACCAGTCGGCGGCGGCGGCGTAGTCGATCTCGCCGCCCCGCCCCTCGATCGCCATGTAGCCGAGGCTGGTCATCGCCTCGGCATAGCCGGCGCTCGCGGCCATGCCGTAGAAATACCGCGCCCAGGGGAAGTTCTCGCCGATATCGAGCGCGCGGCCGAGCTGGAACGCCAGCCGGGCATTGCCGGGGTCGTTCGCCAGCGCATAGCCGCAGACCCGGACCGCGCGGCGCGCATTGACGAGGCCCCATTCCACAGCCGGCGCCACCCGCTGCTGGTCGGCCGGATCGCCGGCGATCAGATCGCATTCGGTGACGATCTCGCCAAGGCCGCCCGCCGTCCCCGGCAGGGCGTTCGGCCAGATGTCGAAGAGCTCGGCCGGAATGCTGGTCCGCGGCTCGTAGCCGCCGGCGGCGGGCAGCTTCGCGCGCAGGTCGAGCACCGCCGTGACGCTCTGCGCCGGGATCGCCTCGCCGTCGATCACCACCGCCCGCGTGGCGTCGGACCCGGCCAGCTCGATCTCGCGCAGCCGCGTGGTGGCCTCGGGCGCGTAGCGGCTGCTCGGGAACACCTGCACAAACCGGCTGAGCTCGTCGGGCGTGATCTCGGCGCGGATCGACCACCAGACGACTTCGTCAAGCGGCACCTCGCTCCCGATCGCGGCGACCGGCTGACTGGGCGCCGCGGAGCGGTTCACGACATAGTCGGTCTCGATCGAGCCGACGACCCAGGGGATCTGCCGCGCCTCGGTCGCGAGCCGCACGTCGCGCCGGATCGAGCGCAGCATATCCGAAACCGTCACCCCCGGCCGCTCGACCGCCCGCGCCAGCGACAGCGCGAAGGGGCTGTTGCCATTGTTCGGCCCGTCGAAGGCGAGTTGCCCGGCGCCTGTCGAATAGGCGATCAGCGTCTCGTCCGCGCCGCTTTCCTCGAAGGCGAGGCCGCGCGAATAGGCTGCGCCGACGGTGGAGAAGGGATCGTTGCGGCAACCGTCGAGGATGACGAGCCGCAAGCCGCCCCCGGCGCCGCCCTCCGTCGCCGCGGCCGCCAGAACCTCGCGCAGCGGCAGGCGCTTGGCATTGATCACCTCGGCCGTCATCTCCGGCACATCGACGGACAGCAGCTGGTTCTCGCCGTTGTACTGGAAGGCATGGCCGGCGTAATAGACGAGGCCGATCTCGGCGCCCTGAAACCGCGTGCGAATTTCGTCGAGAAGCGCCGGCACCTGGTCGGAAGTCACATCGACATGCACGCTGACGGCGAAACCGGTCTCGGCCAGCGCCTTCGCCACCAGCGCCGCGTCGTTGCCGGCGTTGCGCAGCGGCGCGGCCGGATAGTCGTTGTTGCCGATGACGACCGCGACATAGGCCGGCCGCTCCCCGGCCATCGCGCCTCCCGCCAGCACAAGGAACGCCACGGACCAGATCGCGGAATGGATCGCCCGACGCATGCCCCTACCCCCGACCCGGTCTCGGCGCGGGAGTATAAGCCCCCGTCGGCTGCTTGTCGACAAAACGAAGGGACTAGCGCGACTTCTTCCGGCCTTCCGGGGCACCCTTGCGCGCGCGCGCGGCGGCGGCGCGAAGTTCCTCGGCGATCTCCTCGGCCTCCTCGGGCTCGAAGTCGAGCGGCAGATCAACGGTGTCGGTCGAGATATAGAGCCGCACCATGCCGAGCGTCGTCGGTCCGATCTGCAGGTTCGCGGAGACGTCGCTTTCGCGGTCTATGCCCATTCCCAACTCCCAGCCGTTTGACCCCGCATAGTGAGAAGCTGGCCGCGCCGGAGCAAGGGGGACTTGCATTCGCCGCCCCGCGAATATAGTCGGTTCCCCAGTGCCGGCGTAGCTCAGTTGGTTAGAGCGCCTGATTGTGGATCAGGAGGTCCCCCGTTCAAGCCGGGGCGCTGGTACCACTCGCCTCCCGAAAATTCGCCTTGCCGCTTGCGCTCGCCGACGGGCGATAATGACGTGATCGCGGGAACATAGGCCGCGCTTCTCACGTAACGTCCTCACCGCCGCGCGCGTCGGGATCGCGCGCCGCGCTGGAATTTCACTGCGAACTGTCGGAGAGTTTCCCCCAACAAGGAAAACCAGGGGGAAACGTCATGACGCGGGCCATCGCGATACTCGGGGCATCGAACACCGGCAAATCGACGCTGGTCGATCGCATTTGCGCGCTCGAAGGCAAGCCGCCGGCCGCCGCCGCGCCGGGTGAGCTTCGGATCGCGGGCTTCACCCATCTCGGCGATGCCTGGCAGGCGATCGACACGCCGGGGTCGATCGAATTCCTCTCGGTCGCCGCCGATGCCCTGCTCGCGGCCGACGCCGCCGTGATCTGTGTCGCCCCGGACCCGGCCGCCGCCGTCCTCGCCGCGCCCTACCTGCGGCTGGTGGAGCGCGCCGGCACGCCCGCGCTGATTTTCGTCAATCGCGTCGATGAGGCCGCCGGCCGCCTGCGCGACGTGGTCGCCGCCCTGCAGGACTACACCCCGCGCCCGATCGTGCTGCGGCAGGTGCCGATCCGCCGCGACGGCCACGTGGTCGGCGCCGTCGATCTCGTCTCCGAACGCGCCTGGGCCTATCGCGAAGGCGAGCCGTCGCGGCTGATCGAGATCCCGGCCGAGGTCACCGAGCGCGAACGCGAGGCGCGGGGCGACCTGCTCGAACATCTTTCGAGCTTCGACGACCATCTGCTGGAGGAGCTGATCGAGGACCAGACGCCGCCGAGCGACGAAGTCTATGCGATCTGCGCCCAGGTGTTGACCAGTCGCGCGGCGATGCCGGCGCTGATCGGCTCGGCCGCGCATGGCAACGGCCTCGTCCGGCTGATGAAAGCGCTGCGCCATGAGGCGCCCGCCCCCGGCGTGCTGCGCGACCGTCTGCGCGGGCAGGCCGGCCTCGACACAGCGCCGAACGCCGTCGTGCTCAGCGGCGCCTATCGCAAGCATCTCGGCCGCGCCTTGCTCGTCCGCGCGCTGGAGGCGCTGCCCGCCAACCGGCCGCTCGGCGGACGCGCACCCGGACAGTTCGGCTCGGCCGATCCGCGCGACGGTCGCCACTTCGACGCCGCCGCCGAGGGTGAGATCGTCTCGCTGGTGAAGGCGGACCACCTGACGCCGGGGCTCCTCGTCACCGGGACCGGCGCCTTCCCCGCCCCCGCTTGGCGCCGGCCGCCGCGGCCGCAGGCCCAGCGCATCCTCGAACCGATGACCGAGCGCGAGGGGGTGAAGCTGTCCGGTGCGCTGGCGACGCTGGCCGAAACCGACGCGGCCCTGCGCGCCGGGCAGGATCCGGTGACCGGCGCCGCGCTCGTCGGTATCCAGGGACCGCTGCATCTGCGCGTTCTGCGCCAGCGTCTGAAGGAGATCTTCGGGCTCGAAGCCCGCGATTGCGTGCCGCCGCCGGCCTATCGCGAAACCATCGCCCGCCCGCGCGACCAGGCCTATCGGCACAAGAAACAGACCGGCGGCGCCGGACAGTTCGCCGACGTCAAGCTGAGCGTCGCCCCGGGTGCGCGCGGCGCCGGCTTCGTCTTCTCCGAGGTGGTGAAGGGTGGCGCGGTGCCCCGCAACTATATCCCCGCTGTCGAGCAGGGTGCGCGCGACGCGATGGAACGCGGGCCGCTCGGCTTTCCGGTGGTCGATGTCGAGGTGGTGTTGAGCGACGGGCTGCACCATCCCGTCGACAGTTCGGAAATGGCATTCCGCATCGCGGGCCGCCGCTGCGTCGCCGAGGCGCTGCGCGAGGCGGCGCCGGTCCTGCTGCAACCGATCTTCAAGCTGGCGATCCACGCGCCGGCGGTCTTCACCGGGGCGATTTCGCCGATCGTCTCGGCCCATCTCGGCCAGGTGCTCGGCTTCGACGCCGATCCAGAGGCCAAGGGCTGGGAGGTCTTCGCGGCGCTGATCCCGGGCGGCGCCCTCGCCGATCTGGCGAACGACATCCGCGCGGCGACCCAAGGGGTGGGTTCCTTCGACGCGGCGTTCGACCACTACGAGGAACTGCACGGCAAGGCGGCCGATCGCGTCGTCCAGGATCACGCGCGCGAACCGGCGTAGAAACGAAACGCCCGCCCCGGCCTCCCGGGACGGGCCTGCGCGGGAAGGTCGCGGTCAGAGGAACAGGGCGTTCACCTGCGCGCTGCTCATCGCGCCGATCTGGCTGGTGGTGAAGGCGGCGACCTGGGCGGTGCTCAGCGCCTTGATATCCACCGTCTCCAGCGCGGCGATCTGGGTCGTGGTCAGCGCCGAGATCTGCGCCGTGGTCAGCGCCCCCATCTGCGCCGTGGTCAGCGCGGTGATCGCCGGGGCGGTCAGGGCGACGACCTGGGCCGTGCCGAGCTTGCCGACCAGCGTCGAGGCGATCGAGGCCACCTGCGCCGTGGTCAGCGCCCCGACCTGCGCCGTCGTCAGCGCCGGCACCTGCGCGGTGGTCAGCCCCTTCAGCGCCGCCGTGGTCAGCGCCGCCAGATCCGCCGTCTCGATCGCCGCCACCTGCGCGGTGGTCAGCGCCGCGACCTGGGCGCTGCCGAACGCCGCGACCTGACCGGTTCCGAGCGCCGCGATATCCGCCGTCTCGAGCTTCGCCACCGAAGTCGCCGGCATCGCCGCGATCTGCGCCGTGGTCAGCGCCGCCACCTGGCCGGTGGTGAGCGCCACGATCTGGCCGGAGGTCAGGCCGGCGACCTGGCCGGTGGTCATCGCGGCGACCTGCGCCGTGGTCAGAGCCGCCACGTCCGCGGTCTCGAGCCGGGCGATGTTCGTCGCGGAGATCGCCCGGATCTGCGCCGTGGTCAGCGCCGCGACCTGCGCCGTGGTCAGCGCCGGCACCTGCGCGGTGGTCAGGCCGGCGATCGCCGCCGTGGTCAGCGCCGCGAGATCGGCGGTCTCCAGCGCCGCGATCTGGTCGGTGCCAAGCGCCGCGACATGCCGCGCGGCGAGCGCCGCCGCCTGATCCGTGCTCAAGGCCGCGACCTGCGCGGTGGTGAGGCCGACGATGCCGGCCGTGGAAAGGCCGCTGATCCTCGCGGTGGTGATCGCCGCGAGCTGCGCGGTCGAGAGCGCGCCGACCTGCGCCGATGTGAGACCGGCGAGCTGGGTGGAGGTCAGCGCCGCCACCTGCGCCGTGGTCAGCGCCGCCACGTCGGCGGTCTCGACCTTCGCGACCTGCGTCGCGGTCAGCGCCGCGATCTGCGCGGTCGTCAGGGCCGCGACCTGCGCGGTGGTCAGCGCCGGCACCTGCGCGGTGGTCAGCGCCATCACCTGCGACGTGGTCAAAGCCGCGATCTGCGCCGTGGTCAGCGCGGCGAGGTCGGCGGTCTCCATCTTGGGCAGCGTCGCGGCGGACAGCGCCCGCACCTGCGCCGTGGTCAGCGCCGCGGCCTGCGCGGTCGAGAGCGCCACGACCTGAGCCGAGGTCAGCGCCCCGACCTGCGCGGTGGTCATCGCGGCGATCTGCCCGGTCGAGAGCGCGACGATCTCCGCCGTCGTCAGGCTGGTCAGCGCCGTGACGGTCAGCGCCGCCACCTGCGCGGTGGTCAGGGCCGCGACCTGGTCGGTGGTCAGCGCGGCCGCCTGAGCGGTGGTCAGCCCCTTGATCGCGGCGGTGGTCACCGCCCCGAGGTCGCCGGTATCCACGGCCCGCAGCTGCGTCGTGGTCAGCGCGGCGATCTGCGCCGAGCCGAAGGCGGCGGTATGCGTCGGGGTCAGCGCCTGGATATCGACGGTCTGGAACGCGGCGATCGCCGTCGTGGTCAACGCGGCGGCCTGCGCCGAGGTCATGCCGACGACCTGGTCGGTGGTCAAGGCGACGACCTGCGCCGAGGTGAGGCCCTTGATCGCGGCGGTCGAGATGGCGCCGAAATCGCCGACCTCGATCGCCGGGATCTGCGTGGTGGTCAGGCCGGCGATCTGCGCCGAGCTCAGTCCGGCCCAACTGGCGCCGGCGATGCCGACGATGGCCTGGGTGCTCAGCCCGCGGATCGCGGTCGGGGCGATGCCCGAGACGCGCACGCCGAGATTTTCGACCTGCGGCCGAGACATGGCCGCGAGCTGGGCCGAGCCGAAGGCGCCGATCTGCGCGGTCGAAAGCGCGACCATCTGGTCGGTGGTCAGCGCAGCGACGTCCGCGGTCTCCAGCGCGGCGATCTGCGCCGAGCTGAGCGCGGCGATCCCGGCGGTACCGAGTGCCACGACCTGCGCCGTGGTCAGCGCGGCGACCTGCGCCGTGGTCAGCATCGGCACCTGCGCCGTGGTCAGCGCCGCGATCTGCGTCGTGGTCAGCGCGGCCAGATCGGCGGTCTCGACCTTCGGCAGCGCCGCGGCGCTCAGCGCGCGCACTTGCGCGGTGGTCAGCGCCGCGGCCTGCGCCGTGGTCAGCGCCACGACCTGCGCGGTGGTCAGGCCGGCGACGACGGCGGTCGACATGGCGGCGAGATCCGCCGTCTCGAACGCCGCGAACTGCGCGGTGCTGAGCCCGACGACCTGGGTCGCGGTAAGGGCGGCCGCCTGATCGGTGGCCAGCGCCACGATATCCGCGGTCTCCAGACCCTTGATCCCGGTCGCGGTCAGGCTCTTCAGCGCCGCGGTGCCGATCGCCGCGACCTGCGCCGTGGTCAGCGCGGTCACCTGCGCCGAACCGAGGGCGCCGATCTGCGCCGAAGTCATGGCCGCGATCTGGGCGGTGGTCAGCGCCGCGATATCCGCGGATTCCATGGCGCCGATCTGGGTCGCGGTCAACGCCCTCGCCTGCGCGATGGTCAGGCCGGCGACCTGCGCGGTGGTCAACGCGGGAATCTGCGTCGAGGTCAGCGCGGCGATCGCCGCGCTGCCGAGCGCGGCGACGTCCGCCGTCTCCATCGCCGCCAGTTGCGCCGTCGTCAGCGCCGAAACCTGCCGCGCCGACAGCGCCGCCGCCTGGTCGGTGCCGAGCGCCACGATCTGCGCGGTGGTGAGGCCGGCGAGGCCGATGTTCGACAGGCCGCCGATCTTCGCGGTGCCGATCGCCGCGATCTGCGTGGTGGTCAGCGCCCCGACCTGCGCCGAGGTGAGCGCCGCGAGCTGCGTCGAGCTCAGCGCGGCGACCTGCGTGGTGGTCAGCGCGGCGACATCGGCGGTCTCGACCTTGGCGACCTGGCTCGCGGTGAGCGCCGCGACCTGCGTCGTGGTCAGAGCGGCGACCTGCGCGGTGGTCAGCGAAGGCACTTGCGCTGTGGTCAGCGCGGCGATCTGCCCGGTGGTGAGCGCGACGACCTGATCGGTGGTCATCGCGGCGATGCCGGCGGTTTCGAGTTTGGCGATCGCGGCGACCGACAGCGCGCGGGTCTGGGCCGTGGTCAGAGCGGCGACCTGCGCCGTGGTCAGCGCCGGCACCTGCGCGGTGGTCAGGCCGGCGACGACGGCGGTGCCGAGCGCGGCGAGATCGGCCGTCTCGAAGGCGGCGATCTGCGCGGTTCCGAGCGCGGCGACCTGCGCGGTGGTGAGCGCGGCGGCCTGGGCGGTGCCGAGGGCGACGATGTCGGCGGTCTCCAGCCCCTTCACGGCGGTGACGGTCAGGCCCTTCAGCGCGGCGGTGCCGAGGGCGGCCACCTGCGCGGTGGTGAGCGCGGTCACCTGCGCCGAACTGAGCGCGGCGAGCTGGGCCGAGGTCATCCCCGCGACCTGCGCCGTGGTCAGGGCCGCCACGTCCGCGGTCTCGAGCTTGCCGACCTGCGCCGCCGTCAGCGCGGCGACCTGCGCGGTCGAGAGCGCGGCGATCTGCGCGGTGGTCAGGGCCGGAATCTGCGCCGTGGTCAGCCCGGCGACGACCGCGGTGCCGAGCGCCGCCAGATCCGCCGTCTCCATCGCCGCGACCTGCGCCGTGCCGAGCGCCGCGACCTGGGTCCGGGTCAGCGCCGCCGCCTGCGCCGTGGTCAGGGCGACGATCTGCGCGGTGGTGAAGGCCGCCATGTCCGCCGTGGTCAGGGCGGCGATGGTTTCGGTCGGAAGGGCCGCGATCTGGCTGGTGGTCAGGCTGGGTATCACCGACATTTTGCGCTCCAAAGCAAAGGGAAACCCGGTCTGGAACGACGGTCCGTCTGCCAGCGGGGTCCATTGGGCGAACTTTCTGTCGGCCTCCGGATGGCCGGTTTCTGGCAGAGCGCCGTTACCAAAATCTGAAACGAAGGGTGAACTCGGCGGGTCCATCGCCGTCATTTGTCGCGAGAACGGCGAAAATTCGCGACGTATCCCCGCCGCGGAATCGCCGGCTTTACCGGTTGTTCACCAGGACCGGCGGTTATGGGCGCGCATTCAGACGGGGACCCCGGCCATGACGCTCCAGACCGCCTTTCCGGCGCCGCCGACCAAGGAAGACGA
Source organism: uncultured Amaricoccus sp. (assembly GCF_937891315.1). Classification (GTDB taxonomy): domain Bacteria; phylum Pseudomonadota; class Alphaproteobacteria; order Rhodobacterales; family Rhodobacteraceae; genus Amaricoccus. The sequence continues at coordinate 17,491 of NZ_CALAGI010000105.1, read as the reverse complement.
TGCCTGGCTGGGCGCGATCCTCGCCCGCGCCGGCGGACTGTCGGGCGCGACGCTGGGCGAGTCACCAAGGCTGGAGCGTATCGTCGCCGGGTTCGATCTCGACCAGTTGCTCCGCTGGACGGCCGTGGCCGGGGATGAGGCGGCGGCGCATCTCTATGACTGGTGGCTGGCCGCGCATCCCGCGCGCCCAGAGGCTTGCGGCGTCTGGTTCAACCTCGGCGTCTCGCTGGCGCGCCTCGGTCGCGCCGGCGAGGCGGCCCGCGCCTTTGCGCGCGCGCTGGCGCTGAAACCCGACTTTCACGAGGCGGCGATCAATCTCGGCCTTGCGCTGGAAGCCGATGGCCGGCCGGAGGAAGCCGTACTCGCCTGGCGCCGGGCCGTGCCGGGTCGCGACGCGCGGCGGCTTCTCCACCTGCATCTCGGGCGGCTGCTCGAGGAACAGCGCCAGCTGGAGCCGGCGGCGGAGGAACTGCGCGACTCGCTCGCCGTCTTTCCCGACCAGCCGGACGTGCAGCAGCATCTCGTGCATCTGCGCCAGCGCATGGCGACCTGGCCGGTGCTCGAGGCGCCGGGCCTCGCCATCGACGCCGAGACCCTGGCGCACAATTGCGGCCCGCTCGCCGCGCTCGCCCTGCGCGACGACCCGGCGTTCCAGACGAGCGTCACCCGCGCCTGGATCGAGCGCAAGGTGCCGGCCGCGCCGGAGCGCCTCGCGCCCGCCGCGGGCTATGACCATTCGCGGATCCGCGTCGGCTATCTCTCCACCGACTTCTGCCGTCATGCGATGAGCTACCTGATCGCCGAACTGCTGGAACGGCACGACCGCGCGCGGTTCGAGGTCTTCGGCTATTGCGCCTCGCCGGAGGACGGCAGCGACATTCGCGCCCGCGTGATCGCCGCCTTCGATCATCATGTGCCGATCACCGCGCTCGACGACGCGGCGGCGGCGCGTCGGATCCGCCGCGACGAGATCGACATCCTGGTCGATCTCAACGGCCTTACCCGCGGTGCCCGGCTCGGTGTGCTGCGCTGGAAGCCGGCGCCGGTACAGGCGACCTATCTCGGCTATATCGGGCCGGTGCCCCTGCCCGAACTCGATTGGATGATCGCCGACGCGGTGACGATCCCGGACGAAAGCCTCGCCGACTACGCGCCCGCGCCGCTGCGACTCGACGGCTGCTTTCAGGCGAACGACGGCCGCGTGCCGGACCTGCCGGCGGTGTCGCGGGCGGAGGAAGGGTTGCCGGAGGACGCCTGCGTCTTCTGCTGCTTCTCGCATCACTACAAGATCACGCCGGCGCTCTTTGACGCCTGGCTCGAAATCCTCGCCCGCTGCCACGGCGCTGTGCTCTGGATCGTCGACGACAATCCGGCCAGCCGGCGCGAGTTGACCGCGCGCTGGACGGCGGCCGGGCTGGCGGCGGAGCGCTTGATCTTCGCGCCCCGGGTCGATCCGATGCGCTATCGGGCGCGGCTGGCACTCGGCGATCTCCTCCTCGACACGACGCCCTACAACGCCGGCACCGTTGCCTCGGATGCGCTCCGCGTCGGACTGCCGCTGCTCACCTTGCGGGGACAGGCCTTCGCCGCGCGCATGGCGACGAGCCTGCTGACGGCGATCGGCCTCGAGGACTGCGTCGCCGACGATCTCGGCGACTATGTGACGCGCGCCGTTGCCATCGCAACGCATCCGGCGTTGCGGGCGGATCTGAAGCGCCGGCTTTCCGGGGACGCCTGGGCGCGGACGCTCGGCGACAGTGCCGGCTTCACCCGCCGCCTCGAAGCCGCCTACGAGCGGATCCGCCTGCGCCCCTGAAGGACGATCAGAGCGCCCGCACCAGGACGGGCTCCGGCGCCGCGATCCGCAGCGCGTTGCGCAGCGGCAGGCCGAAGGCGTCGGCGGTGATCTCGAAGACATCGCCCTCGCGGGTCTCGATCCCGTCGGCGAAGCTCAGCGTCGCGGTGCCGAGCATGTGGACATGCACCTCGCCCGGCTCGCGGAACAGCGCATACTTGAAATGATGGTGCTCGAGATTGGCGATGCTGTGGCTCATGTTCGCCTCGCCGGAGAGGAACGGCCTTTCCCAGATCACCGCTCCACCGCGCAGGATCCGGCTGGTGCCGCGCACGTCCCGGGGCAGATCGCCGAGCAGGATCTCCGGCCCGAAGGACGCCGGGCGCAGCTTGGAATGCGCCAGGAACAGGTAGTTCACCCGCTCCGTCACATGGTCGGAGAATTCGTTGGCGAGCGCGAAGCCGAGGCGTCGCGGCACACCGTCGGGTCCGATCAGATAGATGCCGGCGATCTCCGGCTCCTCGCCGCCGTCCCGCGCGAAGGAAGGGCTGACCAGCGCGGCGCCGGGGGCCACGGCCTGGGTTCCGTTGCCCTTGTAGAACCACTCGGGCTGAACCCCCGGCAATTCGGCCGGCTTGCCGCCCTCGACGCCCATGCGGAACATCTTCATCGAGTCGGTCAGCGTCTCCACCCCGGCATGCATCGCGTCGCGCGTCGTGGCGCTGCCGAGATGGGTGAGGCCCGTCCCGGTCAGATGCAGATGCGCCGGGTCGGGATGATCGATCGGGGTCAGCACCCGCCCCTCGCGCAGCGCCGTGGCGAGATCGATCGGCTCGGCGAGGCCATGGGCGGCGATGACCCCGGCGAGGCTCTGCCCGGCGAGGATCGCCTCCTGCGCGAGGTTGTAGGTCGTGTCGGCGCCGGCCACGAGGCGCGCCACCGCGCCGTCGCGCATCACCACCCGGCGCGCGCCATCGCTGTCGATCACCTGCGAGATCCGCATGTCGTCAGGCCTTGTTCTTGTTGTAGACGTCGAAGATCACGGCCGCGAGCAGGACCAGCCCCTTGATCACCTGCTGGAAATCGATGCCGACGCCCATGATCGACATGCCGTTGTTCATCACCCCCATGATGAAGGCGCCGATCACCGCGCCGACGATCCGCCCCACGCCACCCGAGGCCGAGGCACCGCCGATGAAGCAGGCGGCGATCACGTCGAGCTCGAACGAAACGCCGGCGCTCGGCGTCGCCGAATTCAGCCGCGCGGCGATGATCAAGCCGGCCAGCGCCGCCAGCATCCCCATGTTGGTGAAGACGAGGAAGACCAGCCGGTTGGTGCGGATGCCCGACAGCTTGGCCGCCTTTTCGTTCCCGCCCAGCGCATAGATCCGCCGGCCGATCGTCGTCTTGTTGGTGACGAAGGTATAGGCGGCGATCAGCACCGCCATGGTGATCAGGACGTTCGGCAGGCCACGCGCGGTCGCCAGCAGGAAGCTGATATAGACGATGGCAAACGCGATGATGCCGTTCTTCAGGAGGAAGAAGGCGAAGGGCTCCTCCACCGAATCGTATTTCGCCTGCTTCGCCCGGGTCCGAACCGCGCCCCAGACCAGCACCGCGGCCGCGCCGCAGCCCAGCACCAGCGCCGTCATGTTCAGACCGGCGCCGCCGAACAGGTCCGGCACGAAGCCCGAGCTCAACAACTGGAACGATTTCGGGAACGGCCCGATCGACTCGCCGTTCAGCAGCGCGAGGTTCAACCCGCGAAAAACCAGCATGCCGGCCAAGGTTACGATGAACGACGGTATCCGCCAGTAGGCGATCCAGTAGCCCTGCGCCGCGCCGATCGCCGCGCCGACCGCCAGACAGAAGATGACGGTCGGTACCACGGGATAGCCGTGGGTGACGATCGCGACACCGGCGATCCCGCCGACGAAACCGCAGACCGAGCCGACGCTGAGGTCGATATGACCCGACACGATCACCAGCAGCATGCCGAGCGCCATGATGACGATATAGCTGTTCTGCAGGAACAGGTTGGTCAGGTTCAGCGGCCGCAGCAGCACGCCGCCGGTCATGAACTCGAAGAAAGCCATGATGATGACCAGCGCCATCAACATGCCGTATTCGCGGAAGTTCGCCTTCAGATGGTTGCCCATCGTCGCGCTGGTCTGACTGTCCGGGATGCTTGCCATGGTTCTATCCGTTCAGGATCATGCGCATGATGCGTTCCTGGCTGGCATCCGCCGCCGCCAGTTCGCCCACCATGGCGCCTTCGTTCATCACATACACGCGGTCGCACATGCCGATCAGTTCGGGCATTTCCGACGAGATCATCAGCACCCCCTTGCCCTGCTCGGCCAGCGCGTTGATCAGCGTGTAGATCTCGTATTTCGCGCCGACGTCGATGCCGCGCGTCGGTTCGTCGAGGATCAGCACCTCGGGGCCGGAGAACAGCCACTTCGACAGCACCACCTTCTGCTGGTTGCCGCCGGACAGGTTCAGCACCTTCTGGTAGACCGACGAGCAGCGGATATTCATCCGCCGCCGATAGTCGAGCGCCACCTGCCGCTCGAGATGGGCGTCGATCACCCCCGCCTTCGCCACCCCCGGCAGGTTGGCGAGGGTAATGTTGTTGGTGATGTGATCCTCGAGGATCAGCCCGAGCCCCTTGCGATCCTCGGTGACATAGGCGAGCCCGGACGCGACCGCGTGCCCGACGGTGCTCACATCGATCGGCTTGCCATGCAACTTGGCGACGCCGGTTATATGGTGTCCGTAGGACCGGCCGAAGATGCTCATCGCCAGTTCGGTGCGGCCCGAGCCCATCAGCCCGGCGATGCCGACGATCTCGCCGGCCCGCACGTTCAGCGACACGTCGTGGATCTGCTGCCGGTCGGAATGGACCTGGTGAAAGACGTTCCAGCCTTCGATCTCGAACAGCATTTCGCCGACCTTGGGCTCCCGGTGCGGATAGCGGTCCGACATCGAGCGACCGACCATGTCGCGGATGATGTGATCCTCGCTGATCTCCTCGGCGGCGGTGTCGAGCGTGCTGACCGTCGACCCGTCGCGCAAAACGGTGATGCGGTCGGCGACCCGGCTGATCTCGTTCAGCTTGTGGCTGATCAGGATCGAGGTGATTCCCTGCTTCTGGAATTCCAGCAACAGGTCGAGCAGAGCCTGGCTGTCGGTTTCCTGCAGGCTGGCGGTCGGCTCGTCGAGGATCAGCAGCCGCACCTTCTTGCTGAGCGCCTTGGCGATCTCGACCAGTTGCTGCTTGCCGACGCCGATGTCGGTGACGAGCGTGGTCGGCCGCTCGCGCAGTCCGACGGTTTCAAGCAGCTTCGCGGTCCGCGAATAGGTCTCGTTCCAGTCGATCACCCCGCCGGTGGCGACCTCGTTGCCGAGAAACAGGTTCTCGGCGATCGACAACAGCGGCACCAAAGCCAGTTCCTGGTGGATGATGACGATGCCGAGATGTTCGCTGTCCGCGAGGTCGCGGAACTGCCGCGTCTCTCCCTCGAACAGGATATCGCCCTCATAGGTGCCAAAGGGATAGACGCCGGACAGCACCTTCATCAGCGTGGATTTTCCGGCGCCATTCTCGCCGGCCAGCGCGTGTATCTCGCCGGGCATCACCACGAGGTTGACATTGTCGAGCGCGCGCACGCCCGGAAACGTCTTGGTGATGCCGCGCATCTCCAGTATCGGCTGCGTCATCCGCTCCCCTCCGAAACGCCGGGGCGGACCCGTGGGCCCGCCCCGGAAGCCGGCATGTTACTGGATCTGGTCTTTGGTGTAGTAGCCCGAGCCGACCAGGACCTCTTCCCAGTTCGACTTGTCGACCTCGAGCGGCACCAGCAGGTAGGACGGAACGACCTTGACCCCGTTGTCGTAGGTCTTGGTGTCGTTCACCTCCGGCTCGCCGCCCGCCGCGACCGCGGTGACCATGTCGACGGTCACCTTCGCCAGATCGCGCGTGTCCTTGAACACCGTCGAATATTGCTCGCCTGCGAGGATCGACTTCACCGACGGCACTTCGGCGTCCTGGCCGGTCACCACCGGCATCGGCATGTCGCCCGAGCCGTAGCCGACGCCCTTCAGCGAGGACAGGATGCCGATCGACAGACCGTCATATGGCGACAGCACGCCGTCGAGCCGCGCGTCGGTATAGTTGGCGCTCAGCAGGTTGTCCATGCGGGCCTGTGCGGTGGCCGGCAGCCAGCGCAGCGTGCCGACCTTGTCCATGCCCATCTGGCCGGACTTCACCACCAGCGTGCCGTTGTCGATCAGCGGCTGCAGCACACTCATCGCACCGTCATAGAAGAAGAAGGCGTTGTTGTCGTCCGGCGACCCGCCGAACAGCTCGATGTTGAACGGACCCTTGTTCTCCGGGATGCCGAGACCCTTGAGAAGGCTGTTGGCCTGGAGCACCCCGACCTGGAAATTGTCGAACGTCGTGTAGTAGTCGACGTTCGGCGTGTCGCGGATCAGCCGGTCATAGGCGATCACCTGAATGCCGGCCGATTTGGCGTTCTCCAGCGCGTTCGACAGCGTGGTGCCGTCGATCGCCGCGATCACCAGCACATCGACGCCCTGGACGATCATGTTCTCGATCTGCGCCAGCTGGTTCGGAATATCGTCCCCGGCGTATTGCAGGTCGGTCTTGTAGCCCGCCGCCTCGAACTGTTTCACCATGTTGCTGCCATCGGCGATCCAGCGGGCCGAGGTCTTGGTCGGCATGGAAATACCGATGGTGCCCTTGTCCTGCGCCGCGGCGGGCATCGCCAGCGCGGCGACCAGCGCGGCGCCGGCCAGAACCTGCGTTAGAAATTTCATGAAGCTCTCCCTGTGGGCAGGATCCAACCGCCGCCAACCGACGACACCTTCCAAAGATCCAGCGTTTCCTCCTGATCGGACCGGCGCGCGTTCGCGCACGTCGCGGCTTTGACCGATCCACAGCATAGAGCCGGCTCGTCATACCGCGCAAATGAATTATTCGTCGCATCTCATACCCGATATGGTATGTCTTTCATCATGACACTGGACGCCACCGAATTCCCGAAACCCGCGCGCGGCGCGGAACGCCTGATCGGTCGCGGCCTGAAGCTGACGCACCTGCGACTGATCGCAGCGCTCGCCGAAACCACGCAATTGACCGCCACCGCGCGGGCGCTGTCGATCTCGCAGCCCGCGGCCTCCCGCCTGCTCGCCGAGGCCGAGGGAATCGTCGGCCATGCGCTGTGCGAACGGCGGGCCAAGGGCATCGCGCTCACCGCGGCCGGACACGCGCTCGCCGCCCGCGCACAGGCCGTTCTGCTCGAAATCGCCGAGGCAGGGCGCGAAATCGGCGACGTCGCCGCGGGTCGCCTCGGCACGGTCTCGCTCGGGGCGGTCACGGCGGCGGCCGTCGATCTGGTGGTCCCCACACTGCAACGGCTGCAACGCCAGAACCCCGGCCTGCAGGCGAGCGTCGATGTCGCGACCAGCGACGTGCTCATCGAGGATCTGCGGCGCGGGCGGCATGACTTCATTGTCGGTCGGGTGCCGATCTCCATGGATCCCGCCCCGTTCGAAATCCGGCCGCTCCGCCCGGAGGTCGTGGCCTTGATCGTGCGCTCCAACCACCCGCTGGCGCAGCGGGCCAGTGTGGGCGCGCGCGATCTCGCGCCCTATGACTGGGTGATGCAGCAGCCGGGCTCGCTGCTCCGGGCGACTCTGGAGGAAGCCCTGCTCGAGCGCGGGTCACCGCCACCGAACTGCCGCCTCTCCACTTCCTCGCTGCTGCTTACCCTGGCACTTGTCACCCGCTCGAACGCGATCGCGCCGGTCTCGGCCGAGGTCGCGCGCCTCGTCTGCGGCCAGGGCGGGCTCGGCCGGGCCATCGCGACGCTGCCGATCGACTTCTATGTCGAGATCAAGCCCTTCTGCCTGATCCGCCTCCGCGGCCATCGTCCCTCGCCCTCCGCCGCGCTGGTTCAGGACGCGCTGCTCGAAGACTTTCGCGGCTGACGGCGCTGTTCCCATCCGCCGCGACTTGGGCTAGAGCGGGCCGCGCGGCGGCGGACGAGGGAGAGACACGGGTGACGGAGCGGCGAAACGGCCTGACCTACGCGGACGCGGGCGTCGATATCGACGCGGGCAACGCGCTGGTCGAACGGATCAAACCCGTGGCGAAGCGCACCGACCGCGCCGGCGTCATGGCCGGCCTCGGCGGTTTCGGCGCCCTCTTCGACCTGCGCGCCGCCGGCTACCAGGATCCGATCCTGGTCGCCGCCACCGACGGCGTCGGCACCAAGCTGCGGGTCGCCATCGAGAGCGGGCGGCTCGACACGGTGGGCATCGATCTCGTCGCCATGTGCGTCAACGATCTCGTCTGCCAGGGCGCCGAACCTCTGCTCTTTCTCGACTATTTCGCCACCGGCAAGCTCGACGTGGCCGAGGCGGCGGCGGTCGTCGCCGGTATCGGCAAGGGCTGCCTGCGCGCCGGCGCCGCGCTCGTCGGCGGCGAGACGGCCGAGATGCCGGGCATGTACGCCGCCGGCGATTTCGACCTCGCCGGCTTCGCCGTCGGCGCGATGGAGCGTGGACAGGGCCTGCCGCGCGACGTGTCCGCGGGCGACGTTCTGCTCGGCCTCGCCTCCAGCGGAGTGCATTCCAATGGCTACAGCCTCGTGCGCCGCGTCGTCCAGAGCGCCGGCCTCGACTGGGACGCGCCCTCGCCCTTCGGGAGCGGCACGCTCGGCGAGGCCCTGCTGGCGCCGACGCGGATCTATGTGAAGCCCGTGCTCGCGGCCATCGCGGCGGGCGGGGTGCATGGGCTCGCCCATATCACCGGCGGCGGCCTGACCGAGAACACGCCGCGCATGCTGCCCGGAGATCTCGGCGTCGAGATCGACCTCGGCGCCTGGGACTTGCCGCCGGTGTTCCGCTGGCTGCGGGCCGAGGCGGGGATCGCGCCGGCCGAGATGCTCAAGACCTTCAACTGCGGCATCGGCCTCGTCCTCGCCGTGGCACCGGAGCGGGCCGAGGATTTGGCCGCCCTCCTCGCGGCCGAGGGCGAAACCGTCGCGGTCATCGGCCATGTCGCCCCCGGCGCCGGCGCGCGCTTTTCCGGCGAGCTGTGAGCGCCGGCTTGTCCCGCCGTCGCGTCGCGATCCTGATTTCCGGCGGCGGCTCGAACATGCTCGCGCTGCTCCGCGCCATGGCCGATCCCGCGCATCCGGCCGCGCCCTGCCTCGTCCTCTCCAACCGGCCGGGCGCGCGCGGCCTGTCGCTCGCCGCCGAAATGGCTGTGCCGACCGCCTGCGTCGACCATACCGCGTTTCGCGGCGATCGCGCCGCCTTCGAGGCGGCGATGGCCGAGCCGCTGCGGCGCGCGGGCGCCGAGATCCTCTGCCTCGCCGGCTTCATGCGCGTCCTGACGCCCGGCTTCACCGCCGAGTGGCGTGGGCGGATGCTGAACATCCATCCCTCGATCCTGCCGCTCTTCCCCGGCCTCCATACCCATGCGCGCGCGCTCGAAGCCGGCATGGCGGTGCATGGCTGCACGGTGCACGAGGTGACGGGCGAGCTGGATTCCGGCCCGATCCTTGGCCAGGCGGTGCTCGCCATCCGGCCCGGCGACACACCTGAAACCCTCGCGGCCCGCCTGCTGCCGCTGGAGCACCGGCTCTATCCCGCCGTGCTCCACCGCTTCGCCACCGGTGACCGCGAGAGGATCGCGCTGTTCGAATGATCCGGCGCAAGAATTTGGCACGCCGCCGGGGAGACGTTAGGACCGCGCATCCGCAGCGCGTGAAAGGAAAAGCGAAATGAAATTGCCCTTCTCCGCGATGGTTGTCGGACTGCTGGCGGTTCTCGCCGACGGCTCCGCGGCGCATGAGTTCACGGCCGGACAGCTGGTGATCGAGCATCCCTACGCCCTGGAGACGCCGGCGACCGCCAGGACCGGCGCCGGCTACATGAGCATCGTCAACCACGGCGACCGGCCAGACCGGCTGATCGCCGTGCGCGCGGAGTTTCCGTCCGTCACGCTGCATGTGACCGAGGTGGATGCGAGCGGCGTCGCCCGGATGAGAGCGCTGGACGCGGTGGAGATTCCGGCCGACGGGGCGGCCACGCTGGAGCCGAAGGGCGCGCATGTCATGTTCATGGGCCTGACCGGGCCGCTGGTCGCCGGCGACAGGATCGCGGCGACGCTGGTCTTCGAGACGGCGGGCGAGGTGCCGGTCGTGTTCAATGTCGAGCCGCGCAAGGCAGGCGGGTCGGACGCTGGTCACGACGGCATGGACATGACCCACTGAGCGGGCGCCGGCGGTCCGCCGCGTAGCGCGGAGGCCGCCTGCCCGCGCGGATCAGCCGACGATTTCGAGGCCGGAGAAGAAATAGGCGATCTCGACGGCGGCGGTATCCGCGCCGTCCGACCCATGTACCGAATTCTCGCCGATCGACAGCGCGAACTCCTTGCGGATCGTGCCGGCGGCGGCGTCGGCGGGGTTGGTCGCGCCCATGACCTCGCGGTTCTTCAGGATCGCCTCCTCGCCTTCCAGCACCTGGGCGACGATCGGGGCCGAGGACATGAATTCGGTCAACTCGCCGAAAAACGGCCGGTCCTTGTGCACACCATAGAAGGCCTGGGCCTGGGCCAGCGTGAGATGGATCCGCTTCTGCGCGATGATGCGCAGGCCAGCCGCTTCCAGCTTGGCGTTGATCGCGCCGGTCAGGTTGCGCCGGGTGGCGTCCGGCTTGATGATCGAAAAAGTACGCTGCGTTGCCATTGTCATCCCTCGCATTTTGCGCGCCGCAGTTAGCATGCGCCGCCGGTCTCGGGGAAGCGGAAAACGCCCCCGCGATTCGCGGAACCAGGACCGCCGGCAGGCGCGCGCCACGCTCACGTCCGGTTCGGTTGACAAGTCCGGCCGACCACGCCAAATCGCTCGCCATGCTCGCGTTCAAGAACATTTCCTTCACGTTGGAGGGCAAGAAGCTCTTCGACGATGCCTCGGCGCTCATTCCCGCCGGGCACAAGGTGGGGTTTGTCGGACGCAACGGCACCGGCAAGACCACGCTCTTCCGGTTGATCCGGGGCGAGCTCGCCCTCGACGGCGGCGAGATCGAGGTTCCCCGCCGCGCCCGGATCGGCGGCGTGGCGCAGGAGGCGCCGGCGACGCGCGACAGCCTCGTCGAGACCGTGCTTCTCGCGGACACCGAGCGCGCCGCGCTGATGAACGAGGCCGAGACCGCGACCGAGGCCGGGCGCATCGCCGAGATCCACGCCCGCCTCACCGATATCGACGCCCATTCCGCCGAAGCGCGGGCGGCGGGCATCCTGCACGGCCTCGGGTTCGACGCCGAGGCGCAGGCCCGACCCTGCGCCGATTTCTCCGGTGGCTGGCGAATGCGCGTCGCTCTGGCCGCCGTGCTGTTCTCGCGGCCCGATGTGCTGCTGCTCGACGAGCCGACGAACTATCTCGACCTCGAAGGCGCGATCTGGCTGGAGAATTTCCTTCGCACCTATCCGCACACCGTGCTCGTCATCAGCCACGACAAGGATCTGCTCAACCGGTCGGTCGGGGCGATCCTGCATCTCGACCGGCGCAAGCTCACGCTCTACCAGGGCAATTACGACACGTTCGACACCACGCGGCGCGCCCGGCTGGAACAGCTCGTCTCCGAGAAGAAGAAGCAGGACGCCGCGCGGGCGCATATGCAGTCCTTCGTCGACCGCTTCAAGGCCAAGGCCTCCAAGGCCCGCCAGGCCCAGAGCCGGATCAAGGCGCTGGAGCGGATGAAGCCGCTGGCGGCGATCGTCGAGGATCATGTGACGGGCTTCAACTTCCCGACGCCGGAGGAGCTGTCGCCGCCAATCATCCGGCTCGAGGATGTCTCGATCGGCTATGGCCACCGGCCCGTGCTCACCGGGCTCGACCTGCGCATCGACCAGGACGACCGGATCGCGCTGCTCGGCGCCAATGGCCAGGGCAAGTCGACGCTGTCGAAGCTGCTCGCCGACCGACTCCAGCCGATGCATGGGCGCAAGCTCGCCTCCTCGAAGCTGCGTGTCGGCTATTTCGCCCAGCATCAGGTGGACGAGCTCGAGATCGACGAGACGCCGCTCCAGCATATCGCCCGGCTGCGACCGGAGGAGACCCCGGCCAAGCAGCGCGCGCGGCTCGCCGCCGGCGGCCTCGGCGCGGATATCGCCACGACCGAGGTGCGGCGGCTGTCGGGCGGCCAGAAGGCGCGGCTGAGCCTGCTGCTCGCCACGATCGACGCGCCGCACCTGATCATCCTCGACGAGCCGACCAACCATCTCGACATCGAGAGCCGCGAGGCGCTGGTCGAGGCGCTGACCGAATATGGCGGCGCGGTAATCCTCGTCAGCCACGATCCGCATCTGGTGGAACTGGTCGCCGACCGGCTGTGGCTGGTCCGCGACGGGCGCGTGCGGCCGTTCGATGACGATATGGAGGCCTATCGCCGGCTGCTGCTGTCCGAACGCGGCGGCGCGCCGGTCCGCGCCCGCGAGGAGAAGCCCCGGGCGAAGCCGGCGGCGCGGGCGAGCGGCCCGCTGCGCGCCGAGGTGGCGAAATGCGAGGCGCGGGTGGCGAAACTCGCCGAGATGCGGGACGCGATCGATTCGCGGCTGGCCAATCCGATTTTCTACGCCCGCGCCAATCCCACCGAAATGGCGAACCTGCGAAGCAAGCGCGCCGAGGTCGAGGAAGGCATCGAACGGGCCGAGGCGCTGTGGATGGCGGCGCTCGAACGGCTGGAAGCGGCGGGTGAAACCGGCTGATGGGTTTCGACGCGCTGGTCACCACCTTCGTGACGCTGTTCGTGGTGATCGATCCGATCGCGCTCGCACCGCTGTTCGTCACCCTGACCCGCGGTATGCCGAGCGCCCGGCGGCGTCGCGTCGGCCTGCGGGCGGTGGTCGTCGCCTTCGGCCTGCTCGCGCTCTTCGGCATCGCTGGCGAGCCGCTGCTCTCCGCGATCGGCATCGGCCTGCCCGCCTTCCGCATATCCGGCGGGATGCTCCTCTTTCTGATCGCGGTCGACATGCTGTTCGAGAAGCGGACCGAGCGGCGCGAGCGGCACACGGCCGAGGCGACGGCCGATGACAGCACGCCCGACCCGTCGGTCTTTCCGCTGGCGACGCCAATGATCGCCGGGCCCGGCGCGCTCGCCACCATGATCCTGCTCGGCGGCCAGCAAGCCGGGAACCCCGCCGGTCTGATCGCCGTCAATCTCGTGATGGTGGCCACGCTCGGCGTCACCTATCTCGCCTTCCGCGCCGGCAATATCATCGAGCGCGCGCTCGGTGCCACCGGTGTGCTGGTGGTGACGCGCCTCTTCGGCATCCTGCTCGCGGCGCTCTCGGTGCAGTTCGTGTTGAACGGTCTGCGCGATCTCGGTGTCCTGAGCCTGCCATGACCGGGGACGATATCGCCCATGCGATCTATCTCGTCATCCTCCTCGTCTTCCTGCTCGGGGTTTTCACCGTCGGCGGCCGGAACATGGGGCGAAAGCTGCGCGACCTGCTGGTCTGGGTGCTGATCTTCGCCATGGTGGTGATCGCCTACGGCTTTCGCGACCGGTTGAGCGAGGGGCTGTTTCCCTCCGGCACGCGGCAGGTCTCGGCCGACGCGATCGAGCTCCGCCGCCTCGACGACGGGCATTTCCACGCCGATCTCGAGGTGAACGGCGCACAGGTCCGCTTCATCGTCGATACCGGCGCGACGCAGTTGGTCCTTTCCCGGGACGACGCGGCGGCGGCGGGGATCGATGTCTCGAACCTCGCCTATCTCGGCCGCGCCGAGACTGCGAACGGCCCGATCGCCACCGCGACCGTGCGCCTCGACGAAGTCACCTTCGGCGATTTCGTCGACCACGACCTGACGGCGAGCGTCGGCGCCGGCGATCTCGGCGTCTCGCTGCTCGGCATGGATTATCTCAACCGCTTCGCGAAGATAGAAATCTCCGGCGACGTCATGCGGCTCACGCGCTAGCATCGCCGGACGTTTCGCTACCGGGCGTTTCCGCCCGGCAGCCGGTGCCTCCGCGCCGCTTCGATGTCGGCGAAAAAGCTCCGCGACGTCCGGTCTTGGCATTTCCCGCCTTCCCGACTAATTTCGACAGGAATCCGGGAGCGGGCCGTTCCGTTCTCTGCCAGCGAAGCCGCCTTCGCGCGCTCAGCCAGCCAGCACGACAGTTGACAGGTGGGCTCTCCCGAGACGGGAGAGGCAAGCGAGAGGTGGGGAATGGGGATGGACGCAACCAAGGCGCGGGTCGCGGCGTGGCGGCTTCCGCTTACCGCGCCGCGGATGGCCGCGCTGGTCGTCGCGCTGGCAACGCTGGCTCCCGCCGGCGAAGCCCTGCACGCGCAGGAAACCCCCGCGAACCCGCCGCCGGTGGTCGCGGCGCCCGCGCCGCTGCCGGGTCCGACGGCCGCTCCGGACCTCGGGACGGTCGCGGCGGAGCCCGGCGCGGCTGTTTCGGCTACCCCGCCCGCGCAGGCCATCGTACCGGCGGAAACGTCTCCAGCCCCGATGCAGGCTCCGACACAGACGCAGGCGGGCGCGCCGGAAGCCGCCGCGAATACGCCCGCCCTTCCCTCGTCCGCCGCTCCGATTCCGACTCCGGCCCCGGTCGCCGACCACGCCCCCACGACCAGCCTCGCACCCATCCATCCGCGGAGTGATCTCTCGCCCTGGGGCATGTTCCTCGCCGCCGACACGGTGGTGAAGGGCGTGATGATCGGCCTCGCTCTCGCCTCCCTCGTCACCTGGACGGTCTGCCTCGCCAAGAGCCTCGAACTTCTCGCCGCCAAGGCACGGCTCAGGCGCGGGCTGCGCGCGGTCCTCGGCGCGCGCTCGCTCGGCGATCTCGCCGACAGCCCTGGCGCCCGGCGCGATCCGGCATCTGTGATGGCCGCCGCCGCCCGGCACGAGGTCGAAGCCTCCGCCGCGGCGATCGACGCGGCGAGCGCGGGCGGCCTCCTCGACCGGGTCGCCTCGACTCTGTCGCGGATCGAGGCGCGCATGGGTCGCCGTCTGACGCTCGGCACCGGACTGCTCGCGACAATCGGCGCGACGGCGCCCTTCGTCGGGCTTTTCGGCACCGTCTGGGGCATCATGAACAGCTTCATCAGCATCTCGGAAACGCAGACCACCAATCTCGCCGTGGTCGCGCCCGGCATCGCCGAGGCGCTGCTCGCCACCGCGCTCGGCCTCGTGGCCGCGATACCGGCCGTGGTGATCTACAACCATTTCGCGCGGTCGATCACCGCCTACCGGGCATTGCTCGCGGATACCGCCGCCGGGGTCGAGCGGCTGGTCAGTCGGGATCTCGACCTCGAACGGCTGCCCGCGCCCGCGCTGCGCCGCGCGGCGGAGTAGCGGCATGGCCGGCAGCCTGCGCCAACGGGGATCGGGCGACGACCTCGAGGTGACCCACGAGATCAACGTGACGCCGTTCATCGACGTCATGCTGGTCCTGCTCATCATCTTCATGATCGCCGCGCCGCTGGCGACGGTGGACGTGCCGGTCGATCTGCCCGGCTCGACCGCGACGCCACGCCCGCGCCCGGCTGATCCGATCTTTCTCACCGTCCGCGCCGACAAGTCGCTGGATCTGGGCGAGCAGCCCGTCGCGCCGGAGGCGCTCGGGCCCGCGCTCGACGCCCTCGCCAAGGGTGACAAGGAAACGCGCGTCTTCCTGCGCGCGGACAAGACGGTCACCTATGGCGACCTCACCGAGGCCATGAACCTGCTGCGGAGCGCTGGCTATCTCAAGGTGGCGCTGGTCAGCCTCGAGACACCGCCGCCGGCCACCCCATGACCATGCCGATCGGCCTCGCGCCTGACGACCGGCTGTCGGGGAACCAGGCGACGCTCTGGCTGACGGCGGCGGCGGTGGTCGCCGCGGCGCATGTCGGCGGCGTGGTCTGGGCGCTGCAGCGGCCGCCGAGCACCGCGCCGTCGGACTCCGCGCCCGCGGCTGTGATGATCGAACTCGCGCCCGAAGCGGTGGCGCCCGAGGCCCCGGAGCCGATGATCACCCCCGACGCCGCCGACGCGCCCGATGTGCCGGACGCGACCGAACAGCCGACGCCGCCACCGCCGACCGAGATGGCGGCCCTGCCCTCGCCCGAGACGCCGCCGCCGACCCTCGCCCCGCCGGAGATCGTCGAGGCGCCCGTCGATACACCGCCGCCGCCGGACCCGACGGTGGAGCCGCCACCTGCGCCGTCCGAGGTCTCGCTCGCCCGGCCGCTCGCGCGCCCCGAGACACCGCCGCCTCCGCCGGCCGAGAAGCCCGACCCTAAGCCGGTGCGCGAGGTCAAGGAGAAGCCGTCCCAGGCCGCGCGCAAGGCGGCGGTCGAGGCACCACCCGCGCCGACGGCGGCCGCGCCCAAGACCTCGGCCGGCGGCGCCGGATCGGTCGCGCCCCAGAAATGGCAGGCACGGCTGATGGCGCATCTCGAACGCCGCAAACGCTATCCGGCCGGCGCCAAGGGCCGCCGCGAGGAGGGCGTGGTCTATGTCCACTTCTCGATCGACGACCAGGGTCGGGTACTGTCGGTCGCGCTCGCCCGCTCCTCAGGCTTCCGCGAGCTCGACGAATCCGTCCTGTCTCTGGTCCGCCGCGCTTCCCCGGTCCCGGCCCCGCCGCCCGGCGCCCCCCACGACATCACCGCCCCGGTCCATTTCAACATCCGCTGAGGCGCGCGCGGCGTCGGCATCGGACGCCTCGTCACGGTTCCGAACGGCCCGGGTCGGCGGAGAAGGCGTTCGGCTGCCAGGATAGTCGTTTGACCCCGGATTCCGAAAAGCCGAGGCGCGGCGGGAGATGGCCGCCAGTAGAGCACGGGAGACGAGAAAGTGAACGGAGCGGAACGGTGAAAGCCCGCCTGATATCCGCTTGCAGGCCGAACCCGCCAAGCATATGAGAACGTTCAGCGAGGCGACGTGGCGGAGTGGTTACGCAGCGGATTGCAAATCCGTGCACACCGGTTCGATTCCGGTCGTCGCCTCCAGTACTTGGCGGAAACCGCCAGGCTGTTTCGCAGCCCGTTTTGCAGAAGCCGCCGCCAGACGCGCCATTGCCGCGTCCGCGGCGGTCCGGTTCATGGCCGCGTAGACCTCCACCATCGCCGCCGCTTGGCAGGCTGGCCCGCGATCCCCCTGGAGGGGTCAGGGTATCCGATCTCCCCGATCAGGTTGCCGGGATGAATGTGGCCTCTGACGTGACCCCGATCCCTCATCCGCGGACGACTGGAATCGCGGGCTGAGAATTGCGCGAGAGCGCGACGGTAGCAACGGGCGTCGGTGCGAAGCTTTCCGACTGGCGCAGCGCCGGCGCTCGTTGCGGTTTCAGGCCCGCGGCATAGGCGACGGGCGTCACGTATCCGATCGCCGAGTGCGGCCGCTCGGTGTTGAAATCCTGAACCCAGCCGGCAATCACCGCGCGGGCATGGCCCAGCGAGAAGAAGAGGTGCTCGTTGAGGCATTCGTCCCGCATCCGCCCCTGGAAGCTCTCGGCGCAGGCGTTCTGGGTGGGTTTGCCCGGCGCGATGTAGCGCCAGTCGAGCTTGGCCTCCTGAGTGAAGGCCAGGACTGCCGAGGAGGTGAACTCGGTGCCCCTCGCCATGGTCTCTCGGACCAGTGGCGTTCCCATGGCTCGATC
>NZ_CALAGI010000104.1 GCF_937891315.1 uncultured Amaricoccus sp. | reverse complement strand
TGCGTAGCGCCGCGGTGGTGTCGCGCAGCTCCGCCACGCCGCCGGGACATAGCCGCGGGTCGAGCGCCATCAAGGCGACGGGATTGTAGCCCCAGCTGTTGACGAGGCCGAGCGGCGGCAGGTGCCGCTCGTCGATCCCGGCGGTGATCGGCATCAGTTCGACGGCGCCGACGCCGAGGCGCTTGAGATGCGCGAGAACGGCGGGATGCGCGAGGGCGGCGATGGTGCCGCGCTGGGTTTCCGGCACCTCGGGATGCAGCATGGTGAAGCTGCGGACGCAGACCTCGTAGACGAGGCCGCCGGGGCGGAACAGCGGCGGCTTCGGTTTCATCGCGCGGGTGGTGGCGGGAACCAGCGCCTTTGGCATCAAGGGCGCGGTGTCAACGGCGGCGTCGCGCGGCGCGCCGAGCCGCGGGTCATAGGTGAAGGCGCGGTCGAGCCTCCGAGCGGCTGGATCGACAAGCAATTTCGCCGGGTCGAACCACAGCCCGGCCTCGGGAGCGTAGGGGCCGTCGGCACGCAGGCCGTAGCGCGCGCCGGGACCGATGCCCGGCGCTTCGAGCGAATGCACGCCCTCGGGCCCGCGCGCCATGGGCAGGCGGGTTTCGGCGCCGTCCGCGTCGAAAAGACAGAGCCAGATCTGCTCGGCGGCGCCGGACCAGACGGCGAAACGCGTGCCGCGGCGCGTCGGCGTGGCGCCGAACCGGACGTCGTCGGGCAACTCAACCCCGCGGGTCAGGTGATCACGTCGGGCGCGGTCCGACCGGTGCGGCTGGAAATCTCGGCGAGGGTCTCGGCGGCGGAGATCAGGTCGGCCAGCGCCACCTCGGTCGCCTGGGCGAGCTTCGCCGGATCGGCCTCGTAGCGCTCGATATAGACGCGGAGCGTGGCGCCGGAAGTGCCGGTGCCCGAAAGCCGGAACACCACGCGGCTGCCGCCTTCGAACAGAACGCGGATGCCCTGATTCGCGGATGTCGAGCCATCGACCGGGTCGTGATAGGCGAAATCGTCCGCCGCCGCCACGACGAGGCCGGACAGCGTGGTGCCGGGAAGCGTGGCGAGCCGGGCGCGAAGCGCGTCCACCAGACCGTTGGCGGCGGCGGAATCGATGCCCTCGTAGTCGTGGCGGGCGTAGTAGTTGCGGCCGTAGGTCTCCCAATGCTCCTTGGCGATGGCGCGCACGCTCTGCTTGCGGACAGCGAGGATATTGAGCCAGAGGAGCACGGCCCAGAGCCCGTCCTTCTCGCGCACATGGTTCGAGCCGGTGCCGGCGCTCTCCTCGCCGCAGATGGTGGCGAGGCCGGCGTCGAGCAGGTTGCCGAAGAACTTCCAGCCGGTCGGTGTCTCGTAGAGGTTTATCCCGAGCTTCTCGGCAACGCGGTCGGCGGCGCCGCTGGTCGGCATCGAGCGGGCGATACCGGCGAGGCCGGCCGCGTAGCCGGGCGCCATATGGGCGTTCGCCGCGAGCAGCGCCAGCGAGTCGGAGGGAGTGACGAAGATGCCGCGCCCGATGATCAGATTGCGGTCGCCGTCGCCGTCGGAGGCCGCGCCGAAATCCGGCGCGTTCTCCTCCATCATCACGTCATGGAGCTCGCGGGCATGGACGAGGTTCGGGTCGGGATGATGGCCGCCGAAATCGGGCAGCGGCGTGCCGTTGCGCACCGTGCCCCGCGCGGCTCCGAGCCGGTTCTCGAGGATCTCGGTGGCGTATGGGCCGGTGACCGCGCTCATCGCGTCGAAGGCCATGCGGAAGCCGCCGGCGAACATCGCCTTCAGCGCGGGAAAGTCGAAGAGGCTCTCCATCAGCTCGGCATAGTCGGCGACGGGGTCGATCACTTCGACCCGCATCGACCCGAGGGCGAGCGTGCTGATCGCGTCGAGATCGAGGTCCGGCGCGTCGAGCACGCGATACTCGGTGATCGTCCGGGTGCGGGCATAGATCGCGTCGGTGATCTTCTCCGGCGCGGGGCCGCCGTTGCCGGTATTGTACTTGATGCCGAAATCCTCGGTCGGCCCGCCCGGATTGTGGCTGGCCGAGAGGATGATGCCGCCGAAGGCCCCGTACTTGCGGATCACGTTGGAGGCGGCGGGGGTGGAGAGGATGCCGCCCTGTCCGACCATCGCCTTGCCGAAACCGGCGGCGGCGGCCATTTTGAGAGCGATCTGGATCACCTCGCGGTTGAAGTAGCGGCCGTCGCCGCCGATGACCAGCGTCTTGCCCTCGAACCCTTCGAGGCTGTCGAAGATCGACTGGACGAAGTTCTCGACGTAGTTCGGCCGCTGGAAGTGCGGCACCTTCTTGCGCAGGCCGGATGTGCCGGGCTTCTGGTCGTCGTAGGGCGTGGTGGCGACGGTCTTGATCATGCGACTTTATCCCGGGGCGTTTGGGGCGAGGGAGGCGTAGAGTTCCGCGTAGAGCGCCGCGCTGCGGTCCCAGGAAACATCCGAGCGCATGCCGGCGCGCTGGATGCCGGTCCAGACGGACGGGTTGCGAAAGACCGAGACCGCGCGGCGGACCGCGCCGCGCAGACCGTCGGCATCGACGGGCAGGAACTGGAAGCCGGTGGCGACGCCGGCGTTGAGCGCGGCGGAATTGGCATCGATGATCGTGTCGGCAAGGCCGCCGGTGCGGGCGACCACCGGCACCGCGCCATAGCGCAGGCCGTAAAGCTGGGTGAGACCACAGGGTTCGAACCGCGAGGGGATGAGAATGCCGTCGGCGCCGCCCTGCATCGTATGGGCCAGCGGTTCGTCATAGCCGATGACGACGCCGACCCGGCCGCCGTGGCGCTGGACCGCGCCGAGGAAGGCGCCCTCCAGCGCGGCGTCGCCGGCGCCGAGCACCGCGAGCTTCGCGCCGGACGCGACGATGTCGTCGGTGACCTCGGCGAGGAGGTCGATGCCCTTCTGCCAGGTCAGGCGGCTGATGACGACGAAGAGCGGATCCTCGTCCTGGTGCAGGCCGAAGCGCGCCTCGATGGCTCGGCGGTTGACGACGCGGCCCTTGAGCTTGCGCGGACCGAACGTCTCGGCGAGGACCGGGTCGGTCTCGGGGTTCCAGACGCCGGTGTCGATGCCGTTGACGATCCCGGACAGTACCGGCGCGCGGGTACTGATCAGACCTTCGAGCCCCATGCCGTAAGCGGCCGAGCGGATCTCCTCGGCATAGGTCGGGCTGACCGTGGTGATGGCGCTCGCATTGGCGAGGCCGGCCTTCAGGAAGCCGACGCCGCCGTAGTATTCGACGCCGTCGAGCGCGAAGGCATAGGTCGGCAGTTCCAGCCCGCCGAACACCTGGGCACCGAAATGGCCCTGGAAGGCAATGTTGTGAATCGTGACGATCGACGGGCGCTGGATCCCGGAATAGCGCATGTAGGCCGGGGTGAGGCCCGCCTGCCAGTCGTGGGCATGCACGATGTCGGGGTGAAAGTCCGGCAGGATGCCGGCGGCGATGTCGGCCCCGGCCCGCGACAAGGCGGCGAAGCGGTGCCAGTTGTCGACATGGTCGATGCCGGCGCCGTCGACATAGGGTCCGCCCGCCCGGTTGAAGAGGGCGGGGGATTCGATCAGATAGAGATCAAGCCCTTCGACCCGGGCCGAGATGATCCTGGCCGGCACCCCGAGCAGATGGGAATATTCGAAGACGACCTCGCCCGTCCCGCCGAGGCGCCCCATCACCGACGGATACCCCGGCATCAGAGTGCGCATCTCGACCCCCTGCCGCGCCAGCGCGGGCGGCAGGGCGCCCGCGACATCGGCGAGGCCACCGGTCTTGACCAGCGGATAGACCTCCGACGCGACCGACAGGACCTTCATGCGGGATCAGTCTTCATGCGATGTCCTTGGTTCGGGTTACGCCAGCCGGTCGAGCATCGACTGGGTGATCAGGCAGACGCCGTTTTCGGTACGGCGGAAACGCTTGGCATCGAGCACCGGATCCTCGCCCACCACCAGCCCCTCGGGAATCCTGACGCCGCGGTCGACGACGACCTTGCGAAGCCGCACATTCCGCCCGATGTCGCATTCCGGCAGGATCACCGCTTCGTCCAGCGCGGAATAGGAATGCGCCCGCACGCCCGTGAACAACAGGCTGCGGCGAAGCGAGGTGCCCGAGACGATGCAGTTGCCGGAGACGAGCGAGCTGACCGCCGAGCCCCGGCGCCCGGCCTGGTCATGCACGAACTTCGCCGGCGGCGTGATCTCGGAATAGGTCCAGATCGGCCAGCCCGTCTCGTAGAGGTCGAGTTCGGGGATGATGTCGGTCAGGTCGATATTCGCCTCCCAATAGGCATCCACCGTTCCAACGTCGCGCCAGTAGGCGGTCGCCTCGCTGCTCGAGCGCACGCAGGACTGGCTGAAGCGGTGCGCCACCGCTTTGCCGTTCTCGACGATGTAGGGGATGATGTCCTTGCCGAAGTCGCGGGTGGAGTTCGGATCAGCGGCGTCGCGTCGCAGCAGCTCCATCAGGAAGCGGGTGTGGAAGACGTAGATGCCCATGGAGGCCAGCGCCACGTCCGGGTTGCCCGGAATGCCGGGCGGATCGGCCGGTTTCTCGACGAAAGCGGTGATCGTGTCCTCGGCATCGACATGCATCACGCCGAAACCGACCGCCTCCATCCGCGGCACCTCGAGACAGCCCACGGTGACGTCGGCTCCGGAATCCACGTGCTGACGCAGCATCAACTCGTAGTCCATCTTGTAGATATGGTCACCGGCGAGGATCACCATGTATTCGGGGCGATAGTCCTCGATGATGTCGATGTTCTGATAGACCGCGTCGGCGGTGCCCTCGTACCATTGCGTTTCGCTGACGCGCTGCGACGCGGGAAGGATGTCGAAGCTCTCGTTCCGCTCCGGCCGGAAGAAGTTCCAGCCGCGCTGCAGGTGGCGGATCAGGCTGTGCGCCTTGTACTGGGTCGCGACGCCGATGCGGCGGATGCCCGAGTTCAGCGCGTTCGACAGCGCGAAGTCGATGATCCGGGTCTTGCCGCCAAAATAGACCGCCGGCTTGGCGCGTCGGTCGGTCAATTCCTTGAGCCGGCTGCCGCGACCCCCGGCCAGAACATAGGCCATGGCGTCACGCGCCAGCGGCTGCGTCTTCTTGTCCACTAGGTAGTCTCCCCTCGTGCTTGTTCTCGCACCGGTGTCCTTCATTCGGCTCTCTTCATGCCGGCTCGAATTCGAGCCAGACCGTGGCGAGTGGAGGCAGGGTCATGCGCGCCGCCGCGCCGGCCCCGTCCTCGATTGCTTCGACCGCGCCCATGTTGCCCATGCCGCCACCACCATAGAGACCCGCGTCGGTATTGAGGATCTCGCGCCAGCGACCGGCGCGGGGCAGGGGCACCCGATAGCCTGTCCGCGGCACCGGCGTGAAGTTCGAGATCACCGCGACCGGATTTTCGCCCGGTGCTCGGCGCTGCCAGGCGAAGACCGAATTGGTCGAATCGTCGGCGATCAGCCATTCGAACCCTTCGCCCTCGCAGTCGCGGGCATGGAGCGCGGGCGTCGAGGCGTAGAGTCGGTTGAGGTCGCGCACGAGGCTCTGCACCCCGCGATGCTCGGCGATGTCGAGCTGCCACCAGTCGAGCGCGCGCGCCTCGGACCATTCCGCGCCTTGCGCGAATTCCTGACCCATGAACAGCAACTTCTTGCCGGGATAACCCCACATGAACGCGTAGTAGGCGCGGAGGTTCGCGAACTTCTGCCAGGCGTCGCCCGCCATCTTGGCGATCAGGCTGCCCTTGCCATGCACCACCTCGTCATGGCTGAGCGGCAGGACGAAATTTTCGCTGAAGGCGTAGAGCAGGCCGAAGGTCAGGTCGTTCTGGTGATGCCCGCGGTAGATCGGGTCGCGCGACAGATATTGCAGCGTGTCGTGCATGAAACCCATGTTCCACTTGAAGCCGAAGCCGAGCCCGCCCTCGTGCACCGGGGCGCTGACCTTCGGCCAGCTCGTGCTCTCCTCCGCGATGGTGACGGTGCCCGGGTGGCTGCCGTAGACCGCGCGATTGGTGGCCCGCAGGAACTCCACCGCGTCGAGATTCTCGCGGCCGCCGAACTTGTTCGGCACCCATTCGCCTTCCTTGCGCGAATAGTCGAGATAGAGCATGGAAGCCACGGCATCGACGCGCAGCCCGTCGATATGGAACAGTTCCGACCAGTAGAGCGCATTGTTGACGAGGTAGCTCGACACCTCGCGCCGACCGAAATTGTAGATCGCGGTGTTCCAGTCGGGATGAAAACCCTGTCGCGGGTCGGCATGCTCGTAGAGCGCCGTCCCGTCGAAATGCGCCAGCCCATGCGCGTCGGTCGGAAAATGCGCCGGCACCCAGTCGAGGATCACGGAGATGCCGGCGCGGTGCGCTCCGTCGACGAAGCGCGCGAAACCCTCGGGCGGACCGAACCGCGCGCTCGGCGCGTAGAGGCCGGTTGTCTGATAGCCCCAGGACGGATCGAACGGATGCTCGCTGATCGGCAGGAACTCGATATGGGTGAAGCCCATGTCGACGACATAGGGGATCAGCCGGTCGGCGAGCTCGTCCCAGCTGAGAAAACCGTCGTCCTCACCGCGTTGCCACGAGCCCGGGTGAACCTCGTAGATCGAGATCGGCTGGCGCCGCGCGTCCGTCGCCGCCCAGAAGGCGCGATGCGCGGCGTCGCCCCATTCGTGATCGAGCCAGGGCGCGACGATCGAGGCATTGGCGGGGCGCAGCTCGGCGGCGCGGGCGAAGGGATCGGCCTTGAGCGGCAGCACGACGCCGTCGGGCGCGATGATCTCGTATTTGTACGGCAGGCCCGCGTGAACGCCGGGGATGAAGATTTCCCAGATGCCGGTGTCGCGCCGCAACCGCATCGTATGGCGCCGCCCGTCCCAGGCGTTGAAGTCGCCGACCACCGAAACCCGCCGGGCATTCGGCGCCCAGACGGCGAAATGCACCCCCTCGGCGCCTTCGTGATGGATCGGATGGGCGCCCAGCTTGTCGAACAGCCGCAGATGGCTGCCCTCGGCGATATAATAGTCGTCCATCGGCCCGAGCACCGGGCCGAAGGAATAGGGATCGACCACCCACCAGTCGCCGCCGTTGTTGCTGGCGTGGTATTTCACCGGCTGGCGCTTGCGGATGCGCAGCTTGCCCTCGAAGAAGCCGGCGTCGTGCCGGCGCGCGAGCGTGCCCGCCGGCTTGCCGTCGAGGGTGAAGGCCTCGACCCGCTCCGCCCCGGCGATGAAGCAACGGGCGACAAGGCCGGAGCCGGCCTCCAGCAGTCCAAGGACGGCGAAGGGGTCGCCGTGGGTCCCGTGAACGATCGCCTCGACGGCGCCGGAGTCGAGCTCCGCGGGCGCCGCGGCCTTTGGCTTGGCCGTCTCTTTGATCACGTCCGTTTCCCCCGGGGCATCCTTGTTGATTCCGAGGCTACAGTTTGACCCCCCAAATGTCTGTAGCATATTCGCGGATCGTCCGGTCCGACGAGAACCAGCCCATCCGCGCGGTGTTGAGGATCGCTTTTTCCCACCATTGCGAGGGATTGGACCAGATCGCGTTCACCCGGTCCTGCGCCTCGGCATAGGCGTCGAAGTCGGTCGCGACCATGAACCAGTCGTGCTCGTAGAGGCCGCCGATCAGCCCGGCGTAGCGGCCGGGATCGTCCGGCGAGAACACGCCCGACGAGATCGCCGACAATGCCTGGCTGAGTTCGGGCGAGCTTTCGATCAGCTGGCGTGGGTTGTGGCCCATGGCCCGCTTTTCGGCCACCTCGGCGGCGGTCAGGCCGAAGATCACGATATTGTCGTCGCCGACCTGTTCCTTGATCTCGACATTCGCACCGTCGAGTGTGCCGATGGTCAGCGCGCCGTTCAGGGCGAACTTCATGTTGCCGGTGCCGGAAGCCTCCATGCCGGCCGTCGAGATCTGCTCGCTGAGATCGGCCGCCGGGACCAGCACCTCGGCGAGGCTGACGTTGTAGTTCGGCACGAAGACCACCTTCAGCACTTCGCGCACCGACGGATTGGCGTTGATCACGCGGCCGACGTCGTTGGCGAGTTTGATGACGAGCTTCGCATTGTGATAGGTCGGCGCCGCCTTGCCGGCGAAGAACTTGACCCGCGGCACCCAATCCCGCTCGGGATGCGAACGGATCTGGTCGTAGAGCGACACGGCTTCGATGATGTTCAGCAGTTGGCGCTTGTATTCGTGAATGCGCTTGATCTGGATGTCGAACATCGCGTCGGGATTGACCCGAACCCCCATCCGCTCGCGCACCAGCGCCGCCAGCCGTACCTTGTTGTCATGCTTGACGGCGGCGAACTTCTTCTGGAATTCCGGATCGGTGGCATATTTCTCGATCTCGCGGATCTTGTCGATATCGTCCGCGAAGCCGTCGCCGATGGTCTCGCGCAGCAGGTTGAAGAGGCCGGGGTTGCATTGCATCA
Source organism: uncultured Amaricoccus sp. (assembly GCF_937891315.1). Classification (GTDB taxonomy): domain Bacteria; phylum Pseudomonadota; class Alphaproteobacteria; order Rhodobacterales; family Rhodobacteraceae; genus Amaricoccus. The sequence continues at coordinate 15,620 of NZ_CALAGI010000104.1, read as the reverse complement.
GCCAGCGGCGCGGCGTGATGCCGTTGGTCTTGTTGTTGATGCGCTTGGGGAACATCTTGTGGAGATCGGCGAAGACGGTCTCCTTCATCAGTTCGGTATGCAGCGCCGAGACGCCATTGATCGAATGCGCGCCGGTGAAGGCGAGGTTGCCCATGCGCACCCGCCGCTCGCCGGTTTCATCGATCAGGCTGATGTTCTGGATCTGCTGATCGGTCATCTTCATCTCGACACGCGCCTGCCGCAGCAGCCGGGCGTTGATCTCGTAGAGGATCTGCATGTGGCGCGGCAGCATCCGCTCGAAGAGCGGCACCGGCCAGCTTTCGAGCGCCTCGGGGAGCAGGGTGTGGTTGGTATAGCCGATGGTGGCGCGCGTCGCGTCCCATGCGCGGGAGAAGTCCATGCCGTGGTCATCGACCAGCAACCGCATCAGTTCGAGCACGCAGACCGCGGGATGCGTGTCGTTGAGATGCACCGCGACCTTCTCGCCGAGATTGTCCAGCGTGTCGTACTGCTGCAGGTGCCGGCGGATGATGTCCTTGAGCGAGGCGCAGGAGAAGAAATATTCCTGCCGCAGCCGCAGTTCCTGTCCGGCGGCGGAAGTGTCGGCGGGATAGAGAACGCGCGTCAGCGCGTCGGCGCGGTTGCTCTCGGCGAGGCTGCCGGTGTGGTCGCCGGCGTTGAAGGCGTCGAGACGGATCGGGTCGAGCGGCTCGGCCTTCCACAGGCGAAGCGTGTTCACGCGGGCGGCGCGCCAGCCGACGATCGGCGTGTCATAGGCGGTGGCGATCACCTTCTCCGCCGGCTTCCAGACGAAGCGCTCTTCCGAGCCATTGGCCTCGTGGAACTCGACGAGTCCGCCGAAACCGACTTCGTAGGCCGCCTCGCGCCGGTCGAACTCCCAGGGGTTGCCGTGCTCGAGCCAGGTCTCGGGGAATTCCGCCTGCCAGCCGTCGGCGATCTTCTGGCGAAAGAGGCCGTGGCGATAGCGGATGCCGTAGCCATAGGCGGGCAGGCCGACGGTCGCCATGCTCTCCATGAAGCAGGCGGCGAGCCGGCCGAGGCCGCCATTGCCGAGCGCGGCGTCGGCCTCGAGTTCGGCGATGACATCGAGATCGACCTTCAGAATCTTCAGCGCGGCGCGCATGGATTCGAGCAGCCCGAGATTGCTGACCGCGTCGCGCATCAGCCGGCCGATCAGGAATTCGAGGCTGAGGTAGTAGACCCGCTTGGTGCCGGCCGCGTAGGTGTCGCTGGTCGTCTCCATCCAGCGCTCGATGGCGCGGTCGCGGATGACGAGAATCGAGGCTTCGAGCCAGTCGTAGGGTTTCGCGGCGCGGGCGTTCTTGCCGATGCGATAGGTCAGGCGATCGACGATCTCGTTGGCGATATCCTCGGGATCCGTCGAACGCGTTCTCGACAGCGGGAGGGAGGGCTGTGGCTGATTCATGTCGATGTCCTCGGGGCCGGCCGGCCCATTGCGTTTCGCAGCCGTCGCGTCGCTTTTTCGCGTCGTCGTTTGGATCAAGAGCGTTCGTTCCCCCGGGCGGCGCCGCCACCTACCCGGCAGTATCGCGATGTGCTGATCACGATCAAGCACGCTGAGCACGCCGGCGCCACCACGGGGGTGGTTGCCAAAAAATTAACCATCGCGGCTCGGGAAAGAACCGTCGAAAGCGGGGCCGGAGGTCAGCCGCCGAGCTGGTCGACTCCGCCATGCGCGGCGGACCAGGTCAGCGGGGCGCTCAGAAAGGCGCCGACCTCGGCCAGCGTCTTCTCGTCGAACAAGCGCTGCTCGCGCGCGACGGCGAGCACGTCGCGCCAGGTGGCGATATTGTGCAGCGTCAGACCGCGGGCCTCCATGTTCGCCCGCGCCTCGGGGAAGATGTCGTAGTAGAAGAGCGCGATGCCATGCTTGACCACGCCACCCGCGGCGCGCACCGCGTCGACGAAGGTGAAGAGGCTGCCGCCGGCGGTGGTCAGATCCTCGATCATCAGGACCCGCGCGCCTTCGGGCATGTGACCTTCGATCTGGGCGTTGCGACCGTGGCCCTTCGGCGCCTTGCGCACATAGATCATCGGCAGACCGAGGCGCTCGCTGAGGAAGGCGGCGAACGGGATCCCCGCCGTTTCGCCGCCCGCCACGGCGTCGAATTGCTCGTAGCCCGCGTCGCGCAGGATCTTCGTCGCGGCGAAATCCATCAGGGCGCCGCGGATCCGGGGATAGGAGATCAGCTTGCGGCAGTCGATATAGACCGGGCTCGCCATGCCGGAGGAGAGCTTGTAGGGCGCTGCGGCGTTGAAATGCACCGCGCCGATCTCCCACAGCATGCGGGCCATCAGCCGAGCCATCTCGGCGTCGGAAGGATAGGTTCGCTGCATCGCCGGTCCTTTCATTCCATCACGTGCCAGCCGGGCGCGAAGCCCGGGTCGAAGACCACCACGGGCCCGGCGCCCGTCGCCACCTCGGCCGGCGTCGCCGCCCCGGCGCGCTCCAGCCGGATGCGCTCGGCATTGGGCGCGAGGCGGTAGAAGGCGGGGCCGTTCAGCGAGGCGAAGGCCTCGAGCCGGTCGAGCGCGCCGGCGGCCTCGAACACATGAGCGAGCCAGGGCAGGGCGTTCGGCGCGGTGAAGACCCCGGCGCAGCCGCAGGCGGCCTCCTTGGTGGCGCGCGCATGCGGCGCGCTGTCGGTGCCGAGGAAGAAGCGGCCGATCCCGCTGGTCGCCGCGGCGACCAGCGCCTGGCGGTGGGTCTCGCGCTTCAGTACGGGCAGGCAGTAGAAATGCGGTCGTACTCCGCCGACCAGCAGATGGTTGCGGTTGAGGATCAGGTGATGGACGGTCAGCGTGCCGCCGAGGTTCGATCCGCCTTCGCGCACGAAGTCGACGCCGTCGCGGGTGGTGACATGCTCCATTACCACCCGGAGCTCCGGCAGGCGCTGGCGCAGCGGCGCCAGCACGCGCTCGATGAACACCGCCTCGCGGTCGAAGATGTCGATCTCCGGGTCCGTCACCTCGCCATGCACGCAGAGCGGCAGGCCGATTTCGGCCATCTTCTCCAGCACCGGCATGACGGCTTCGATGTCGCGGACGCCGCTCGCCGAATTGGTGGTGGCACCGGCGGGATAGAGCTTCACCGCCGTGACCAGCCCGTCGGCGGCGGCGGCTGCGACGTCTGACGGATCGGTGGCCTCGGTCAGGTAGAGCGTCATCAGCGGCGTGAAATCCTGGCCTTCGGGCAGGGCGGCGAGGATGCGCGCGCGATAGGCGGCGGCGTCTCGGGCGGTGACGACCGGCGGCACGAGGTTCGGCATCACGATCGCGCGGGCGAAGTGACGCGAGGCGGGCAGGACGCCGGCCAGCATCGCCCCGTCCCGCAGATGCAGGTGCCAGTCGTCGGGGCGGATCAGGCTCAGCGTCTCGGCCATGCGCCTCCTTGGGCTCGCTTTTCGGCTCGTGGGGCCCGCGCGCCGGGCCGCCGCGACGCCATAGACGCCGCGCCGCGCCCAGGCAAGAGGCCGTCAAGCGGGGCATGCGCGCCATGATTGCACGCTCCGGGGAAAATCCCGACCCTCGCGCCCGCCGGAAGTTTCCGGGGATCGGCGAAAGCGAGGGTCGCGCCAAATACGCAACCGCGAGATCGTGCCTGACCCCCACGGGCTTCGCCGCCGCTCAAACTCCAGCGATCAAGGGGCGCCGGCGCCGTCGCTGGTCTGAAATCACCTACGCTGCGTCGCAATCCGGATGTCCCGCGGCGCCCGGGTTTCGTAGTGTCCTTCGCGCAGGACGCGCTCCGGGGCGGGCGGAGAACTGGTGGCGGCGGAAGGTCACCGGGGAAATCCGCGACGGCGTCGCGGCGGCCCCAAGGTGCCTCCAAAGCCCGGAAACCAGCCCTGCGAGACGTCGAGCCCGCGGGTGGCGGCGCGGACGGTCAGGCGCGCGGGCCGCTCCGCGCGACGACCCGGCCCGCGCGCTCCGAACCTGTGTAGCCAAGCCAGCCGCGAACGCGCGGTGCGAGGAGTTGAGAGAGAAATGTCCGCCGACACCAACGTTCCGTCCCTGCTCGCCGAGCGCAAGCCCGGGCACGCGCTGCCGCGGCCCTTCTATACCTCCTCCGGGATCCTGGAACTCGACCTCGCGGCGATCTGGTACCAGGAGTGGCTGTTCGCGATCCCGTCGTGCGAGATCCCGAAGACCGGCAATTTCGTCACCATGCAGGTGGGCGAATATCCGATCCTCATCGTCCGCGGCGCCGACGGCCAGATCCGCGCCTTCCACAATTCCTGTCGCCATCGCGGCAGTCGGGTCTGCGCGGCGGCGAAGGGCAATGCGCCGAAGCTGGTCTGCCCCTATCATCAATGGACCTACGAGCTCGACGGGCGGCTGCTCTACGCCCGCGACATGGGACCGGATTTCAAGCCGGCCGACCACGGCCTGAAGGCGGTCGCCTGCCGCGATGCCGGCGGCATGGTGTTCGTCTGCCTTTCGGACACACCGCCCGCCATCGACGGCTTCGTCGAGACGGCGAAGCGCTATCTGGGACCGCAGCGGCTGACCGACGCCAGGATCGCCCATGAATCGACGATCATCGAGAAGGGCAACTGGAAGCTCGTCCTCGAAAACAACCGCGAGTGCTATCACTGCGCCGGCTCGCATCCGGCGCTCTGCCGCACCTTTCCGGACCGCCCCGGCTTCACCTCGATGGACGAGACCGGCGCGATCGAGCCGCTGGTCACGGCGCACTGGCGGAAGTGCGAGGCGGCGGGGATGCCGTCGAAATTCGTCATCCATCCGAGCCACCAGTGGCGCTTCGCCCGGATCCCGCTGCTCGGCGCCGGCGAGAGCTACACGATGGACGGCAAGGCCGCCGTGCCGGTGAAGCGCCTCGCCAACGCGCCCTTCGCCGACGCGGGCTCGCTGCTGTTCTTCCACTATCCGAACAGCTGGAACCACTTCCTCGCCGACCATTCCATCGTCTTCCGCGTGCTGCCGATCAGCGCCACCGAAACCGAGGTGACGACCAAGTGGCTGGTGCACAAGGACGCGGTCGAGGGTGTCGACTACGATCTGAAGAAGCTGACCGAGGTCTGGATCGCCACCAACGACGAGGACCGGCGGGTGGTGGAGGAGAACCAGAAGGGCATCAATTCGCCCGCCTACGTCCCCGGCCCGTACTCGGCGATCCAGGAGGACGGGGTGATCCAGTTCGTCGATTGGTACTGTCGGACCCTCGGCGACCGGGTCGGCGGCGGCGCGGCGATGGCGGCGGAGTGACGGCATGAGCCTCGACCTCGTTCCCCGCTTCGTCGGCGCGCTGCCCTGGCGCGATACCGAGCCGCTCGAATGCGTCTCGGTCGTTCCCGAGGCGCCGGATATCGTTTCCTTCTCGTTCCGCGCGCCGTCCGGTGCCTGGTTCGACTACCGCCCCGGCCAGTTCCTGACGCTGGAGCTGCCGGTCGCCGGCGGGCCGATCCACCGCACCTACACCATCTCCTCCAGCCCCTCGCGGCCGCTGTCGATTTCCCTGACCGTCAAGGCGCAGGGGGCGAGCATCGGCACGCGCTGGATGCTCGACAACCTGCGAGAGGGCGTGACGGTGAAGGCGATCGGGCCCGGCGGGATCTTCATCCCCGACGTGCCCGCGGACCGCAAGCTTCTGCTCATCTCGGCGGGCTCCGGTGTGACCCCGATGATGGCGATCACCACCTACCGCTGGGATCTGGGCGGTCAGCCCGACATCTGCTTCGTCCAGTGCGCCAGACGGCCGAGCGAGCTCGTCTTTCGCAAGCGGCTGGAGCACATGGCGACGCGGGTGCCGTCGATCAAGCTGCATTTCGTGGTCGAGCAGGACGATCCGCACGATGTCTGGACCGGCTATCGCGGCATGTTCAACCAGCTGATGCTCGGCCTGATGGCGCCCGACTATCTCGACCGCGAGGTCTATTGCTGCGGGCCAGAGCCGTTCATGCGCGCCGTCCGCGACATGCTGATCGGCTTCGGCTACGACATGGAGCACTACCATCAGGAGACCTTCACCGCGCCGGTGCTGACCCAGGCCGACGCGCCGGTTCTCGACGACGTGGTGCCGAGCGCCAAGGTCGCGTCCGAGATCGTCTTCGCGGTCAGCGGCCAGTCGGTGACCTGCACCGAGGCGGACACCATCCTTGCCATCTCGCGGCGGGCGGGGCTCAATATCCCCTCGGGCTGCACCTTCGGCGTCTGCGGCACCTGCAGGACCCGCAAGCTGTCGGGCGAGGTGCATATGGTGCACAACGGCGGCATCACCGACGAGGACATCGCCGACGGCTGGATCCTCGCCTGCTGCTCGCATCCGATGGGCCGCGTCGAGATCGAGGCCTGAGCGGGCGCCGCGCGCGCAATATGGTTAACCGGCCGTTAACCGGGGTCGGTTAACACCTTCGTCCGGGGCGGGCCTCCGCCCGGCTTCGGACGATAGGGGAAATCATGCTCGCAGCCGATTCCGCCACGCTCGACCTGTCGCCGCCGGCGTTCCACGAGGGTCTCGACGACTGGTCACGCGGCGACGGCACACCCGATAGCCCGACCTACGAGGCGGTGCGCCATGCAAGGCTGATCCCGGACGACGAGCGGTTCGGACCCTGTCTCGAGATGCGCAAGATCGACCCGGTGCAGAGCCTGCGCTACATGGGCGAGGTCCCGGTACGGGCGGGACGCTATCTCGAGATCTCGGCGCGGCTGCGGGTCATGCGCGGCCCCGTCCCGCTGGTCCGGATCGCGGCCTGGCCCGGCGGCGCCCGCGCGCGTCTGGTGCGCGGGCCGCTGACCATGGGGCCGCTGGTGCGTCCCCGCGCCGGCGGCGCGGTGGCGGTGGCGCGGGCGGTGGTCGGCCCCGAACGGCGCGCCGGCGTCGATCTCGTCTGGGACGCGCGGGTGATCTACGCCCATGTCGGCCTCGATCTCGTCGGGCCGGAAGGCGGTGTCGTGCGGATCGAGAGCGTCGCCCTGCGCGACATCTCGGTGACGTTCGAGGCCGCTCCGATCAGAGCAATATCCAGCCAGACGGGATCGTCTGTTGGCTAACATATCGCGACAAATCAATATGCCGGAGCGGCCGGCCCGGTTCTGCCGGGCCGGTCGCTCTAGAAACTGAACCAGGTCGCGAGCTTCACCCCGATCGAATCGTCGCCGAACACGGTGGCGTCGAGCCCGATCTGCAGGTGGCTCTTTTCGCCGAACGCGCGCACCACCGAAGGGGCCACGCGGACCAGCGCGCCCGTGCCGGCATAGCGACCGGTCTGCACCTGAAAGATCAGCATCCAGTCGTCGCTCGGTTTCACGCCGGTGGTGAAGTCGACCTTGAAGGCCGTGTCGTCGGAGGGGAGCAACAGCTCGGCCGAGGCGTCGACCCCCATCCAGCCGTTGCCCCAGGCGCTTTCGAAGCCGCGGCCCCAGGCGAGGCCCGGGCGCAGCCGCACATCCTGATCGCCGCTCTCGGTGCGCCAGCCGACGCCGAAATCGGCGGCGAAGCGATGGCCCGACGGGGTTTCCCAGATCGGCCGGCGGACAAAGGCGATGCCGGTGCCCAGCCGCGCTTCCGGCCCGGTGCCATAGGCCGCGTCGAAGCCGATCGTCGTCGTGCCGGTCAGTCCGTACTCGGCATAGAGCGAACTGTAGGAGGTGAGCGTTTCGGTCGGTGCCAGCAGCGACTCGGTGCCGGTGGTGAAGACCTGGCTGAGCGAGATGAAGGTCGTGCCTTCCTCGCGCGGCCAGGCGCCGGCCTCGGCGCGGAGGGCGGATAGTGCCACAATGATCCCTGCGACGGCGGCGCGCATCCCGATCCTCCGGTCTCAGCCGCCAGCAGGCCGGGAATCTGGTAAACAGGATGTTACGAATCGGCGCCGCGCGCCCGGGATTTCACCCCGGCGCCGGGAGGGGGAGAGAAGCCATGCCGACGATTTCGCGCGGGGCCGCGCTGCAGACCGTCATCACTACCTTCGACATGACGCCCGGAACCTGTCAGGACCTGCTTGACGAGCTTCGCGACGCCTATGCGAACTTCATCCGTCATCAGCCGGGTTTCATCGGCGCGGGGCTGCATGTGAACGACGCGCAGACCCGGATCGCGAACTATTCGCAATGGCGGCGGCGCGAGGATTTCCTCGCCATGCTGCGCTCGGACCAGATGCGCGAACGGAACCGCCGTCTGACCGCGCTCTGCCGAAGCTTCGAGCCGGTGATGTACGAGGTCGCGGAGAGCTTCGATTGACGCCGTCCGACCCGCGGCCGGACCCGGCGCCTCTGAGCGTCGAGGACTGGATCGCGCTCCCCGACGCCGCCAGTGACCCCGAGCCGGTCACGCGCCCGACGCAACCGGCGCCGCGCCGCCGTCCGCGTGAATGGCTGGCGGTTCTGGGCGGATTGTGGACGGGCTAGGCCGGACGCCCTTCGCGGAGGCGGAGCCAGACCAATCCGGCGCCAGCGGCGGCGAGCATCGGGATCATGGCGAGGTTGACGGCGTGCCAGCCGGACACCGCGTCGCCGGCGACGCAGTTCATCAGGCCGCCCGAGGCGAGCGAGGTGAGGCCGACGAGGCCGAAGACCAGGAAATCGTTCATGCCCTGAACCTTGCCGCGCTCCTCGGGGCGGTGGCTCGCGGTCAGCATCGCCGTCGCGCCGATGAAACCGAAGTTCCAGCCGATCCCGAGCAGGATCAGCGCGCCGAAGAAATTCAGCAGATCAACCCCGGCGAGCGCGACCGCCCCGGCGGCGGCGAGAAAGACGAGGCCGATGGCGATGATCGGCTCCGCCCCGAAGCGGACGACGAGCCCGCCGGTGAAGAAGGATGGCGCGAACATGGCGAGTACATGGCCGCTGACCACGTCGGCCGAGGCCGCCGTGCCGAAGCCGCAGCCGACCACCGCGAGCGGCGTCGCGGTCATCACGAGGTTCATCAGCGCGTAGGAGACCATCGCGCAAAGCATGGCGACGGCGATGCGCGGCGCGCGGGCGAGATCGAGATAGCTGCGCGCCCGCGGCCCGTCCGGAGGTGGCGGCGCCGGGCGCGGGCTGTCGAGAAAGGCGAAAACGAAAACGCCGACGACGTTCAGCAGCACGACGGCGGCGTAGGCGCCGGCGAAGGGAACGGGGGCGAAGGCGTCGGCGGTCAGCTTGACGAGCTGCGGTCCGAGGATCGCCGAGACGAGCCCCGCCACCATTACCCGGGAAATCGCTTTTGGCCGGAATTCCGGGCTCGCGCCGTCGGTGGCGGCGAAGCGGAAGAAGCCCTGCGCGCACATATAGACCCCGGTCAAGGCCGAGCCGGCGAGAAACAGCGCGAAGGAGTCGCTGAGCAATGCCACCGCGCAGAGCGCCGCGCCGATCCCGCCACCCGCCGCGCCGAGCACGAAGCCGAAGGCGCGGCCCCGGCGCTGCATGACGGCGCTGAGGACGGGCGCCGACAGCATCGAGCCGAAGACGATCAGCGAGATCGGCAGGGTGGAGAAGCACTTGTTCGGGCTGAGCATCTGGCCGGCGAGGCCGCCGAGGATGAAATGCACCGGAAGCTGGCTGCCGAGGATCATGGTCGCCGCCACGAGGACGCCGACATTGCGCCGGGCGCGGCGATCGGACGGGAGGGAACTGGAATCGACGCTGGTCATCCGGCGCTTAAAGCGAATTCCGCCGCGCCGCGGAACCCGCGATCTCGCGGTCGTTTTCCCGTGATCCCCGCGCCCGTCCCTTTCCCCCGGCGCGCTTTGACCCTATGCCGACGGACGCGGGCGCGATTGCCCGGCTGGTTTCGTGGTGATCATGTTTCGCTGGCTCGCGTTCTTCGTCGTCGTGGTCGCCGCGTCGGTGGCCGCGTTCTTCGTGTTCTACCACCCGCCCATGCGGCTGATGCCGGCGCCGCTTCTCTTTCAGGACGGAAGCGACCGGCTTTTCGATCTCGCCCCGGCGCTGGCCGATGGCAGCGAGATCAGCATCTTCTATGCGACCAACCGCCTGCCGATCGGACCGCGCGACAACCGGATCTACACGGTCGCCCCGGACCGCCGCCTGCATGTCGGCGCGGCGGATCTGCGAATCGGCGACGAGGGCTCGACGCTCGACCAGATCCGCGAATGGACGATGAGCGGCGATCCCGACGACCGGCCGTTCATCAATCTGGAGCGGATGCGCGAGGCGGGGACGCTCTCGGACCCGCAGGAAGGTCCCGACGCCAACGTGACGGCCTGGCTCGACGAGATCAACGCCGAGCTCGCCAGGTCGCGCGACCCCGATATCCTCGTCTATGTCCATGGCGCGAACACCACGGTCGAGCGGGCGGCGGGGCAGGCGTCGCAGCTCCACCATTTTCTCGGGCGCGACTCCGTGGTCGTGCTCTACGCTTGGCCGACGGCGGAGAATTTCCTGCGCTACCCCAGCGACATCGAGACGGCCTTCGGCGCCGCGCCGCATCTGGCCGAGCTGATCGACCTGCTGGCCGAACATACCGACGCCGAGCACGTCAATGTCTTCACCTACAGCGCCGGCGCGACGGTCGGCAGCGACGCGCTCGCCCGCGTGGCCGAGAACTATCCGGTCGCCGCCGATCGGCTGGGCGAGGTGTATCACGCCGCGCCCGACGCCGATTTCCGCGACTTCGTCGAGGATATGCGCGTCTATGGGCCGCATGCGCGACGGGTGACGACGGCGGTCAATCTCGGCGACAGCGCCCTTCGGCTCTCGGGCATCGTCAACCGCGCCTCGCGCGCCGGCCGGCCTGACCTCGCCGAACTCAGCCCCGAGGCGACGGACTGGCTGCTGACCGCGGCGCGGGACCAGGGACTCGAGATCCTGCGGGTGCGGCCCGATGACATGCCCGGCCTCGCCGCGACCTCGCATACCTTCTGGTACGACGACCCCTGGGTCAGCAACGACGTGCTGGTGAAGCTGATCTTCCACCCCCGCCCCGACGAGCGCGGGCTGATCGAGGACACGGCCCCCTCCGGCGCGCACTACTGGACGTTCCCGAAGGATTATCCGGAGCGGATCCGGGAACTGCGGCGGAACTTTCTGAGCCATCTGCCGTCCGGGACGCCGGACGCGAGCCCCGCCGCGCCGTAGATCAGGCGGGCTTTCGGGAGGTCCGGCGTCGATCCGTGGTCAATCGGAAGCCGGGCGGCGGTTGTCAGCGGGCGGTCAGGCGCCGGAGCAGTTCGCGGAAGGTGAGCGCGTGGTCGAAATGGCCAGTGCGCAGAAAGGTCACGGTCTGTGCGATCACCAGCGGGTTGTTCATCAGGAATGTGTGGCTGACCGGCAGGACGATATGGTCGGCCATGCCCTCGACCCTGGTGCTCGCCACCGAGACGGTGCCGTCGTCGGGCCCTTTGATCATGCTGGAGAACAGCGGATTGATCGAGCGATCGCCGGCGACGACGCCGAGCTCGAAATCGACCGGCCCGAGCTGTCCGACGATGCCGTCGGTGGTCAGCTCCTGGCCGGCGGGACCGGTCAGCCTGCGATAGAGGCCGAGGTCGCGGAAGGCGTCGGAAATCTCCGACCCCTGGTTCGGCGGCGCCAGCATCACCACGCGGCCCATGTTGGCCGGCCGGTTCATCGCGAGCCAGCCGCGGGCGAGGATGCCGCCCATCGAATGGGTGACGAAATTCACCCGCTCCTCGCCGCAGAGCTTCACCGCGTCGGTGACGTAGCCGAGCGCGTCCTCGATGGTCATCTCGGTCGAGGGATAGCCCTCGTTCACCACATGGAACCCGGCCGCGCCGAGCGCCTCCTCCATCACCAGGAACGAGGATTCGCCGCGGCCGAGCCCGTGCAGCAGCACGACGCAGCCGCCGTCTTCCTGGGCGAGGACCGGCGACCCGAGCGCGATCGCGAGAAACAGGGCGAGGGGAGTGCGAAGCATGGACGCGATGCTAGCCGGCTTCGCCGGCGGACGCGAGACCCGGCGCGCGGTCATCCGGAAAATGCGCCTGCGTGTCGCGGAGGGCTTGACCGGCGGGCGCGGCCGCGGTGGGGAAGGGCGCATGGTTGGACGGATCATCGAGACCGAGTCGGACGTGGCCGAGGGCGCCGCCTGGCTCGCCGCCGTCGAGCCGCGATTCGCCCGCGCGCTGGAGCTGACCGGCCCCTTGCCGCTGCGCCGCCGCGCCGACGGCTTTGCCACGCTCTTCTCGGCGATCGTCAGCCAGCAGGTTTCGACCGCCTCCGCCGCGGCGATCTGGGCGCGCCTCGAGGCGGCGGGCGCGACCGAGCCGATCGGGCTCGCGGCGCTGTCCGACGAGCTTCTGCGTGGTTGCGGCCTGTCGCGACAAAAGATCGCCTATGCCCGGGCGATCGCGGGCGGCGGCCTCGATTTCGCCGCCTTGCGCGCGCTGCCGACCGAGGAAGTCGTCGCCGAACTGGTCCGCGTCAAGGGCGTCGGGGTCTGGACCGCCGAAATCTATGCGATGTTCAGCCTCGGTCGGGCCGACGTCTTCGCGCCCGGCGACCTCGCGCTGCGCGACGCGGCCCGAGTGCTCTTCCAGATCGAAACCCGCCCGAGCGAGAGCGATCTCCGCGCCATGAGCCTCGCCTGGTCGCCCTGGCGCGCGGTTGCGGCCCGGTTGCTCTGGGCCTATTACCGCGTCATGAATCAGCGCGAGGGTGTGCGATGACCGGACTTCTGACCACGGCCGAACGCCCCGCCGCCTCGGGTCGCGCCGACAGCCTTGTCATCTTCCTGCATGGCTATGGCGCGGACGGGGGGGATCTGATCGGCCTCGCCGATCCGCTGGCGCCGCACCTGCCGAATACGCGGTTTCTCGCGCCGAACGCGCCCGAACCCTGCCGCAACAATCCCATGGGGTTCCAGTGGTTTCCCATTCCGCGGCTCGATGGCACGCCCGAGGCGGTGGCCGAGGCCGCGGCGGAGAAGGCCTATGCAACGCTCGACGCCTGGCTCGACGCGGTGGCCGAGCAGGGGATCGGGCCGGAGCGCACCGTGCTCTTCGGCTTCAGCCAGGGCACGATGATGGCGCTGCATGTCGGACTGCGGCGGGCGAAGTCCTTCGCCGGGATCGTCGGTTTTTCGGGCCGGCTGCTGCGGCCCGAGCGGCTGGCGGGCGAGATCGCGAGCAAGCCGCCCGTTCTGCTCGTCCATGGCGACGTTGATCCGATGGTGCCGATCGCGCACCTGTCGGAAGCGGGCGACGCGCTGGTCGCCGCCGGCGTCGAGACCTATGCCCACGTGTCTCGCGGCACCGCACACGGAATAGCGCCCGACGGGCTCGGCCTCGCGCTCGATTTCATCCGCGATCGGTTCGCCGCCGCGGGCTAGCCGCGTCACAGAACCGTCGGACCTGCGCGATATTGTGGCAGGCACTGGAAACCATGCCGGTATCTAGGGGCTTGCCAGTCCATCTTGACGAGATATAGTCGAAGCAGGGTTCGTCGTTCCACGCGCATCCGCCGGGAACGCGTCAGACCCGCGCAAGGGATGTATACATGCTGCAAAGCACTCATACGCCCAGTTTCATTCGCAATCCCACCGGGTTGCGAGATCATCCCGCTCTGGTCCTCAACGCCGATTTTCGCCCTCTTTCCTATCTGCCGCTGTCGCTCTGGCCGTGGCAGGAGGCCATCAAGGCGGCGATCCTCGACCGGGTGGTGGTGCTGGCCGAATATGATGCGATGGTGCATTCGCCTTCGGTGCGGATCCGCATCCCGTCGGTCGTGGTGCTGAAGGACTATGTGAAGCCGGCGCGCTCCTCGGCCTTCACCCGCTTCAACCTGTTCCTGCGCGACGAATTCACCTGCCAGTATTGCGGCGCGAAGGATCATCTCACCTTCGACCATGTGGTGCCGCGGTCGAAGGGCGGGCGAACCACCTGGGAGAACGTCGTCGCGTCCTGCGGCCCTTGCAACCTGCGCAAGGGGTCGAAGACGCTGCGGCAGGCGGGGATGCATCTTCGCCGCGCGGCCTACCGCCCGACGCCGGAGCGGCTTCAGAACGTCGGGCGCAAGTTCCCGCCGAACCATCTGCACGTCAGCTGGATGGACTATCTCTACTGGGACGCCGAGCTCGAGGCGTAGGCGCGCAGCCAAAGGCCGGCGAGGATCAGCGACAGGATCGCGTTCCATCCGGCCATCGAGACGCCGAGAAAGCTCCAGGCCACCTGATCGCACAGCACCACCGGCGTCGCGAGGATCTGGTTCAGCAGATCCCCGGCCGGGATCGAGCCGGGATCCGGCGCGGTGCAGGTCATCGGTCCCTGCCACCATTTCTGTTCGACGCCGACGTGATAGGCGCCGATGCCCGCGCCCACCAGCAGGGTGAGCGCGCCGAGCGCCAGCGTGACGCGGGCCGGAACGACGAGAAGCGACAGACCGAGCAGCACGGCGACCGCGTGCGGCCAGCGCTGCAGCAGGCAGAGATGGCAGGGCGCGAGGCCGCCAAGATACTGGAAACCGAGCGCGCCGAGGAGCAGCGCGGCGGAACCGGCGGCGGCGCCGATTCCACGTCGCCGCGCAAGGCGGTCCGCGTCTGGGCTGTGCGCTAGCACTTTCTTCAGGCCTTGTTCGGATAACTCGGCCCCAAGAATCACAGGCCGCGGGGCGCGTCAAGGCCGCCGCCACGCGCCCGCGCGGAGGAAGAGCATGAGCCGACCGATCCCCGCGCCCGCCGTCCCGCCCGCGCCCTCGATCGCCCGCCGCGCGGGGCCGGTCCTCGGAATCGTCGCGCTGCTGGTTGGCCTGGGCGCGGTCGGTTTCGCCGCGGCGTTCGCCAATCGCGAGCCGCCGTCGAAGGTGACATCCGACGCCGCCGATGCGCAGTCGCGCCGTATCGACGTGACGCTCGCGGATATTCAGGCGACCTGGGGGCGGCTTTTCTCTGGCATGGGGCGCGGCTACCGGATCGCCGGGCACCGCTATTTCGTCGAGGCGACGCCGGCGCCTTGCGCCGGCGCGGGACAGGCGACCGGCCCGTTCTACTGTCCGGACAACCGCGCGCTCTATTTCGACCTCGCTCTCTTCGCGGCGATGCCGGCTCAGATGCGCGAGATCGAGGATCAGGCGACCAAGCTCGTCATCGCCGCCGTCGCCGCGGGACCGGCGCTCGACCAGCTCGGCGGCTCGGGCTCCGTGGCGGGGACCGACTGCCTCGCCGGGGTCTGGGCGCGGGACGCCGCCCGCCGGATCGGACCGGTACCGGAGGGGCGCTACGGCCTCGCCATCCTGGGCACGCGCCGTGTCGCCGAGGCGCGGGCGAGTTGGTGGGGCGGCGGCCCGGAGGCGCTCGGCGGGCTCGGGCTCGGCACGATCGCGGAACGGGAGGCGGCCTTCCAGCGCGGCTACGCGGCGGGCGACCCGAAGGGCTGCCTCGCGTCCTGACGGCGCCCGCGTCTGGCGCGGCGCTCATTTTCGCCGCTCCGCCAGCGGCGGGTGTGCGCCGGGACACGGACGCGGGTCGCCCGGCTACTCAAGGGAGGTCGCGCTCCAGGGGTTGCAGCGCGCCGCGGCGCGGGGTGCCGTCCGGCTGGACCGGCAGCGCGGTGGTCAGGCAGGTGCCGCGCGGAACCGAGACCCAGGCGTCGCCCTGGAAATTGACCTTCGAGCCGCCCGGTACCTCGGCGTCGCCGATGCCGTCATTGGCACCGGCC
>NZ_CALAGI010000103.1 GCF_937891315.1 uncultured Amaricoccus sp. | reverse complement strand
CTCGCCGGATACCTCGCCCCGCGCGCCGCGGCCTTCGAGCACCGCATCGCCGCCTTGGTCTGCGACCCGCCGGACCCGAACCTCGGCTCGCACATCCCGGGCGGACTGGTGGGCCTGATGGCCGCGCCGATCATCTCGGTGGAGGAGAAGCTCAGCGCGGACAAGCGCGAGTTCTTCCGCGCACGCATGGCGACGCACGGGGTTCGCACGATCGAGGACTACTTCGCGACGCTCCGCGACTACGACATGCTGTCCGTCGCCTCGCAGATCACGGCGCCCACGCTGCTCGTCGAATGCGAGAACGACCCGCTCGCCGGATCGGACGGCGCAAAGGCCCTGGCCAGCCGGATGACCGCCCCGACCTCGCACATCGCTCTCACCGTGGCGTCCGGCGCAAGCGGGCACTGCGGCGGCCTGGGCCAGAACGTCTGGGACAGCGCCGTCTACAACTGGGTCGACGCGACCCTCGGCCGCCCCGAGCAGGCCTGACGCGGCGAGCGACGAGGTCGGACCAAGCGATCTGGTCTGGCTCGCACGTCCGTAAGGAGGCGTCCACAGGGCTGACTGCCGACAGCTTCGCCGCGAAGCCCGGATCGTCGATTTCGGCCCAAGGACAAAGCCGCTCCGCGGCATTGACGCGTGAGGCTGGCGTTCGGCTCTGGCGGATGGGTGTCCTGTCGGCCGGGGTTCTTTCAGCATGTCCGGGTGCTGTCGCGCCTGTTTCGCCGCCTGTTCCTCCAAGGACGGCTCCCGCTGCATCGCGCCGGCGCGCTGGTCTTCTTCGACGATCTGGCCAGGCTTGCCTCCGTCAGTTCGAAACGTGCCGCCGGCTTCGGCGGCGGTCGTGGCCCGGGTCGTGGTGTAGCTCGTCGGTAGCGTCGTCGGCTGGACGGCCTCGCCCGATACGCGGTTGTTCGGTCTTTCCGTCGTCGGTATAGCGGCTGCGAACTACAAAGGACGCATCATGTCGGAAGAAGCCACGGACCGTCTCGATCGTCGCAACTTCATGATCGCATCCATCGCGTCGGCGGGCGCGTCCGCCGCTCTCATCGCGGGCGCCGCCAACGCGCAGGAGGCGACCGCGGCCTCCGCCGATGCGGAGGCGGGGACCGCCTATACCGGCGACACCATCCGCGGGAAGAAGGTCGTCAGTGCGCTCGACGTGAACGACCTCGAGGCCGGGAAGAGGCACCTCCTGTATTTTCAGGGCGTGGAGACGCCCACCGGGCAGCACTGGTACGTGTCCGTGACGGTCGCCAAGGGGGCGAAGCCGGGCAAGCGCGTCGTTCTGACGAGCGGCGTGCACGGCGACGAGATGAGCTCTATTCATACGGTCCAGACCGTGATGAACCAGCTCGATCCGGTGGAGATGTCAGGCACGGTGATGGCCGTCACCGACGTGTCCCGCCCGGCGCTGGAAAGCATGCAGCGCCGGTGGCCGAACCAGGGCCGGGGCATCGATCTCATCGACATGAACCGGGAATGGCCCGGGAACGAGAACGGCCTGACGGCGGCGAACCGCCATGCCGGGCTCCTGTTCAACCGCCTGCTGCGGCCAAACGCCGACGTGGCGATCGATTTCCATACCGGCACGACCGGATTCGAGGTCAGCGCCTTCAACATCGGCGAAATCGGGCGACCCGAGGTCAAGGCGATGCTGGACCTCTATCCCGTCGGCCAGATCCTCGACATGCCGAAGGCCGCCTATCCTACTGTCCTGCACAACGCATTTCTCGACGCGGGAATCCCGGCCTTCGCACCGGAGATCGGCGCGGCGCGCGTCCTCGACCCCGGGATGATCGAACTGTTCGTGGAAGGCACGATGAACGTACTCAAGCATCACGGTATCGTCGCCGGCCCGATGGGTCGCACGGCCGAGGGCATGGCCGTCTTCGTCGGCAACAGCGGCTTCCCGGTCATCGCCACCGCCGGCGGCATCGTCGAGCATCTCGTCAAGCTCACCGACAGGGTCGAGCCCGGACAGAAGCTCGCCGTACAGCGCGACAGCTTCGGTGAGGTCGTTGCCGAATATACGAGCGCGGTGAGCGGAGAGGTCATCGGCCAGCGCAGCGATGCGATGTCCGAGCCGGGCAATCCTTTGGTCATTGTTCTATTCAGCAAGACGATGCCGGACGGCGCTGAGATCTATCCCGAGTAGGTCGCCTGCGTGAGCGACGTTCCAAGCGAGGAACATCCTCGACGTTTGCTTGGCAAACGCCGCGAAACTGTCCGCGAAATGGGGACCACCTCTGTGCGTTCGATCACCCATCGACGCGGCGGAAGCTCGAATCCCTTCGCGGTGTCGGAGCGCTTGATGATCTCGATGGTCTGCAACGAAGCTTCGAGGGCCTGCATGTCGGTGGGAAGTCCGCGCTCGACTGGCACGGCATCCGCCACTGCGTCGCCCAACGGCCGACCCTTCATCTCTACGGCTGGAAGGCAGGGCGCTTTCCCGAATGGTTCACGGATCGCTTTCCGGCCGAATATCACCGCAAGCGGTTATTCATCGAGCGCCCGAACGCGCTGCCGCATGTCCGGCCGTTCGAGAATCGTGACGGCGCCCCGCTCGTCTCGGCGCCGGAGCGCGCACTATTGGAGGTTTTGAGCGAAGTCGGCGTGCGTCAGTCGCTGCAAGAGGCGCGCGAACTGGTCGAAAGTAGCTATAGCCTGCGCGCCAATGTGTTCGGCGAACTGCTCAAGGGCTGCACCAGCGTCAAGACCGTGCGTCTTTGTCTGCAACTGGGCCGTGAGCTTGCCCAGCCATGAGTCGGCAAGCTCGATCCATCGCAATTGCCCACGGGAAGTGATCGACCTTGGGTGTCTCGTTCGGCCGACGGTCTGCTGGTGCTCAAGCCATGAACCAGACCTATCTCGACACTGCCCGATGTGTGATCACTGTCAGGCGTCGCGAACGGAATCTTTCGAGGAGGATCCCCAACCGTGACAGAGAGTCGATACCATGCGGTGACGGCGAGCACTTTCACCTTTGGAAGCCTCAAAAAGCTCGGTCGCCGTCACCAGCGATAGATGGCGGAATTTTCCACAGGCCGCGCAGCCGAAAAAGCCCAATGTTTTCATGAGCAATCTATTTTGCCGCCGGCGCTGAGGGACTTTCTGCCTCAAAAATACTTGTTTTCTTTTATTTTCAAATGATCGACCGTCGAGTCGGATCATCGAGCGGGTGTGACCGGCGCGCGCCTCAGGCGCCCGCGTCCTCGCGCGCGGCGAGGTCCGCCTCGATCTTGAGCGCGCGAATCCGCGCAGGGCGCGCTTCCAGCCGCCCGATATAGCGGTAGAGATTCGGCAGGTCGGCGAAGGCGTCGCGGGCCCAGCCGCTGAACCAGGCGAGATTGCCGCCGACGAGAATGTCGGCGCCCGAGAACCGTTTCCCCAGAATCCAGTCGCCAGCGGTCAGGCCGCGGGCGAGCGCCGCCTTCATCGAGGCGAAATCGCCCCAACCGGCCTGCGTCGGATTCACGTCGTGATGTTTCATCTGGTCCATGAAGGCCGGCTCCATCACCGCCGTTCCGAACGAAAGCCAGCGATAGAAATCCGCGCGCTCCGGCGTGCCGATTTTCGGCGCCAGCTTCGCCTCGGGCGCGAGATCGCAGAGATGCGCGATGATCGCCGGCGTCTCCCAGACGGCATGGCCATCGACCGTCACCACGGGCACCTTGCCCATCGGGTTCAGCGCCAGCATCTCGGGGGATTTGTGCTCCCCCCGCCTCAGGCTGAGCGGCGTCAGCGCGTAGGGTATTCCCAGTTCCTCAAGCAGCCAGAGCGCGCGCAGCGACCGGCTTCTCGGCGCGTAGTAGAGAGTGACATCCATCATGCGGTCCCCCCGTTCGACAGGCGGCGCGGGGAGCCCGCGCCGCTTTTTTTCAACTCACATCGCGGCCCGATCTGACCGGCCGAAATCAGTCGTCCGCCAGCAGAGCCTTCCAGAGCACCGCGCCGATCGCCGCGCCGATCAGCGGTGCGACCCAGAACAGCCAGAGCTGGCCGAGCGCGCCGGTGTCGGCGAAGAACACGACCGCCGTCGAGCGGGCCGGGTTGACCGAGGTATTGGTCACCGGGATCGAGATGAGATGGATGAGGGTCAGCGCCAGACCGATGGCGATACCCGCGAAGCCGGCCGGCGCCTTCTTCGAGGTGGCGCCGAGGATCACCAGCAGGAAGCCGGCGGTGAGCACGATCTCGATGATCAGCGCCGAGGCGAGGCCGTACTTGCCCGGCGAAAGCTCGCCATAGCCATTCGAGGCGAAGCCGCCGGCCACGAAGTCCGGCTTGCCCGAGGCGATGAGATAGAGCACCAGCGCGCCGAGAAAGCCGCCGATCACCTGAGCCACCCAATAGGGGATCAGCTCGTTCCATTCGAAGCGGCCACCGATCGCGAGACCGAGCGACACCGCCGGGTTGAAATGTCCGCCCGAGATCGGGCCGACGGCATAGACCATGGTCAGCACGGTCAGGCCGAAGGCGAGCGCGACGCCGGTGAAGCCGATGCCGAGTTCGGGGAAGCCGGCGGCGAGCACGGCGCTGCCGCAGCCGCCGAATACAAGCCAGAACGTACCGATTGCCTCGGCCGAGAGTTTCTTCATCATCATGTCAGTCCTTAAGTATCGCTCAATCCGCGACGTTGTGCGAATCTTGGGTCGCACTCCTAGCGCACTTCCAGGCGAAAGACCGCTCGAAATATCAACTCGACGCGCGAGCGGCGAACGATGTCAGCCCGATTCGCCGATCGTCCGCCCGGCCGCCTTGATCGCCACCTGTCGCTTGGCGATCTGGTGGCCGATCGGCGGGCCCTGGCGAGGCCGCGGAGCCGTTGCGAGACGAAGACCGCGAGATGGAGCAGCGTCCTGATCGCCGGTTTCACCTGCGCGTCCATTCCCCGGAAGAAGACGTTCCAGCCCTGTCGCGCCGCCTCCTCCATGCCCGGCAGCATCGGCACGAGGGCGCGGAGCATGATCCAGCCGGCGAGCCCCGACCAGAACACCGCGGAGACCATGCCGCGCGGCACCGACCGGGCGGCGTTGATCGTCCCCTCCGATGTATGGGTCGAACCGCCCCGTCGAGCGCTGGAGCCCCTGCGCGTAGCCCATTCCGCGCGGGACCGTCAGATCCTCGCTCTTCTGGTGGTCGGTATAGTCTGCCATCCTGTCTCCTTCGGGAACTCGGTACGCGGCGGCCGCCGCGATGGGGGCTCTGCCGGGGAACTCGGCGATCCGCCTTCGTGACGAGCGTCTCGGAAACTATTGATGATGTAGTGCCAACGGCCCATCTCGTTGACTTCCTGACCAAGCGCGCCGGAGGCACGCGCGGCGCAGGCCCGACAAAGCCGAGGCACCGCCTCGGCCGGGCCGATCGCTGGAGGGCCGGAGGCGATGGGGCGCGGGGAAGCGCCGGACCTCGAAGTACGGACGGGGGCGCCCCTGGGTGGCCGCGCATCTCCACGGTCGCACCAAGAGGACGGGCCGGGACTGGTGCCCGGTCGAAGGGTCGTCCGTCCGCGCCGCTGGCATGACCGATTTCGCAACCTGTTTCATTCGACGCGCTTTCGCCGCGTCAATTTCCGGCCCTGAGCCACATCGCCTCCAGCCCGCGGAAATGGTAGCGATCGGCGAAGATCGCAGGCCGCGAGAGCCTCAGCCGCGGTATCCGCGAAAAGAGCGCGGGCAGCGCCAGCCCAAGCTCCAGCCGCGCGAGTGGCGCGCCGACGCAGAAATGGATCCCCGCGCCGAAGGTGAGCTGACCAGCGCCGCCACGAGACGGATCGAACCGGTCGGGTTCGGCATAGCGCGCCGGATCGCGGTTCGCCGCGGCGAGCAGGCAGCCGACCGTCTCACCGCGGCGGAACTGGTGGCCGAAGACCTCCACCTCCTCCAGCGCGAGCCGCGTGAAGAGATGCAGCGGCGGATCGAACCGCAGGATTTCCTCGACCGTCGCCGCCGTCGCGGCCTCTTCCGCGAACAGCGCCGCCGGATCCGCGCCGTTCGCCAGGATCGCGTGGACGCCGTTGCCGATAGCATGCACCGTTGCCTCGTGCCCGGCGTTGAGCAGCAGGACGCAGGTCGCGACCAGTTCCTCGGTGCTCAGCCGATCGCCCGCCTCTTCGGCGGCGATGAGATGGGTGATGAGATCGTCGCCCGGCCGCGCCCGCCGCGCCGCGACGTGGTCGCGCAGGAAGGCGGCGAACTCACGCGCCGCCGCGGCCGCGCGCTCCTCGACGCCGCGGTCCCGCAGCGCCTGGTACATCGCCACCATGTCGTGCGACCAGAGGCGCAGGCGCGGCGCCATCTCCTCCGGAACGCCAAGCAGCCGGGCGATGATGATGACCGGCAATGGTTCCGCGAAGGCGGTGATCAGCTCCACCTCCGGCCCCTCGAACCCGTCGATCAGCCGGTGCGCCAGCGCCGTGATCTCCGGCCCCAGCGCCGCGATCCGCCGCGAGGTGAAGGAGCGCAACACGAGGCCGCGCAGCCGCGTATGGGCGGGCGGCTCGCGGTCGAGCAGCGACAGATCGTCGATCGCGTAGAAATCCCGCAGATGCCCGGGCCGCGGCGGCTTCGGCTCGCCGGGCATTTCGCGCCCGAAGCGCCGGTCGCGGAGCAGCGCGCCGACCGTTGCGTGACCCGCGGCGCAGGGATAGCCATAGTCCTCCCACCAGAAGAGCGGCCCCGCCTCCCGGGCGCGGACATAGAAGGGATAGGGATCCCGCGCGAAACCGGGATCGCGCGGCGACTGGCTCAGCCGTCGCATGCCGCGGGTGACTGGCTGGAGGAATGAATCAATATCCGCGGTTCCGCGCTCCTGAGGCACGGTCGAATGTGCGCGCCGGCCCGCCGCCTGGCAAGCCCGCCCACGTCGCCTCGTTCAGGATGCGGCCAGCCGCTCGGAGAACAAGGCCACCGGATCGGCCGTCGGGGCGCCGGTGGCGTAGCCTTGCGCGTGGGTGAACCCCATCGCGCGCACCTGGGCGAGCTGGTCCGGCACCTCGACCCCTTCCGCCGTGACGCAGACGCCGTTGGCCCGCGCCTGGGCGATGATCGCCCGGATGAGTTCGGCGGTCGCGGGGTTGGTCAGGTCCTGCACGAAGGACTTGTCGAGCTTGATCCGGTGATGCGGCAGCCGCGCGAGATAGGCGAGCGCGCTGTAGCCGGTGCCGAAATCATCCAGCGCGATACGGATGCCGCGCGCGATCAGCGCCTCGAGCTGGCCGATGGTCTCGGGATTGTCGCGCATCAGCACCGTCTCGGTGATCTCGAGTTCGAGGCAGTCGGCGGGGAAGCCGGTTTCCGCCAGCACCGCGTCGATCTGCGCGGTGAAACCCGGCTGATGGAACTGCAGCGCCGAGATATTGACCGCGAGCAGCGGCCGGACCGGCCAGCGCGCCGCCTCGGCGCAGGCGGTGCGCAGCGCCCAGGTGCCGATCGGCAGGATGAGTCCGGTCGATTCCGCCAGCGGGATGAAGGTCTTCGGCTGCACCTCGCCCCGTGTCGGATGCCGCCAACGCAAGAGCGCCTCGACCCCGGTCACCCGCATCAGGTCGAGATCGACGAAGGGCTGGTAGGTGAGATGCATCTGGCCGTTGTGCGGCGCGTTCGAGAGATCAAGCTCAAGCTGGCTCTTCTCGAGATTGGCGGCGTCGAGCCGCGGCTCATGCAGGGCGGAGCGGTTCCGCCCCTCGGCCTTGGCCCGGCGCATCGCGCTGTCGGCTCGCAGGAGCAGCGCGGCGGCGTTGCGCTCGCCCGCCGTGGTCGCGACGACGCCGATGCTCGCCTGCATCGCCACGGTATGACCGGCGAGCACCAGCGGCTGGGCCACGACCTCGAGCAGGCGGCGCGCGAAGGCTTCCGGATCGTCGGGCGGATGCGAGGCAAGCACGACGAACCGGTCTCCCTCGAGCCGCACCAGCCGGTCGCCGCGATCGAGCGCCCGCTCCAGCCGCGCGCCGGTCACGGCGAGCAACGCGTCTCCAGCCGCCATGCCAAGCGCCTCGTTCACCGAGCGGAAGCGGTCGAGGTCGATCATGAAGACCGCCATGTCGCCGTTCTCGGACTGGGCGCGCAATGCCGCCTCGACAATCCGCTGCGCCGCGATCCTCGGCAGGATCGCCCCGCGCACCGCCGCGCCGTCGGTCGGCGCGGGCGCGGCGCGCGGCGAATGCCAGCCGCGCCGTCCGACGAGCGGCCGCGCCAGTGTCGCGCCATCGGCCAGCCCCGCGATCAACGCGGGTGTCAGCCGCCGCGGCGCGGGGCCGTGAACCAGAAGGAAATGCGCGGCGTCGGCCCCGCCCTCGATCGGTTGCGCCGCGGCGAAAGCGCCGGCGAGGCCGAACTCGGCCGGATCAAAGCGGAAGGCCTTGCCGAGCGCCAGCGCCCGCGCCATCCCGGGCGGCAGCGGCTGCCACTCGCCGGGCGCCGTCTCGATCGGCGCATCCCGGCCCGCCAGCCAGCGGCAGGCATTCGAACGCCACGCGTAAAGGCCGACCGCCGGCAGGCGCAGGCGCGCCTCCATCATCCGGAACAGGGCCGACAACGCCGGTCGTTCAGTCATCTGCATCAGTCGCGGCTCCCTTCGGCGCGCCTCGCATCGGTTCTCGCGAATACAACCTAGGGTAGCACGAACGCGACGGACATTTCCAGTCGGAACACCGGCTATCGCCGGATTTGTTCGCCGGCGCCCTACAGGCGGGCCGCGCGGGACCGCCTTCCCTCCGACCGGTGCATCGCTCCCGAAATCAATCCGTCGAGGCGCCTATTCCGCCGCCTCGACCCGCGGCGCCGGCACGTAGTTCAGGACCGGGCTCAGCCAGCGCTCGACCTCGGCCACCGTCATGCCCTTGCGCCGCGCATAATCCTCGACCTGATCGCGCTCAACATTGGCGACGCCGAAATAATAACTGTCCGGATGCGCCAGATAGAGGCCCGAAACCGAGGAGCCGGGCCACATGGCAAAACTCTCGGTCAGATCGACTCCGGTCGCAACGGTCGCGTCCAACAGATTGAACAGTGTCGATTTTTCGGTATGGTCCGGCTGCGCGGGATAACCGGGCGCCGGTCGAATTCCGCGATAGGGCTCGCCGATCAGCTCCTCGGGCTTGAAGTGCTCGTCCGGGGCATAGCCCCAGAACTCGCGCCGGACCCGCTCGTGCAGCCGCTCGGCGAAGGCTTCGGCGAACCGGTCGGCCAGCGCCTTGACGAGGATCGAGGAATAGTCGTCGTTCCTGCGCTCGAACCGCTCGGCGATCGCGATCTCCTCGATCCCGGCGGTGACGACGAAGCCACCGACATAGTCCGCGATCCCCTCCGGCGCGACGAAATCGGCGAGCGCCACGTTCGGCCGGCCGTCGCGCTTGGTGATCTGCTGGCGCAGGGTGCGCAGCATCGCGCGCTCCGTCGTCCGCCCCTCGTCGGCATGGATCCGGATGTCGTCGCCAACCGCGTTCGCCGGCCAGAAGCCGATCACCGCCTTCGGCGCGAACCACTTCTCGCCGATGATCCTCGCGAGCATCGCCTGCGCGTCCTCGAAAAGCTGCCGCGCCGCCGCGCCCTGCGCCGGATCATCGAGAACCGCCGGATAGCGGCCCTTCAGCTCCCAGGTCTGGAAGAACGGCGTCCAATCGATATAGCGCGCGAGATCCGCCAGATCCCATTCGGCGAACACCCGCGTGCCGAGGAACGACGGCTTCGGCGGGACATAGCCCGTCCAGTCGATCCGCGTCGCATTGGCGCGCGCGCGCTCCAGCGGCAGGCGCCGCTTCTCCCGCTCGCTCCGGGCGTGGTTCTCGGCGACCTTGCCATATTCGGCCTGTATCGCCTCGACATAGGCACCCTTGGCATCGGCCGAGAGCAGGCTCGACACCACACCGACCGCGCGGCTCGCATCGGTCACATAAACAGCCTGACCACGGTCGTATTTCGGGTGGATCTTCACCGCGGTATGCACCCGGCTGGTGGTTGCCCCGCCGATCAGCAGCGGAATGTCGAACCCCTCGCGCTCCATCTCGGCCGCGACATGCACCATCTCGTCGAGCGACGGGGTGATGAGGCCCGAGAGGCCGATGATATCGACATTCTCCGCCTTCGCCCGCTCGAGGATCTTCGTCGCCGGCACCATCACCCCGAGGTCGATGATCTCGTAATTGTTGCAGGCGAGAACAACGCCGACGATGTTCTTGCCGATGTCATGCACATCGCCCTTCACCGTCGCCATCAGGATCTTGCCCGCGCTCTCGCGCTCGCCCGTCCCGCCATTGGCCAGCTTCTCGGCCTCCATGTAGGGCAGCAGACCGGCGACGGCCTGCTTCATGACGCGGGCGGACTTCACCACCTGCGGCAGGAACATCTTGCCCGCGCCGAACAGGTCGCCGACCACGTTCATCCCGGCCATCAGCGGCCCCTCGATCACATGCAGCGGCCGCTCCGCCGCGAGGCGCGCCTCGTCGGTATCGGCGTCGATGAATTCGGTGATGCCATTGACCAAGGCATGGCTGATCCGCTCGGCCACCGGCCAGTCGCGCCAGGCGAGGTCGCGCTCCTTCGCCTCCTTGCCCGCCGCGCCCTTGTAGCGCTCGGCGATCCCGAGCAGCCGCTCGGTCGCGTCCGCGCGCCGGTTCAGCACCACATCCTCGCAAGCCTCACGCAGGTCGGGATCGATGCTCTCATAGACCGCGAGCTGGCCCGCGTTCACGATCCCCATGTCCATGCCGACCTGGATCGCGTGATAGAGAAAGACCGCGTGCATCGCCTCGCGCACCGGCTCGTTGCCGCGGAAGGAGAAGCTGAGGTTCGAGACGCCGCCCGAGATATGGACATGCGGCAGGTCGCGGATGATCCGCCGAGTCGCCTCGATGAAGTTCACGCCGTAATTGTCATGCTCCTCGATGCCGGTCGCCACCGCGAAGACATTGGGGTCGAAGATGATGTCCTCCGGCGGAAAGCCGATTCCGGTCAGCAGCTTGTAGGCGCGGGCGCAGATCTCGACCTTGCGGTCCTCGGTATCGGCCTGCCCCTGTTCGTCGAAGGCCATCACCACCACCGCGGCGCCATAGGCGCGGCAGAGGCGCGCGTGATGAAGAAACGCCTCCTCGCCTTCCTTCATCGAGATCGAATTGACGATCGGCTTGCCCTGAACGCATTTCAGGCCCGCCTCGATGATCTCCCATTTCGAGCTGTCGATCATCACCGGCACCTTGGCGATGTCGGGCTCGGCGGCGATCAGGTTCAGGAACTCGACCATCGCCTGCTTCGAATCGATCAGGCCCTCGTCCATGTTGATGTCGATGATCGTCGCGCCGTTCTCGACCTGGTCCCGCGCGACCACCAGCGCGGCCGCGAAGTCGCCCGCCGTGATCAGCTTGCGGAACTTGGCCGAGCCGGTGACGTTCGTCCGCTCGCCGATATTGACGAAGGGGATCTCGGGGGTCAGCGTGAAGGGCTCCAGCCCCGACAGCCGCATCAGCGGCGGCTGCTCCGGCGGCACCCGCGGGGGGAATTTCGCCACCGCCTCGGCGATGGCGCGGATATGCGCCGGGCTGGTGCCGCAGCAGCCGCCGACGACATTGAGCAAGCCCTCGGCGGCGAATTCCGCGATCTGGGTCGCCATGAACTCCGGGCTCTCGTCATACTGGCCGAATTCGTTCGGCAGGCCGGCGTTGGGATAGGCGCAGACGAAGGTGTCGGCGGCGCCGGCGATCTCGGCCAGATGCGCCCGCATCTCGCGCGCGCCGAGCGCGCAGTTCAGGCCGATGGTGAAGGGTTCCGCGTGCCGCACGGAATGCCAGAAGGCGGTCGGAGTCTGGCCCGACAGGGTACGGCCGCTGAGATCGGTGATGGTGCCCGAGATCATGATCGGCAGGCGGACGCCCTTCTCGATGAAGATCTCGTCGCAGGCGAAGATCGCAGCCTTGGCGTTCAAGGTGTCGAAGATGGTCTCGATCAGGATGACATCGGCGCCGCCGTCGATCAGGCCGCGCAGCTGCTCGCCATAGGCGAGGCGAAGATCGTCAAACGTAACAGCGCGATAACCTGGATTGTTCACATCCGGGCTGATCGAGGCGGTGCGATTGGTCGGCCCGAGGGCGCCGGCGACGAAGCGGTGCCGGCCATCCTCGGCCTCCGCCCGGTCGGCGGCTCTTCGCACCAGCCGCGCGCCATGGAAATTCAGGTCATAGACCTTGTCCTGCATGCCGTAGTCAGCCTGCGCGATCGAGGTCGAGGAGAAGGTGTTGGTCTCGATGATGTCGGCGCCGGCGATGGCGTAGCGATAGTGGATTTCCTCGATCGCGTCCGGCTGGGTCAGGATCAGGAGGTCGTTGTTGCCCTGCTGCGGATGGCCGTGGCAGGCGCAGGCGCCATGCGCGGTGAAATCCTCCTCGCCAAACCCGAGTCCCTGGATCTGGGTTCCCATCGCCCCGTCGAGGATCAGGATCCGCTCGCGGGCCGCCGCGGCCAGCTGCCCGAAGACAGGCGAGTCCACAGGCGTCGAAGTCGGATGCTCACTGGTACGCGACATATAAAGGCCCCCTCGGAAGAACGCTCCCGTCCGACCTCTTTCATGGGGGATTCCACCGCCGGTTTCAACCGCGCGGCCCGATAGTGGCCGCCGCGACACTCGTTCCGGGCGCCTGGCGCTCCTAGCGCAGCGCGCCGATCGGCCGGCCTTGCGCGAAAAGCGCGCGAAGTTCGTGGTAGTAGGCGAGGTTGTTCTGGATCTGCGCTCGCGTCAGATCCGGCGCCAGCGTCGCCGCCGCCTCGGCGTCGCGCCCGGCGAGGCCGTAGACCAGCGCCAGATTGCCCCGCGTATTCGCCGTCGCCGCGCCGTCGCGCACCAGTTCGCGCAGGATGGTGATGCCTTCCGAAGTCTGGCCCGACAGGCCGAGCGACAGGCCGAGATTGCTCAGCAGCGCGAAATCGGTCGGGTTGATCTCCAGCCCATCGCGATAGACCGCCTGCGCCTCGGCGTGGCGACTGAGCCGGTCGAGCGCGATGCCCTGCGCGGTGATGACGGCCAGATCGCGCGGCGCCCGCGCCCGCGCCCGTTCCAGCGTCGCCAGCGCGGCGGTCGGATCGCCGCCGCCGAGTTGGACGCGGCCAAGCTCGAGCAGCACGCGGGGATCGTTCGGCCGCCGCCGGCTCGCCTCGAGCAAGGCCTGTTCGGCGCGCTGGTACTGTCCCATGCCGGCATAGGCGCGCCCAAGCCCCACCATCGCATCGACCGAATTCGGATTGGCCTCGAAGGCCTGCTGATAAAGATTGGCCGAGGTGGCATAGTCCCCCGCCTGCGCCGCCCGGTCGGCGAGCTTGATCGGCGATCCGGCCGGCTCACCGCCGAGGCCAAAGCTCGGATCGAAACCTCCCGCGCATCCGCTGAGCATTCCCGCCAGCGCGAGCGCCGCGAGCGCGCGCCGCCCATTCACTGCCCTGTCATCGGCCATTCAGGCGCCTCTTTTCTACCTGAGGGACGACTTTACGCGTTTAAGTTGAATTTGACTACAACTTTTGGTGTAACACCGGGAGGTCGCGGCTGGCATTCGTCCCGGCCCCACATATTGGAGCGCGCGCCCATGCAGGTCCTGTCCGCCGCCGCCGTCGCCCTCTTCGCCCTCGCGGCCGCCGGGGACATTGCCCGGCGCCGCATCCCCAACCCACTGGTCCTCGCGCTCGCCTTCGCGGGACTGGCCCGACTCGGTCTCGCCGCCTGGGGTGGCGCATCGCCGGTGGCGCTGGGGATCGACATCGCCGCGGCGCTCGCGATCTTCGCCGCCGGGGCGGGTCTGTTCGCGGCCGGCCTGCTCGGCGGTGGCGACGCGAAGCTGCTCGGCGCCGGTTCGCTCTGGCTCGGC
Source organism: uncultured Amaricoccus sp. (assembly GCF_937891315.1). Lineage (GTDB taxonomy): Bacteria > Pseudomonadota > Alphaproteobacteria > Rhodobacterales > Rhodobacteraceae > Amaricoccus. Next base: position 10,654 of record NZ_CALAGI010000103.1, on the reverse strand, counting down.
GCGGAGGGCACCGGCGCCTTCCTGATGGTCACGGTCCTCGCCGGCGGCCTCCTCGCCCTTGTCTTCCTCGCGCTCCGGCTGATCCGCCGCGGCGGGCCGGAGACCGCCCTGCCCTACGGTGTCGCAATCGCCGCCGGCGGCATTCTTACCACGCTGGGCTTCGCATAGCCCGTCTCACGACGGCGCGCGGCGCGGCAGCGCCGTCTCGACCAGCCGAGCGAAATAGGAAGCGCCGATCGGGCTGGCATCGTCGTTATAGTCGAAATCCGGATGATGCAGCGGCGCGCCGTCCCCCGTGCCGAGAAAGACATAGGCCCCGGGCCGCGCCTCGAGCATATAGGCGAAATCCTCGGCGCCCATCTGCGGCGCGCAGTCCGCGACCACGCGCGCCTCGCCGACCACCTCGGCCGCGACCCTCGCGCAGAAGGCGGCCTCGACTGGATCGTTCACCACCACCGGATAGCCGAACTCGTAGCTCACCTCCGCCGTGGCGCCATGCGCGCGCGCGCCGCTCTCGGCCAGCGTCCTGATCCAGCCGGCGATGGCCTGCCGCGTCATGGCGTCGAGCGTGCGCACCGTCCCGGCCAGCCGCGCGGACTGCGGGATGATATTCGTCGCCTCGCCCGCCTCGAGCACGGTCAGCGACACCACCGCCGAGACCAGCGGATCCACCCGGCGCGACACGATCGATCGCAGCCCCTGCGCGATGTCGATCGCCGGAGGGACGGGATCGAGGCAGTTGTGCGGATAGGCGGCGTGCCCGCCTCGGCCCCGCACGACGATCTCGAACTGGTCGGTCGCGGCCATCAGCGGCCCCGGCCGTGTCCCGACATTGCCTAGCGGCAGGCCGGGCATGTTGTGCAGCGCCCACACCCGGGAGATGCCGAATCGCTCCATCATCCCTTCGTCGCACATCACCTTGCCCCCGCCCGACATCTCCTCGGACGGCTGGAAGATCAGCGCGACGGTGCCGGCGAAATTCCGGGTCTCGGCGAGATAGCGCGCGGCGCCGAGCAGGATCGTGACATGGCCGTCGTGGCCGCAGGCATGCATTCGCCCGGCGTGACGCGACTTGTAGGGCCGCTCCGGCCGCTCCTCGATCGGCAGCGCGTCCATGTCGGCGCGCAGCCCGACCACCGGCCCCTCGCCCTGCCCGCGAATCAGCGCGACGATTCCGGTCCGGGCGATCCCCTCGTGGATCTCGTCGACCCCCATCTCGCGCAGCCGCGCGACGACGAAGGCGGCGGTCTGGTGGAGGTCGAAATCAAGCTCCGGGATGCTGTGCAGATGCCGGCGCCAGGCCCGCATCTCGGCGTCGAATTCCGCGATCCGGTTGATCACCGCCATTCGCTTTCCCCCTCTCGCGGATCACCCCTTCCCGGCCGGGAAGCGTCACGCTAGTCTCCGCCAATGCCCGACGACACCATTCACGGCCCCGAGATCGACGGCCTGATCGCTGATCCGCGCGGCGGCGTTCCGCGCCTTCTCGCCATCATGGCACAATTGCGCGATCCCGCGCAGGGCTGTCCATGGGACATCGAACAGAGCTTCGCCACCATCGCCCCCTACACGATCGAGGAGGCCTACGAGGTGGCCCAGGCGATCGCCGAGGACGACATGGGCGAATTGCGCGGAGAACTCGGCGACCTGCTGTTCCAGGTGGTCTATCACGCCCGGCTGGCCGAGGAGCGCGGCGCCTTCGCCTTCGACGACGTGGTCCGCGCCATCGCCGACAAGATGGTCCGCCGCCATCCGCATGTCTTCGGCGCCGAGAGTCGCGACAAGACGCCGGAGCAGCAAACCCGCGACTGGGAGGCGATCAAGGCCGCCGAGCGCGCGTCCAGACCGGCGAAAGTCAGCGCGCTCGACGGCGTCGCCGCCGGCCTGCCGGCACTGACCCGCGCGATCAAGTTGCAGAACCGGGCGGCGCGCGTCGGCTTCGACTGGCCGAACGCGACTTCGGTACTCGACAAGATCGTCGAGGAAGCGGGCGAGCTCGCCACCGCGCGCGACGCGGCGCATGCCGAGGAGGAATATGGCGACCTGCTCTTCGTCATGGCAAACCTCGCGCGCCACCTGAATATCGACCCCGAGACCGCGCTGCGCGGCGCGAATGCGAAATTCACCCGGCGGTTCCACGCGATCGAGGCCGCCCTGGCCGAAACGGGCCGCGGACCGGAGGATTCGAACCTGGAGGAGATGGACGCGCTATGGACCGCGGCGAAGAGAACCGGCCTCTGATCCCGCGCGCCGTCCTGCTGGCGTTCCTCGGCGGCATGCCCTTGGCCGCGCATGCCGACTGTGGTCCGGAGGCGACGCAATCCGAGCTCAACACCTGCGCCGGCACAGACTATCAGGCGGCCGACGCCGAGCTGAACAATCTCTACAAGGAGATGACCGCGCGGCTCGGGGCGGACAAGGCGCCGCTGGTCGCGGCCCAACGCGCCTGGGTCACCTACCGCGACGCGGAGTGCGACTTCGTCGCGTCCTCCGTCGCCGGCGGCAGCATCTACCCGATGATCCGCGGCGAATGTCTCGCCGACCTGACCCGCGCGCGATCGGAGGAGTTCAGGGGCTTTCTCGCCTGCGAGGAAGGCGACCTCTCCTGCCCGGTGCCACCCGGCTAGAGAATTTTCGAGAGTTCGGCCGGTCGGTCCGGGATGGGATTTTCGTGATCCCGGCAGGAGATCATCCATGCCAATATCGGGGATATCGGCGTGGATGATCGACGCACCGGGGCGCGACAAGGATCCGTCGGACCGACCGGCCGAGTTTTCAAACAATCCCTCAGGCTTTCGCACCCGCAAAAAATGCGGTAAGCGACCACGGCGAGGCAGCGAGGAGGCACCGGACCGATGGAGCAATGGATCATCGAGGTCATCGGCGCCTTCGGCTATGTCGGCATCTTCCTCCTCATGCTCGCCGAGAATGTCTTTCCGCCGATTCCGTCCGAGGTGATAATGCCGGTGGCCGGGCTCGCGGTCGGAGCCGGGCGCATGAACTTCACAGTGGTGCTCCTGGCGGCACTCGCCGGGACGTTGCTCGGCAACCTGCCCTGGTATCTGATCGCCCGCCTCGTCGGGCGCCAGCGCTTTCTCGAACTGACGGCGCGCTGGGGCAAATACGCCGCCGTGAAGCCCGCCGACGTCCAGGCGGCGATCGCCTGGTTCGACCGCCACGGCTCGAAGGCCGTGCTGCTCGGGCGCCTCGCGCCGGGCGTGCGCACCCTGATCTCGATTCCGGCCGGCCTGTCGGAAATGCCGTTCGGGCGCTTCCTCGTCCTCTCCACGATCGGCTCCGCGGTCTGGATCACGTTCCTCCTGCTCGCGGGAGTGATCCTGCACGACAATTGGCACACCATCGCCGATATCATCGGCCCGCTCGGCACGCTCTTCGTCGCGACCGTCGCCGTCGGCTTCGTCGTCTGGATCGGCTGGCGCCGTTGGTCGGACCGCCGCGCCGCCGCCGACATCGTGACGCCGGCCCCGGGCCCGGGCGATCCGATCGGCTGAGCGCGGCGGCTCCTCACCGACGCGGGCCCCGCCCAATCAGGAGACGCGGGCCCCGCCCAATCAGGAAGAGCGCGCCCGGTCAGGAAGAGCGCGCGCGGTCCTCGTCCAGCATCTCCCGGATCTCGCGCCGGACGAGCTTGCGCAGGTTGCGCGAGATCCGCTCGCCGAGTTCGCCCTGCAGTTCCTCGCGGACGATCGCATTGATCACCCCGCGCAGCGCCTCCTCGTCGAGGATCGGCGCCGCGGCCGCCTGCTGCGCGCCGATCCGGGCCGACACCGGACGGGGCACGCCGAACCCGATCCCTTCCGAAAGCACGTCGCCGGCGCGGACCGGTGCCTCGACCCGCATCTCAGCGGTCAGCATCACCACGTCCTCATCCTCGGGCACGTCGGGCAGGCGCGCCGCCGTCTCGGCGGAAACCAGCGCGCGGATCGACGCCAGCACGTCGGCGAGGGATTCCGTCGAGCCGGGCGTTTCGCCCACGCCGCCGTCTTTTCCGCCAATCGCCGCCATGACGCTACTGCTTCGCCCAGCGGGCGCGGATACGGTCCACCGCCGAGGTGTCGTAGCCGCCGCGCGGACCATTGCGAACCTCGGTGAAATAGACGTCCGGGTCGTAGGTCTCGATCCCGAGCTTCAGGTGATCGACGGTGAGCAGCCCCATGGCCTGCAGGATCGCATAGCCCGCGACATATTCATCGCGCTTCGAGCGCACCACCTCGGCCTCGGCCTCCAGCCGGTCCTGGTTTGCGTCGAGCACGTCGATGGTCGAGCGCGCCCCGAGCCGCGCCTCCTCGGCGACGCCCTCGTAGGCGATGCGCGAGGCCTCGACCTGCCGCTGGTTCGCCACGATCCGCGCCCGCGCCACCCGCAGCTGGATCCAGGAGTTGTTCACGCTCTCGACCACGTTGCGCCCGGCCTCCTGCACCTGCGAGCGGCGCTGGTCGAGGATCTGCTGGGCCTGCCGCACCAGACTGTCGGCATTGCCGCCGGTGGTCAGCGGCAAGCTGCCCTGGATGCCGATGCTCGCGGTCAGTTTGTCGCCCTGGCCGACCTTTTCGTAGCCCTGCCAGCCGGCCGAGCCGGTAAGGCCGACGTTCGGCCCCTTGGCCGCCAGCGCCCGGTCGAAATCGGCGACCGCGCCGCGCTCGGAGAACTGCGCCGCGATGATCTGGGGATTGCTCCGCCGGCCGATCGCCTCGGCCTCGGTCGGCGTCGCCGGCAGCGGCGGCAGGGCCGGCGGCGTCGCCAGATTGTCCGGCAAGGTGCCGACCGCCGCGAGATAGGCCTGCCGCGCGATCTGCAGATTGCCGCGCGCGTTGGCAAGCGTGGCGCGCGAGGATTCGAGCTGCGCCTCGGTCAGGCTGACGTCGGTGCGGGTGACCTCGCCGACATCGAAACGGTTGTTGGCCGCGCGCAACTGCTCCTCGAGCACGCCGACATCGTTCTCGGCGATGGCGACGAATTCAAGGCCCTGGCGCACATCCATATAGGCCGAGACCGCGGCGAACAGCACCTGCTGCTCGACATTGAGCAGATCGGCCCGCGCGGCGGCGATGGCGAAGCGGGCCGAGTCAACGGCCGCCTTGGTCTGGCCGTGGTCGTAGACAAGCAGATTCGCGTTCAGTCCGGCGAGATAGGTATCCGGAACATTGCCGAAATCGTTGTCGGAATTTGTCTGCAGATTGGCGTTTCCCGAGAGCGAGGTCTGCAGCTTCTTTGCCGAACTCGCCTGCGGCACCCCCTCGTCGGTCGCCCGGAGGGCCGCGCGGCTCGATTGCAGCAGCGGGCTCGTCTGATATGCCTTGACCAACGCGTCGGACAGCGTCTCGGCCGTCACCCCGGCCGGGGCCAGCACGATGAACAGCGCCGTCGAAAGCAGAAACGGTCGAAGACGGCGACGCATACGCATGAAAAACCTCGGATTGCTGCTCTCGAACCGGCCCGTTCCCCGGGGCTCGCGGCGACACTATCCGCTGGAAACGGTCAAAATTCAAACGCTTTCGTCTCGGCGAAACCGGACAGTATCGGAGCCGTGGCATCGAAGATACGCCGCCAGGCGATGCCGTGGCCGAGCTTGAGGCCGAGTCGCGCCTGCCCGCCGCGGCCGGCGCCGAAGATCGCGACGATCCGCCCACCGGGCTTCAGCTGCGCCTCGATCGCCGGCGGAAGCGTCTCGATCGCGCCTTCGACGAAAATCGCGTCGAACGGGCCATGCTCGGCGGCGCCGCCGGCGAGCGGGCCGGCCTGGGTCACCGCGTTGTCGACCTCGTGCGCCGCGAGCCGACCCTCGGCCTCGGCGCCGAGATCCGCCTCCTCCTCGAGCGCGATCACCGCCTCGGCCATGCGTGCGATCACCGCCGCCGAATAGCCGAGGCCGCTGCCGATATCGAGCACGAGGTCGGTCGGTCCGGGATTGAGCGCGTCGAGCATCTTGGCAAAGACCCGGGGGTCGAGCAGCACCCGACCCGGCGCCAGCGGGACGTGCTCGCCGAGATAGGCGACGGCCTTGAGCGCCTCGGGCACGTAGTCCTCGCGCGGAACCGCCAACATCGCCTCGATGATGGGGAAGCGCGTGACGTCCGAGGGCCGGACCTGGCAATCGACCATGGCGACGCGGGCGGCGGCGAAATCGATCATGCGGAATAATCCTCAGGGCTGCGGAAGTTGGTTGCGCCAAAGACATGCCACACTTCCCCGCACCCGGCAACTCACCGCCCCGGTTGTCGCGGCGTCACCCCGGTCCTTCTTCCGGTTTCATATCGGCGGATTCCTGTCGGGCAGGACGCGGGGCCCCGCCAACCGGCGGGGAGAACAAAAGACCCGCGGCCAACAGGCCGCTCCCGTCGCCGCCGCGGGAGCGGCCGCCGGGCCCAAGGGCGAAGCCCGCGGGAGCCCCCCCGTCAAGCCGAAGAACCGGTCTTGAACTCGCGCACCGTTGGTTTACCCTCCGTGGAAGCCAGGCGCGGAACTCTCGCGCTAGCCAGCGACGACTGAGCTGGGGAAGCGGGCATGATCGGCCGGCCGGCATCGATATCGGAAAGAACCACCAGGGGCGGCCCCGCCGGAGGCGTCATCGCCCGGCTGCGCGGCCGTGTCGAGGCGCGCCCCGTCGTGACCCGGTGGCTGCTGGCGGGGCCGGTGACGATCCTCGCCGCGCTCGCCACCATGGCGGCGATGCCGCTCTGGGTGCCGCCGGGCGCCGCCGGGGTCAATGACATCGCGCTGCCGATCCTGCTCACCCCGCTGATCTGGGCCGTGCCCTTCTTCTACGCCTGCCTCGCGGAGAACCTGCCGCGCGCCGCGCTGGTCCTCGTCGGCGCGACGGTGGCGCAGACGCTCGCCGTGATCATCAGCCTCGCATGACCGGAGAGCGCCGATGATCCCGCTGTCGCAGCCCCGGATGAAACGCATGACCGCCGTGCACGGATGGTCGGCCGTCCTGCTCGGGCTCCTGCTCTACGCCGTCGTCTTCACCGGCGCGGTCGCGGTCTTCGCGCCGGAAATCGGCCGTTGGTCCGCCGGGACCGTGCGCCATGGCGAGCCGCTGGCCGGGCCGATCGACGCCACCGTCCGCCGGCTGGCGAAGGAGGTCGACCCCGCCTATCTCGATGACATCGCCATCTGGGCCGGCGTCGGCGGCGACGCGTATGTCTTCTTCCATACCCATGCGATGAATCCCGAGGAGGGCGAGCTCGACGATCTCGGCACGATCTTCCGCGTCGATACGGGGTCGGGCGCGGTGCTGGAGCGGCACGACGGTTTCGTCTGGCAAGATCCGCCCGCCTGGGAGACCAGCGCCCTGCGCCGTTTCCTGATCGACCTTCATGTCCAGCTTTATCTGCCCAATCCCTGGGGCCTGATCCTTACCGGCGTGCTGGGGCTGATGATGATGGCCGCGGTGATCACCGGCTTTCTGATGCACCGTCATCTCGTTCGCGATCTCTTCGTCGCCGAGCGGCCGGGTGGCCGCCTCGTCTCGGCCCGCGACCGGCATGTGCTGGCTGCGAGCTGGGGCCTGCCCTTCGCGTTCCTGCTCGCCTTCACCGGCTCGTTCTTCAGTTTCGCCAGTACGATCGGCTTCCCGCTGGTCGCGACCGTCGCCTTCGGCGGCGACGAAGAGGCGCTGACCGAGACGCTCTACGAACCGCCGGTCCCCGAGAACGCGGCCGCGGCGCCGCTTGCCAGCCTCGACCATCTGCTGGCCGATTCCGTCGATCGCGCCGGTGGCGCCGCGGCCACCTATGTCGATATCACGCGCTTCGGCCGCGCCGACGCCCGGGTCGCGGTCTGGCACGAGGCGCCGGAAGGTGGACTGATCGAGCCGCAGATGGTGTTCGACGGTCCGAGTCGAACCTTCCTCGGTCAGAAGGTGATCGTCGGCAACGGGCCTTCGGTCGGCGGCGCGCTCTATGGTCTGATGTATCCGCTGCATTTCGGCGACTTCGCAGGCGTTCTGTCGCAGGCGGTCTGGGGCGCTCTCGGCGTCGCCATGTGCTTTGTCATCCTGTCCGGCCTTCGGCTCTGGATCAGGCGCCGGATCGACCAGCCGCTCTGGCGCGGTTTCTGGCGGGCCTCGCTCGTCACCGCCTATGGCCTGCCGCTCGGCGTGGTGGCGGCGGCCTATGGCTTCTTCCTGTCACACCCCGCCGGTGATCCGTTCTTCTGGACGCCCTGGAGCTTCGTTCTCGGCGCGGCGGTCGCGATCCTGCTCGGGATCCGGATGGCCGACGCCGCCGCGCTCGGCCGGCGCTTCCAGCGGATGCTGGCGGTCGCCTGCCTGTTGCTGCCGGTGCTGCGGCTCGGCACCGGCGGCATGACCTGGTCAGACGCGCTGATCAGCCGGCAGGTCGATGTGCTGAGCGTCGATCTGCTGCTGCTCATCGCCGGCGGCGTGCTCTGGCTGGTCTCGCGCCGGGAGATGCCGTCGGATCGAACCGACGCCGGAACCGATACCCGAATCACGCGACTGGAGCCCGCCGAGTGAGCGTCGGCGCCACGCTCGCCGCGACCGGCCTCGGCCTCGCGATGCTCGGCTGGCTGACCACCACCGATCCGAAGCGCCGCCGCGCCTTCGCCCGGCCACCGGCGAATTGGCCCGCGCCGAAGGCTGCCTGGGTGGTGGTCGCGCTGACCGGCGCGCTCGCGACCTATTGGAGCGGGCCGGCCGGCTTCGTGCTCTGGCTCGGCGGGACGACCGCCGTCGGCTGGGCGCTGATCGCCCTGCCGCCGGACCGCGGCCTCGAAGCCGCCCTGCCCTGGATCGAACGCCATATCGGGCGCGCGGCCGACGCGGCGCGACCAAGGATCGCGGCGGTCCGGCAACGTCTCGGCCGCGGATCGTCCTGGCGCCAATGGCTCGCGCATGCGCGACCCGGCGCCGCGCGACCGCTGAGCGACCGGGCGCTGGCGGCTCGCATCGCTGCGCTTGAGGCGGAACTCGCCGCGTTGCGCGCCGAACTCGACCAGCGTCGAGAGGAGAGCGACGCGGTGCTGCTCGATCTCGCCGGCCGCCGCCGTCAGGCGCTCGAACGCTGACCGCGCGCCATCACGGCGATCGCTTTCGCATCGGCGGATTCTCGACTAGCGTCGGAACCGCGCGGCCCGCGCAGGGAGCGGAAGAATGGCCATCGTCATCCACGGTATCCGCAATTGCGACACGATGAAGCGCGCGCGCGCCTGGCTCGACGCTCGCGGGATCGACTACCGGTTCCATGACTACAAGACCGCCGGGATCACGCCCGAGACATTGCGCGACTGGGCGGGTCAGGTCGGTTGGGAGGCGCTGCTGAACCGGGCGGGAACCACCTTCCGCAAGCTGCCGGAGGCGGAGAAGGCCGGCCTCGACGAGACCCGCGCGCTCGCCCTCCTCGCCGCGCATCCGAGCGCGATCAAGCGCCCGGTGCTCGACCACGACGGCGCGCTGCTTGTCGGTTTCTCGCCCGAGGAATACGCCGAAGCCTTCGGCTGAACCCTCGGAAGCTGCCTGGAAACCCGACAGCGGAGGTCCGGCGAGGGATATTGGCCCCCGTGACCGACGCGACCCAAGCGCGAAAAGACCCGCCGGACCAAACCGTCCGAGTTTTCAAACGGACTCTTCTACCAGATCCGTTTGACTGGGTCGGATCGAGATGTCTCCGCGGACCGCTCTGAGGGGGCGCCAGTGGCGCGCCCGCGGTCCGCGCGCCCGGAGCAAGCTTGCGGAGGGCGCGAGGGGTGAAGATTTCTCCGGGAGCTTTGATATCGTGAGGGGCATGCCCGGCTTGACCGTTGAAAACGGTCATGCCCCCCGCAGGGCTGACGCATTCCGGTAAATAGGACATGCGCGATTCGCCGCCGGAAGCTCGTTTCCGGAATGGAAACGGCGCGTCTCGCCAGGATCTGCGGCTTGGTCCGCTCTCGTGGCAGGACATGACTCGAAGATCAGCGGAATCGATCGCCCTGAGCCTCGCAGTACTTAACTACCTCCTCGATCCATGGATCGAACCAAACCCAGTTGCCGTAGTCTCCGACGCAACCGAAGCCCTTGCCATCCTTCTTAGCGTCAAGGCTCTTCCACAGCGAAGTGTGATCGTGCTGCCGAAACTTCGGGAATCCGCGCGCTCGGACCTCGTCGACGGCTCTCGCGGGAGGATAGCGTTTTCGGTTCACATCCTTGAAGATGATCTTCTCGATCTCTTCGGCCTCCGGGCTTCCAGCGGGAATGATCTGGACCAAGGAGTCAGCTGCACCAAGCTTCTTGGCAGCAATAGGGATGAAGCCATATGACATTCGGTAAGCCGGGTCCCGCATCTGATCATCGGACAACCCATTCTCGAACGCGTTGATAGTCGCCTCGACATGCTTGGGAAGTCCCGACGCCTTCTTTAGGACCGATCGCTGCTCACTTCCGAAGGACACGAATTGCAGCGCAAGAGGAAGTCGCTTCTCAAGGCCATACTGAACTCCGAATTCCTGTTTGATGAATTCGTTGAAATTCAAAGCGCATGCTTGGAGCTTCGCTCCCAGTGCATCGTCTATCCGGCTTGTTGAGCGATGCTCAATCTCATGCCGGATTTCCAGCAGGAACTCAAGGTTTTTGCAGGCACCACCTCGGACCGGCCGCTTTGCATGTTTGAGACACGCGCCCAGTTCCAGATAC
>NZ_CALAGI010000102.1 GCF_937891315.1 uncultured Amaricoccus sp. | reverse complement strand
TATCCCGCCCACGCCGCGTTCGGTGGCTACAAGCAGTCGGGCATCGGTCGCGAGACCCACAAGATGATGCTCGATCACTATCAGCAGACGAAGAACCTTCTCGTCAGCTACTCGCCCAAGAAGCTCGGCTTCTTCTAAGCTCCCTGAGAGACTCCGGGGGGTTCGGTGTCGCGCCGGCCCCCCCGTTTTTTTCAGAAAGGGCTTGAGATGGGCGATGCCGTCACGAGGCCGGATCCCGGCAAGGTCAGCGCCACCCCGGCGGCGCTGGAACTGCTCGCTGAGATCGTGGCCGACCACGGGCCGGTCCTGTTCCACCAGTCGGGGGGATGCTGCGACGGCTCCTCGCCGATGTGCTACCCGCGGGGCGATTTCCTGATCAGCGAGGCGGATGTCCTGCTCGGCTATCTCGGGGAAACTCCCTTCTACATCAGCGCGTCCCAGGCCGCCGTCTGGGCGCATACCGACCTCATCATCGATGTCGTACCCGGCCGCGGGGGCATGTTCTCCCTCGACAACGGCCGCGAACGCCGCTTCCTGACCCGCTCGACAATCTGCGCTCCGACGCCATCCAGCTAGTCAGCTTGCTCCGCACCCCTTCTCCCGGGGGCGGAGCTTCTTTTTTTCAAAAAAGAAGGAGTATTCGGCATGGCAAAGACCATGAAGGCCGCGGTCGTCCGCGAATTCGGCAAGCCGCTCACCATCGACGAGGTGCCGGTCCCCCAGCCGGGCGATGGCGAGATCCAGGTGCGCGTCCACGCCTCCGGCGTCTGCCACACCGACCTGCACGCGGCGGAGGGCGACTGGCCGGTCAAGCCGAACCCGCCGTTCATCCCCGGCCATGAGGGCGTCGGCTTCGTCTCCGCCGTCGGCAAGGGTGTCAGGCACATCAAGGAAGGCGACCGGGTCGGCGTGCCCTGGCTCTACACCGCCTGCGGGCATTGCACGCATTGCCTCGGCGGCTGGGAGACGCTCTGCGTCGAGCAGAAGAACACCGGCTATTCGGTCAATGGCGGCTTCGCCGACTATGTGATCGCCGATCCGAATTTCGTCGGCCACCTGCCCGCGAATATCGATTTCGCGGAGATGGCGCCGATCCTCTGCGCCGGGGTCACGGTCTACAAGGGGCTGAAGGTCACGGACACCAAGCCCGGCGACTGGGTGGTGATCTCCGGCATCGGCGGCCTCGGCCACATGGCGGTGCAATACGCCAAGGCGATGGGGCTGAACGTCGCCGCCGTCGACATCGACGACAAGAAGCTCGACCTCGCGAAGAAGCTCGGCGCGACCCTCACCGTGAACGCGCTGAACGAGGATCCCGCCACGGTCATCAAACGCGAGACCGACGGCGGCGCGCAGGGCGTGCTGGTGACGGCGGTGAGCCGCAAGGCCTTCGAGCAGGCGATCGGCATGGTCGGCCGCGGCGGCACGGTGTCGCTGAACGGCTTGCCGCCGGGCGATTTCCCGCTCGACATCTTCGGCATGGTGCTGAACGGCATCACCGTGCGCGGTTCGATCGTCGGCACGCGGCTCGATCTGCAGGAATCGATCGACTTCGCGGCGCAGGGCAAGGTGAAGGCGACGATCCACACCGCGAAGCTCGAGGATATCAACGACGTCTTCGCCCGGATGCGCAAGGGTCAGATCGAAGGGCGCATCGTCCTCGATCTGGCGAGGTGACGCCAGGGCCGCGGAGTGGAGCGGCGAGGTGAGCGCCACGCCCGCGGCGCCCGACCCGCTGCCCGGAATCGTCGCCGGCCATGGGCCGGTGCTGATCCACCGGTCCGGCGGCCGCTGCGACGGATCCTCGCCGATGGCGATATCCCGTTCGGCCATATTGGCGCGACGCCGGTCTGTATCGGCGCCGCGCGGGGGCGGCGGTTTCCCGCGCGCTCGACCATCGGCGCGGTACCGGAGCAGGCGCCGACGCCCCGTTCCAGCGCGGCGCCGGCCGCGGTTCGCGGCCAACCGGAGCGCGCGGTGCGCGCGAGTCTTTTGGCCTGTTTCGCGCCCGTTGGCGCGAAACGACTGCTCTCCAGGTTAGCAAACCTGTATGAACGCGGGCCGTGATCCGGGGGCGAGGCGCGGCGCCGGTGGCGATGTTCGCGCCGGCGCGCGGGGGCGTTAACGCGCGCGTAACCATATCGGGGAATGACTTCGGGTGTTGGCCGTCCTGTCCCTGCGCGGGCGTGGCGGGTCCGGCGTTCGGGCGGTGGCCGGGGCGCCCTGTCCCTGGAGTAACCTGTCCATGACCCTTCCCTCCGCCGAGCCGGCGATCAAGGCCCTGAACGGCCTGCGTCGGCAGTGCCTCTTCGCCGTGACCATTCTGCTCGTCGAGGACAGCCGCAGCGCCTCCGAGGCGATCCGGCTCTTCGCCGCCGAGAGCGGCGCGCGCGTGCGCCGCGCCGACAGCCTGCATGCCGCCAGCCGGCATCTCGCCATCTATCGGCCGAACGTGGTGATGGTCGATCTCGGCCTGCCAGACGGCGACGGCGTCGCGCTGATCCGCCATCTCGCCACCGCTTCGACGCCGCTGTCGGCGATCGTCGCGCTGAGCGGGCATGATCGCTCCGCCTGGCAGGGCGAGGCCATGGCCGCCGGCGCCGCCGCTTGCCTCGAGAAGCCGATCGAGAGCCTGCGCGCCTTCCAGGATTGTATCCTCGGCGTCCTGCCCGACGCCGAGACCCGTCGCCGGCCCGAGACGGGCGAGTTGTCGCTCGGCGGGCGGGCCTCGATGCGCGCCGCCTTCGACGACGACCTGCGCCGGGCGCGCAGCCTGCTCGCCGAGGCGCTGGCCAGCGGAGATGGCAGCACCATCGCCTATTGCGCCCAGTTCCTCGGCTCGGTCGGAGAGATGCTCGATGACGGCGAACTCGCCCGCGCCGCGCGCGAATCGCGAAGCTCGATCCTGGGGGCCACGCGTCTGTCCGATCTGCTGGACCGGCGGCTGCTCGGCGGGCCGAAGGGACCACGCGTCGTCGCCTAGTCGCAACGGCCAGCCGGCGACCTCACGAGGGGTTGAGGGGGCGCGGCGGCGGCTCGTGCGTTAGATTTTCCGGGAGAACCCTGGAGGACGCGCATGTTGAGGCATCTCGTGTTCAGACACCTCGTGGCGGCGGTGGCGCCACCGCTGCTCGCCGGTCCGGCGCTGGCCGAGCGGCTGGGGACTTCGGCCGGGGTGGTCGAGGTGACGCGGATGGCGGATGGGTTCGACACGCCGTGGTCGATCGCCTTCCTGCCTGGCGGCGACTGGCTGGTCACCGAGCGCGGCGGAGCGTTGTCGCGGGTCGCGGACGGCGTCGTCATCCCCATCGAAGGCGTTCCCGAAGTCTGGGCGAACGGGCAGGGTGGATTGTTCGACGTCGTCGTGGCGCGCGATTTCGCGACCACGGGCGAGATCTTCCTGACCTATGCCGAGCCACGCGGCGGCGGGGCGGGGACGGCGCTCGCGGTCGCGCGGCTCGATGGCGAGCGGCTGGCGGACTTCCGCGTTATCTTCCGGCAGGAACCGGCGGCGACGGGCACGGTGCATTTCGGGGGCCGGCTGGTCGAGGCGCCGGACGGGACGCTGTTCCTGACGCTGGGCGAGCGGGGCGAGCGCGATACCGCGCGGAGGCTCGACAATCATCGCGGCAAGGTGGCGCGGCTGACCCGCGACGGCGCCGCGCCGCCGGACAATCCCTTCGTTGGCGTCGCGGGGGCGCGGCCGGAAATCTGGTCCTATGGCCATCGCAATCCGCAGGGCGCGACACTGGGGCCGGACGGAACGCTCTGGCTGGTCGAGCACGGGCCACGCGGCGGCGACGAGGTGAACCAGCCAAAGCCCGGCGCGGACCATGGCTGGCCGCTGGTGACCCATGGCGAGGAATATGGCGGCGGCGCGATCGGCATCGGCGCCGAGGCGATCGGCGTCGAGCCGCCGGCGCGGGTCTGGGTGCCTTCGATCGCGCCCTCCGGGCTCGCGATCTATTCCGGGCGGCTGTGGCCGGAGTGGGAGGGCAGCTTCTTCACCGGATCGCTGAATTCCGACTTCCTGTCGCGGCTGTCGGGCGAGGGCCTCACATCCGAGGAGCGGCTGTTCGACGGCGCGTTCGCGCGGATCCGCGACGTGCGCGAGGCGCCGGACGGGGCGCTCTGGTTCATCGCCGAGGGCGATGGCGCGGTCTGGCGGATGGCGCCGGCGCCCGACCCCTGACCTCAGGCGCGCTCGATCGCCATCGCCGTCGCCTCGCCGCCGCCGATGCACAAGGTCGCGACGCCGGTGGCGAGGTTCCGGCGCTCAAGCGCGTGCAGGAGCGTGACGAGAACGCGGGCGCCCGAGGCGCCGATCGGATGGCCGAGCGCGCAGGCGCCGCCATGGATATTTATCCGCGCGGGATCGGCGCCGGTGCGCGCCATGAAGGCCATCGGCACCAGGGCGAAGGCCTCGTTGACCTCCCAGAGATCGACGTCGCTGATCGTCCAGGCGAGGCGTGCGAGCAGTTTCTCGACCGCCGGCGCCGGCGCGGTCGGGAAATCCGCCGGCGCCTGGGCATGGGTCGCCTGGCCGAGGATGCGCGCGCGGATCGGCACGCCGCGGCGGCGCGCCTCGGATTCGCGCATCAGCGCCAGCGCGGCGGCGCCGTCGGAGATGCCGGCGGCGTTGGCCGCCGTGATGGTGCCGTCGCGGCGGAAGGCGGGGGTGAGGGTCGGGATGCGTTCGGGCCGCGCGGTGCGCGGGCGCTCGTCCTCGGTGACCTCGGCCGCGCCCCAGCGACTGGCGATGGCGACCGGCGCTATCTCCGCCGCGAAGGCGCCGGAGGCCTGCGCTTCGCGCGCCCGGTCGAGCGAGGTGAGCGCATAGGCGTCCTGCGCGGCCCGGGTGAACTGGAAGGCGGCGGCGCAGTCCTCGGCGAGGTCGCCCATCAGGCGGCCGGGCTCGTAGGCGTCCTCCAGCCCGTCGAGAAACATGTGGTCCTGCGCCACGGCATGGCCGAGGCGGGCCCCGGCGCGCATCCGCGGCAGGAGGTACGGCGCGTTGCTCATGCTCTCCATGCCGCCGGCGACGACGAGGGATGCGCCGCCGCCGCGCAGCGAGTCATGGGCGAGCATCACGGCCTTCATGCCGGAGCCGCACATCTTGTTGACGGTGCTCGCCGGCACATGCTCCGGCAGCCCGGCCTTGAATCCGGCCTGCCGCGCCGGTGCCTGACCCTGGCCGGCCTGCAGCACACAGCCCATGATCAGTTCGTCGACCCGCTCGGGATCGAGCCCGGCGCGGGCAAGCGCGGCGGCGATCGCGGCCCCGCCGAGTTCGGCCGCGGTGGCGGTGGCGAGCGCGCCGCCGAGCCCGCCCATCGGCGTGCGGGCGGCGGCGACGATGACGATCGGGTCGGACATTCCTCCCCCTTCGATTCAGCCGGGCGCCTCCGAGGCGCCGCGCTCGCGGTAGGGCGTCGTCTTGTAGAGCGCCCGGTAGCATTTCGAGAAATGCGAGGGCGAGGCGAAGCCGCAGGCGAGCGCCACGTTGATCACGCTCATGTCGGTCTGAAGCAGGAGGTTCCGCGCCTTCTTCAGCCTCAACTCCATATAGTATCGCTTGGGGCTGCGGTTAAGGTAGCGCCGGAACAGCCGTTCGAGCTGGCGGGTCGACATGCCGACGTCGGTGGCGAGCAGGGCGGGCGAGATCGGCTCCTCGATATTGTCCTCCATCATCTGCACGACGGTCGAGAGCTTCGGATGGCGCACGCCGATCCGCGTCGGGATCGACAGGCGCTGCTCGTCCTTGTCGGTGCGGATCTGGGTATGGATCATCTGGTCGGCGACCATGTTGGCGAGGTCGGTGCCGTGCCGGCGGGCGATCAGCTTCAGCAGGAGGTCAGTCGAGGCGGTGCCACCGGCGGCGGTATAGCGGTTCTGGTCGATCACGTAGATATTGGGGCTGAGCTCGATCTCGGGGAAATCCTCCTCGAAACTGTCGCGGTTCTCCCAGTGGATGGTGCAGCGCCGCCCGTCGAGCAGCCCGGCCTGGGCGATCGCCTGCGCCCCGGTGCAGACCGCGCCGATCGCGGCGACGCGGCGGGCTTCGCGGCGCAGCCAGGTGAGGATCGGACGGGTGATCGCCGTCTTCACGTCGACGCCACCGACGACGATGATGATCGCATCGCGCCCAAGCTCGCCGAGCGGACCATCGACCTGCACCGCGACGCCGTTCGAGGCGGTGACCGGCGCGCCGCCCGCCGAGACCGTGCTCCAGTCGTACAATGCCCGACCCGCCATCAGGTTGGCGAGGCGGAGCGGCTCGACCGCGCCGGCGAAGGCGATCAGGGTAAAATGCTCCAGCAGAAGAAACACGAACCTCTCGGCTCTGACTTCGACTCCGGTGTCTCGGCGGGGGTCGGGGGCCATCGCGGCGGCGCTTTCCTGGCAGGACTACGCGAGTCTAGAGGAGGGGCCGCGCGCGAGGTCAAGGTGAATCATCGCGCCGGGGCGTGATGTTGGCCGCCGAAGTTGGACGACGCTTCGGGACGCGTGGGCAAAGGTAGGTATGGCCAATCCGGGTGCCCTGAGCTATGGAGCGCGCCAGACAAGCAGAGGCCTTTGGGGGGCAATGCCATGTGCGCTGACTGGACCAAGTCGGACTGGCGCTCGAAGCCGCGGGTGCAGATGCCCGACTATACCGACGCCGCCGCGCTCGGGACCGTGGAGCGCGAGCTTGCCTCCTATCCGCCGCTCGTCTTCGCGGGCGAGGCGCGCAAGCTGCGCGCGCAGCTTGCCGAGGTGTCCGAGGGCCGGGCCTTCCTGCTGCAGGGCGGCGACTGCGCCGAGAGCTTCGGCGCGTTCAACGCCGACAATATCCGCGACACCTTCAAGGTGATGCTGCAGATGGCGGTGGTGCTGACTTTCGGCGCCAAATGTCCGGTGGTGAAGATCGGCCGCATGGCCGGCCAGTTCGCCAAGCCCCGCTCCGCCTCGACCGAGGTGGTGGGTGGCGTCGAGCTGCCGAGCTACCGCGGCGACATCATCAACGATTTCGACTTCACGCCGGAGGGCCGGATGCCCGATCCGGCGCGGATGCTGCGGGCCTATACCCAGGCGGCCGGCACGCTGAACCTGCTGCGCGCCTTCAGTCAGGGCGGCTATGCCGACATCAACCGGGTGCATTCCTGGACGCTCGATTTCACCGCCGGCCAATCGGGCTACGAGGAATATCACAAGCTCGCCAACCGCATTTCCGACGCGCTCGACTTCATGCAGGCCGCCGGGGTCAGCGCGGAGACGGCGGAAACGCTGCATCGGGTGGATTTCTATACGAGCCACGAGGCGCTGCTGCTCGAATACGAGGAGGCGCTCTGTCGCGTCGATTCCACCACCGGCCTGCCGGTGGCGGGCTCGGGTCACATGCTCTGGATCGGCGACCGCACGCGGCAGCCGGACGGGGCGCATGTCGAATTCTGCCGGGGCGTTCAGAACCCGATCGGGCTGAAATGCGGGCCGACGCTCACCGAGAGCGACCTGCTCAGGCTGATCGACCGGCTGAACCCGAAGAACGAGGCCGGCCGCCTGACGCTGATCGCACGCTTCGGCGCCGGAGCCGTGGGCGAGCATCTGCCGCGCCTCATTCGCGCGGTCGAGCGCGAGGGCCGCAAGGTGGTCTGGTCCTGCGATCCGATGCATGGCAACACCATCAAGTCCGAGAGCGGCTACAAGACCCGACCCTTCGAGCGGGTGCTGCGCGAGGTGCGGGAGTTCTTCGCGGTGCACGCGGCGGAGGGCACCTATGCCGGCGGCGTTCATTTCGAGATGACCGGGCAGGATGTCACGGAATGCACGGGCGGCGTGCGGGCGGTTCGAGACGAAAATCTCAGCGACCGCTATCACACCGCCTGCGACCCGCGGCTCAATGCCAGCCAGTCGCTGGAGCTCGCCTTTCTGGTGGCGCAGGAGTTGCACAACAGGTTGCTGGCGCGGCGCGCGGCGGTCTGAGGGTGACGGTCGCAGCGGGGCGGCGGCATTTCCTTGTCCTGACGGCGGCGGCGGGGGTCGGCGACGACTTCGGCCTCGCCGCGCGGGCCGCGCTGTCGGCGGACCATTTCTGCGCCGCCCTGCCGCGCCGTCTGGCGCCGACCGCCATCGAGATCGGCTTCGTCGGGCCGTTGCCCGAGGGGTTCGCCGCCGCCGGGATCCTGGCCGGGGCGCCGGTCGACGTCAATGTGGTCGGGGTCAAGGATCGGCGGGCGCGCCTGCTGCTCGCGGACATGGATTCGACGATCATCGGCGTCGAATGCATCGACGAACTGGCCGATTTCGCCGGAGTGAAGCCCGAGGTCGCGGCGATCACCGAGCGCGCGATGCGGGGAGAGCTGGATTTCGACGCGGCATTGCGGGCCCGCGTGGCGCTGCTGCGCGGGCTGCCCGAGAGCGCGCTCGAGCAATGCTATGCCGAGCGGGTGCGGCTCAATCCCGGCGCGCGGACTCTGGTGCGGACCATGGCCGCGCTCGGGGCCGATACCGCGCTGGTGTCGGGCGGGTTCACCTTCTTCACCGAGCGGGTCGCGGCGGCGGCGGGCTTCGCGCGGACGCGGGCCAACCGGCTGCTGGCGGAGGATGGCCACCTGACCGGCGAGGTTGGCACGCCGATCCTCGGGCGGGCGGCGAAGCTCGCGGCGCTGCGCGCTTTCTCGGCCGAGGGCGGTTTCGGGCCGGAGGCGGTGCTCGCGGTGGGCGACGGTGCCAACGACCTCGACATGGTGGTCGCGGCCGGGCTCGGGGTCGCCTATCGCGCCAAGCCCGCGCTGGCCGCGGCCGCGGACGCGCGGATCGAATGGTCCGACCTCACCGCGCTTCTGGCCCTGCAGGGCATCCCCGAAACCGAGTGGCAGGCCTAGAGAGGACGATCCGGCGGAGCCGGCTCGTCCTCTCTAGAGTCTTGATTTAGAGCAATATCTTGGCCACCAGACGATTCCGTCTGGTGGCCAAGATATTGCTCTAGGTCCGGCCCGCGGGCGGTGCCACGCCTTCGACGCCGGCCTGGAGCATGTCGTCCGCGGGGACCGGGTCCGTCGGTCCGAACCACGGCCAGGCCTGTCGCATGGGTCCTATCTCCGGGATCGCCGGGGGAGGGTGAAGCTGGTGGCGAGGTCGCGCCGGTAGTCGAGTGGGCGGAGGCCGGAGCGCGCGGCACCGATACCGAGCGCGGCATAGAGCGCCATGGCGACGAGCCCGACCAGCACGAAGGAAAACAGCAGGTCGCTGAGAAAATGCCGCCCCGGCGCCATGCGGACGAACATGACGCCGAGCGCGAAGACGGTCAGGCCGGCGAGGGCGAGCGCCCGGTCGCGCGGGCCGCGCAGCGCCGGCCAGAACAGGCCGATGACGACCGAGGCGAGCGCCGCCGCGCCGGCGCCTTCGCCGGAAACGAAGGAGCAGTTGCGCGCGCATTGGCCGGCGATGACAAAGGGGCCGCTGAAGGCGCCGTCGCCGCCGAAGAGCGTGGTTTCGTTCGGTCGCGCCCGGCCCCAGTGATCCTTGAGCAGCGCGTTGACCAGCAGTCCGGCGCCAAGCATCCAGGTACCGAGCGCGAAGAGCCAGACCCGGGCCGGCACCCGCGTCGCCCCGCCGACCCCGCCGCGTGCGAGGCGGTTGAGCAGCAGCCAGGCGACGGTCAGGAACGCGCCCCCGACCGTGACCCGGTACGCGGCGCGCAGGCCGCGGGCGAAGGCGGTATCGCCGAGCGGAAAGCCGTCCCCCGAATAGAAGAGCGCGGCCGCGCGGATGTCGAGACCCGGCCAGGCGGCGAAAACCGCCGACAGCAGGAAGCCCGCGCCGAGCATCGCCGCGAGCAGGCGCAGGAACACCACGTCGTCGCACCAGCGCGGCGGATCGGTCGGGACAGGAGCGTTCGGCTTGGCGGGACGGCTATGGGGCACGGGCCGAAGCCTGCCGGGTTTTTCGGCGAGGGTAAAGCGTCGGCGCCGGGGTGGTCGCCTTTTCGGGCGCCGTGGCCCGAGGGGTCCACGGTCCGGATCGGCCGACGCGGCGGGATCGAGACCCGTCCGGCGCTTTCGGTGTATAGCTGGTGCCCTGTGTCATCAGAACAGAGGTCCGACCGATGACCAAGCCGCTTGTCATCTCGGCGCCACAGCCGCGCACGCTCGATCTCATCTTCACGCCCGAGGCGCTGGGCCGGCTGCGCGCCACCTATCGCGTCGCCGAGATGCACCAGGATTCGGTGGCGAGCCAGGAGCCGGCGACGCTGGCCCAGGTGCGCTATATCCTCGGCCAGCCGCCGCTGAGCACCGAGGCGATCGCGGCGATGACCGGTCTCCGGGCGATCCTCAACGTCGAGAGCAACCTCCTCGCCAACATGCCCTACGAACCCCTGTTCGAGCGCGGCGTGCACGTGCTGACCACCGGTCGGGCTTTCGCCGAGCCGGTGGCCGAGATCGGCCTCGGCTTCGCGCTCTGCCTCGCGCGCGGGATCGTGGATGCCGACCTCGGATTCCGGCTCGGCCGCGAGCAATGGGGCGGCGAGGGCAACGCGGGGGCGCGGCTGATCAGCGGATCAGAGGTCGGATTGATCGGCTTCGGCGATCTCGGCCGGGCGCTGGCGCGATTGCTGCGCGGCTTCGATGCCCGGACGCGGGCCTATCACCCGTGGCTGCCGCCATCGATGCTGCGCGAGGCGGGGATGGAGCCGGCGGACCTCGGCACGATTCTCGAGGAGAGCGATTTCATCTTCTGCGTCGCCTCGGCGACGGCGGAGAACGAGGGTTTCCTCGGCGTGGCCGAATTCGCGCGGATGCGGCGCGGCGCGGCCTTCATCCTGCTGAGCCGCGCCGGCGTGGTGGATTTCGAGGCGCTGATGCTGGCGGTCTCGCGCGGGCATATCGTCGCGGCGAGCGACGTCTTTCCGGAAGAGCCGCTGCCCGCCGATCATCCGGTCCGCCGCCTGCCGGGCTTTCTCTGCTCGGCGCATCGGGCCGGGGCGCTCGATAGCGCCTTCAAGCGGATGGGCGACATGGTGCTGGAGGACATGGATCTGATGGACCGCGGCCTGCCTCCGCTCCGCTGCAAGCGCGCCGAGCGCGAGACGGTCGCCCGGATGCGCTCGAAGCCGGTGGAGCGGAACTGAGGGGACGCGCGGGCGCCGCCGCGGGCGGGCTCCGCCGCGAGTGGACCCACGGGCGGAGACGGCACGAAGGGGGCGGCCGGAGCCCGGTCAGAACATCGCGAGCGGGTTGACGGGCGAGCTCGTCGCGCCCTTGACGCGCCAGAGGCGAGGGTGAGGAAGAAATCCCACCGCCCTTCCTCGGCGCAGGCGGTGGCGATTGCCTCGAGATCGGCGCCGCGGGTCAGCGGCAGGCCGAGGCAGGGGATGGCGATCATGTGCACCGGCTCGACCCACCGCGCGAGGCCGGGCTGGGGCGGATGGACGTCGCCGTCTCCATCGTGGCCGGTCCGCGGCGTCGCCGCCGCGGCGAGTGCGCCCAGCAGGAGGTCACCGCGCGTCGGCATGGCATTCCTCTGGATGAAAGACGCCGATCCGGCGACGGATAGTCGGAGCCGCATGGCATGAAATCGCTTGCCATGGCCGGGGCGCGCCGGCCGATTACCTCGGCAGGCGCAGGATGGCGCGGAGGCCGCCGAGTTCGGGGCTGTCGCCGAGCTCCAGGCTGCCGCCGTGGCTGCGCGCGACGTCCATGGCGATCGAGAGGCCGAGGCCGACATTGCCGCCCGCGTCCTGGTTGCGCGCGGCGTCGAGCCGGGTGAAGGGCGCCAGCGCCCGGGCGCGGTCCTCGGGTGCGATGCCCGGTCCATCGTCCTCGACGATGAATTCGAGCGCTTTCGGCCGCAGCCGGACGCATAGTTCCACCCGCTTGCCGTGTCGCGCCGCGTTGCCCACGAGATTTTCCAGGGCGCGGCCGACCGCGCCCGGCCGCATCTCGACCAGCCGGTCGCCCGGTGCCTCATCCCGCTGCGAGAGCTCGACGCTGGCACCGGCGCGGCGGGCATTGTCGGCGATGCCGGCGGCGAGCGCGAAGGGATCGGTCGGCTCTGTCGCCTCCAGACTGTCGCCGCGGGCGAAGGCGAGGAATTCGCCCAGCATCCGGTCCATCTGGTCCATGTCCTGGGCGAGGTCGCGCGCCTCCTCGGTCTCGTCCATCAGCGCCAGCGTCAGCCGCATCCGGGTCAGCGGTGTGCGCAGATCGTGGCTGACGCCGGACAGCATCTGCGTGCGCTGCTCGATCTGCCGCTCCAGCCTTGCGCGCATCGAGAGGAACGCCATGCCCGCGCGCCGCACCTCCTCGGCGCCGGCCGGACGGAACGGCACCGACCGGCCCTTGCCGAAGGCCTCCGCCGCCTCGGCCAGCCGCCGGATCGGCCTCACCTGATTGCGCAGGAAGACGAGCGCGACGGCGCTCAGGATCAGCGAGGCGGCCAGCATCAGCACGAGGAGCTGGTGCGGATTGGAGACGGACAGCCGGGTTCTGGGCACGCTGGCGACGAGCGCGCCCTTGCTGGTCTGGACCGCGATTCGTGCCGAGCGCTGGTCCGCGGCGAGGTCGATATTGACCGGGCCCACCAGATCCTGGCGCAGGGTCCGGGTGATGGCAAGGCCCGAGATGTCGGTGAAATCCCGCCGCTCGCCCGCCGTCACCTCGACCCCGGGTTCGAGCCGCAGGATGAGTTCGAGCGGTCGGGCGGTCTCTGCGAGATCGATCGCCGCCCGCGTCGCATTCGGCGCCCGGTCGAGCCGGCTGATGGCGTAGCGCAGCTCCAGCGCCACGCCATGGGTCAGTTGCTCGGTGACCCGCTGATAGTGGCGCTGGAAGAAGACGAGCCCGACCACGAGTTGCAGAGCGACGATCGGAACCAGTAGGATCGCGAGCGCCCGCCCGAACAGGCTGCGCGGGAGCATGGATTTGATCGGGCCGGGCTTCATCGCCCGCCGAGGGTTACGCGCCGCTCCCGCGCCGTGCAAGGAAACGTTGCCCATGGCCAAGCTTGGGGCCGACCCCGGCGCCGACGATCCGTTCGAGCGCGACCACGCGCCGGTGCATGGCGCCGTCGAGACGCTGGCGCCCGGGCTGCGGGTGGTCACCGCCGGCAATCGCGGGCCGATGACCTTCACCGGTACGCGGAGCTACATCCTCGGCGAGCGGCGGGTGGCGGTCATCGATCCCGGTCCGGACGACGCGGCCCATCTCGAAGCGCTGGCCGCCGCCGTCGCCGCGGAGCGGGTCGAGGTCGTTCTGGTTACCCACGCGCACCGTGATCACAGCGCCGGCGCCCGGGCCTTCGCCGCGCGGGTCGGGGCGCCGCTGCTCGCCCATGGCGACCCGGCGGGGGCGCGGACGCCGGCGATGGCGCGGCTCGCGGCGGAGGGGCTGCTCGGCGGCGGGGAGGGCATTGACGCTGGCTTCGCCCCGGATCAGCGGATCGGCGATGGCGCGGCGATTTCCGGACCGGACTGGACGCTCATGGCGGTCCATACGCCGGGGCACCTTTCGGATCATCTGAGCTTTGCCTGGTCCGAGGGGGACGCGCTCTTCTCCGGCGACACGGTGATGGGCTGGGCGACGACGCTGATCTCGCCGCCGGACGGCGATCTCGCCGCGTTCCGCGCGAGCCTCGCCCGGCTGCGCGCGCGGACCGAGCAGGTCTATTATCCTGGCCATGGCGCGCCGGTGACCGATCCCGCGCGCCTGCTCGACTGGCTCGGCGCGCATCGGAACGCGCGCGAGCGGCGGATCCTCGCGGCGCTCGCCGCCGGTCCCGCGACCCCGGCCGAGATCGTCGCGCTGGTCTATGACGATCTCGATCCCCGGCTCGCGCCGGCCGCGGCGCGCAATGTGCTGGCGCATCTCATCGATCTCGACGCCCGCGCCCTCGCCCATCCGCTCGGCGCCCTCTCCGCCGGCGCGCGCTACGCGCTGGCCTGAGGATCAGAGCGGGACGTGGCCCGGGCGGCCGTTGGGGCCGGTGAGAAGGCCAAGGGTCCGGTTGAAGGCCCGGAGTTCGCGGACGGAAGCGATCTTCGCGGCGAGGGGGGACCAGTCGTCGGCGCGGTCGATCGCCGACCAGATCGCTTCGACCTCCTCGATCACCATGGTCTCGGGCTCGGTCCGCGCGGCGTAGGGGTGGGCGAGCGCGGCGGCGAGGCCCGGGGCGGGCGGCAGGGCGCGCAGATCCTCGATCACCTCGGCCCAGGCGGCGGTCTCGAAGGTCGCGCGGATCGGGCTCGCCCGCAACCGCTCGGGCCGGGCGCCGAGCAGGTCGAAGAACAGGCGCTGGAACGGTGGCGCGGTCTCCTGGGCCGCGCCCCAGAAGCGGTGCGTCAACGCGCGCGCCGCTTCGGGTTCGCCCGGCAGGAGGCCGAGGCGGGCGAAGGTCTGGCGGGCAAGCGCGGTCTGGAACCGCTCGGGGAAGGTCTCGAAGGCGGGCTCGATCGCCGTGCGCGAGGCGATCGGGATCAGGCACTCGCCAAGGCGTGCGAGGTTCCAGTGCAGCGCTTCTGGCTGCCGTGCGAAGCAATAGAGGCCGGTCTGGTCGAAATAGGCGGCGGTGAAGGCCGGATCGAACCGGTCGAGAAAGCGCCAGGGCCCGTAGTCGAAGCTCTCGCCGGTTATATTGATATTGTCGGTATTGAGCACGCCATGGACAAAGCCGGCGGCGAACCATTCGGCGCCGAGCCGGGCCACCGCCCCCACCACCACGTCGTAGAAGCCGGCGACGGGATCGGAGGCCGGGGCCTGCGGCCAATAGTGGGCGAGGCAATGCTCGACCAGGCGGCGCGTCTCGTCCTGTTCACCGAGGGCGGCCAGCCGCTGGAAGCTGCCGAAGCGGATATGGCCGTGGCTGAGCCGGGTCAGCACGGCCGAGCGCGTGGGCGAGGGTTCGTCGCCCCGGATCAGCGCCTCGCCGGTTTCGATCAGGGCGAAGGTCTTGGACGTATAGACGCCGAGAGCCTCGAGCATTTCGGTGGCGAGGATCTCGCGCACCCCGCCCTTCAGTGTCAGCCGGCCGTCGCCAGCGCGCGACCAGGGCGTTGTGCCCGAACCCTTGGTGCCGAGATCGAGCAGCCGGCCATCGACCGCGTCGCGCGCCTGGGCGAAGAGAAATCCGCGGCCATCGCCCAGGTCGGGGTTGTAGGAGCGGAACTGGTGCCCGTGATAGCGCAACGCCAGCGGCTCGGGCAGGTTGTCCGGCAGCGGTTCGAACCGGCCGAAATGCGCGATCCAGTCCGCGTCGGTCAGGCCGTCGAGACCGATCCGCGCCGCCCAGCCGTCGTTGCGATATCGGAGGTCGGTGCGCGGAAAGGTCGCGGGCCGGACGGGATCGAAGAATTCCGGTCCGAGATCCTCATGGATCCGGGCGGGGAGATAGGCGCCCATCGGGGAACGGCCCGCGCGGCCCGGGGGTCGCGCGGGCGCGCGCGTCAGGCCGCTGTGCCGGCGGTCTGGCGCAGCAGCGACACGGTCGCGTTGTCGAGATTGAGCGCGCGCGCAAGCTCGGCGAGATAGGTGGTCTCCTGCGGCGAGTCCGGCGTGATGGCGAGCAGCGAGGCGACATAGACCGCCGCCGCCTGCGCCGGCGATGTCACCTGCGCCGCGAGCGCCGGAATATCGACCGGGGTCCGCAACTGGTCCATCACGTACTGCTTTTCTTCGTCCGACACCGAGTCGGCGCTGAGCTTGCCGACGATCTTCGCCATCTCGGTCTGGTCGACCTCGCCATCGGCCTTGGCGGCGCTGATCATCGCGCTGACGAGCAGCTTTTCGGTCGCCGGGCTGGCCAGGGCCTTCACCTCCTCGGGCGCGGCCTCGATCGGGCCGGGCGCGCTCGCCCCCGCCTGCGCGGCCTTGAGCGCGCTCAGCGCCAGCGTCCCGAGGATCGCCATCGCGCCACCCCTGGCCGCGCCACCGGCGCCGCCGCCGAGCAGCGCGCCGGCGATGGCGCCGATTCCACCGAGCTGGCCGCCGGTCAGTCCGCCGACCTGCTCCTGGCCGAGGAAATCCTTCGCCCGGCCGGTAAGTCCGCCGAGGGCTCCCCCAGCGCCGCCGGAGCCGCCAAGCGCGCCCTGCAGCTGCGAGAACAGACCGTCGAGCGCCCCACCGCCGCCGCCGAGCCCCTGAAGAGCCTGGCCCAGCCGTTTCCCGGGCTGGGTCTGGCCGCCGAGGCCCTGCTGCACCATCTGACCGAGAAGATCACCGAAACCCATGCTATTCGCTCCCCTGTTGGTCGCCGACCGCTCCCTCGTTCGGGAAGCGTCGTCCTGGCAATACCGCCGTTTCATGCCTAGCAGACGCCGACCGGTCGCGCCAGCCAAAGGGCGGAGGTAGCGCGCCACCGCCCAGTCGGACGCGGGTCGGGGCATTCCCCTTCCCGCGTCCCGCCGCGCCGCCCGGCCGGCGGCCGAGCCCTCAGTCGAGGCCGAGCTTGCCGCGCAGCGTCGAGAGGTCCTCGGCGAGCGTATTGACCGCGCTTGCCAGCTGCACCCGGTCGGCCTCGGTCAGATGGTCGTAGGTTACATAGCCCTCGCCGTCCCGGTACTTCCCGAGGATGCCGTCGATGGTGGCGAAATTGGTATCGACGGTCACGAGAAACTCGGCATCGTCCGGGCTCATCACCGGGCGAACCAGTTCGACGATCTTCTGCGAGCCGTCGAAATTGCCCTTGAAGTCCCAGAGGTCGGTGTGGCTGTAGCGGTCCTCCTCGCCGGAGATCTTGGTTGCCGCGACCTCCTCCATCAGCGCGGCGGCGCCGCCGACCACCACTTCGGGCGGGAAGGTCAGGCTCTCGATCCGGCCGGCGAGGTCCTTCACGTCGGCGAGCAGCTTGTCCGCGATCGGATCGAGCCCCTCGGTCGAGCCCTTCTCCCACAGGCCGTATTCCAGCCGGTGGAAGCCCGGGAAGGCCGGGTCGGCCTCGGCCTTCTCGTAGTCGTCGGCGCGGCTGTCGATCGAGACGTCGAGATCGGAGAAGAGCTCGGCGATCGGTTCGATCGACTCGTAGTGGATGCGGGTCGGCGCGAAGAGCTCCTTCGCCTTCTCGACGTCGCCGGCCTTGATCGCGGCGACGAACTGCTCGGTGTCCGTCAGGAGCTCGTCGGTCTGCTCGGAGATATAGAGCTTGTACTCGCTGATCGGGCCGACGAGGTCGAGCGTCGCCTCGGCATGGGCCGCCTGGGCGGCGGTCAGCGCGCCGATGGCGGCGAGAGTAAGAAAGCGCATGGGTGCAATCCTCGATGATGGCCCATCATTTCGGGGCCAGGACGGGTTGAGGCGACTGGCTGCTGGACTGGCTGGTCGGGGTGATGGCGGCGATGAGCGTTCGGCCGAGATAGTCCCGGTCGTCCGCGAAGCCGGGCGGGGCGTAGAAATAGCCTCCGCCGACCGGCTTCAGATATTCCTCCAGCGGCTCGCCGGTCAGGCGGTGCTGGACAGTGACGAAGGCGCGCTCGAGATCGGCTTGCCAGGCGATGAAGAGCAGCCCCTGATCGAGCTGGCCGTTCTTCAGCACGCCGTTCACGTAGTTGAACGGCCGTCGCAGCATCAGGCTGCTTTCGGTTTCCGGCGTGCGCGGATTGGCGAGGCGGATATGGGCGTCGAGCGGCGTTATGGCGCCATCCGGGTCGGCGGCGAAGTCGGGAACCATGTCCTCGGTGCCGTTCGGCCGGTCGAGCGGCGCGCCGCTCATCTTGACGCGGCCGATGAAGCGTTCCTGCTCGCCGAGCGGCGCCCGGTCCCAGCGTTCGACGAGGTTGCGGATGATCCGCACCGCCATGTAGCTGCCGCCGGTCGCCCAGTCGGGCTCGGCATTGTCGGGACCGACCCAGACGACGCGGTCCATCAGGGCGGCGTCGGAACTGTCGGGATTGGCCGAGCCGTCGCGAAAGCCGAGCAGGTTGCGCGCGCTCTCGGGCGCGGCGTCCGATTGGCGCGGGATTACCGGCACATTGCCGGTCTGGGCCCATTTCAGCACCAGCTGGTCCGGGAGGTTCTTCAGGATGTCGCGCAGCGCATGGACCACGGTGTCCTGGGTATGGGCGCAGAACTGCAGAACGAGGTCGCCGTGGCAGAGGTCGGCATCGAGCGCGTCGTTGCGGAATTTCGTCATCCGCGAGAGCACCCGCGGCTTCAGGGGCGCGAGCCAGGGGCGGTCGTCGAACAGCGAGGCGCCGAACCCGACGGTGATGGTCAGCGCGTCGGGCCGCACGACCGGGCCGAGGATGCCGCTGTCGGGCGGCGGCAGCTTCGGATCGCTGTCGGGCACCGGCCCGCCCCGGGTCAGGAAGACCATCCGCTCGGTCAAACGGCGCAGCATCCGCTCGAGCGCCGCCGGATCGTCGGCCACGACATGGAAGGCGGCGACGAGGCCGTTCGCCGGGCGCGGCGTAAGGATGCCCGCCTGCCGCGACCCGAAGGGTGAGACCCGCTCCTCGGCGCCCGCGCTGTCGGCGACCGGCGCCTCGGCGACGTTCTCGGCGCCGTGGTCCGTCGCCGCGCGGGCGACGGCCGGGATCGCGGCGAGGGCGCCCCCGGTGAGCAGCAAGCCGCGGCGGGTGGTCGGCAGGGCGTCGTCCGTCATCAGTCTAGGCCGATCGAAGGGTTGAGGGCATCCGCCGCGGCGGCGACGGCGGTAAAGGCGGCGGCGATCCGCGCCCGGCCGGCCGCGTCGACCTCGCCATAGGGCGGGAAGCCGCCGTCCCGCCGGAACCCGTCGAGCGTCGCCCGCGCGTTGTCGAGCGCGGTGTGGAGCGCGGCCGAGACGGCGGGGTCCGCCGCGGCGACCAGTGGATCGACGAGGAGCGCGGATTTCTCGATGCCATCGAGATCGGCCGAGAATTCCGCGAGGTCGGCGCCGCTGTAGGGCGTCTGCGAGGTCGACGCCTGGTCGGCGACGTGGGTGGCGAGCGCGGCGGCGTTGCCGGCGAGATCGGCCGGCGCGACATCGAGCGATTTCAGCCGGTCCTTCAGCAGGCCGGCGTCGGTGGCGAGCCGGGCGGCGCTGGGCGCCAGATCCTCGGTCGTTCCCTTGGTCCAGAGCCCGTATTCGACGCGGTGAAAGCCGACGAAGCCCGGATCCGCCTCGCGCTCCGTCAGATAGTCAGCGAGCGGGTCCATGCCGTTGGCGAGGTCCGCGACCCGTCCCGCGACCGGCGCCATCCGTCGCCAGGGCTCGCGCGCGGCGAGCCAGGCCTCGCGCGCGCCGTCGAGATCGCCGGCGACGACGCGCTCGGACAGGGTCTCGGTCGCCTCCACGAGTTCGGAGGCGCGGCGCGCCAGATAGACGCGGTATTCCGACAGCGGGCCGATGAAGGCGCGGGTCTCCGGCTGGGCCTTCGCCGCCTCGGATTCGGCGGTGGCGACCACGGTCAGCTTGCCGCGCGGGTTGGACAGCAGGCCGCAGGTGATGTCATAGGTGCCGGGCCGCAGCCGCTCGGTCAGGGTGGCATTGAGGCCGGGCGTGATGTTCTCGCGCTCGGCCAGCACCATCACGCCGTCGAGGATCTCCCATTCCAGCGTCCGGTCCGAGGCGTTGTGGACGCGGAAGGTGGATTTGCCGGCGGGTACGGTCAGCGTCGCCGGCTCGCAGTTCGTACCGGTGATGGTGACGGCGATCTCGCCCTCGGTCGGCGCGGGCGCGCCGGCGCGGGCGGCGTACCAGAAGGCGGCGAGCCCGAGCAGCGCGAGCAACCCCGATCCGATCAGCGCGGCGCGGGTGACGGTGGAGGACATCGGGCGTTGGGACGGCATGGCTCAGGCTCCCTGGTTCGCCGGCCGCGGCGAAGACTGCGCCGGCCGCAGGAAGAACCAGAGCGAGACGCCGGCCACCAGCGCCCAGACCAGCACCTCGCCGAGCACCGGCGTGTCGTGATAGCCGAACAACCCGCTCAGCACCGTGCCCGTCACCGACGAGAGCGGCAGCGCACGGCTGAGATCCCAGACCGGTTGTTGCAGATGGTTCCAGATCCCCGCCTCGTGCAGGTTGCGCAGCACCGAGGAGGCGAGGCCGGCGGCGACGAAGATGATGAAGATCCCGGTCCAGAGGAAGAACCGGCGCAGGTTCAGCCGCACGCCACCGCGATAGATGCCGTAACCGATCACCACCGCGAGCCCAAGCCCGAGCAGGGCGCCGACCGGCGCCGCCCAGCCCGCGCTCTGCTGAAAGAGCGCGAGCAGGAAGAACACCGACTCGAGCCCCTCGCGGGCGACGGCGAAGAAACTCATGCCGATCAGCGGCCAGGTCGGCCCCCGGCTGTCGGCGAGGGCGAGGTCGATCCCGTGCTCCATGGTCGCCCGGATCGAGCGCGCGGCCTTGCGCATCCAGAAGACCATCGACAGCAGGATGACGACGGCGGCGGTGCCGATGACGGCTTCGAACAGCTCCTGCGTCCTCTGCGGAAACTGCGCGCCGATGGCGATCACCGCCGCGCCGACGAAGAGCGACAGCGCCACGGCGAGCAGCGCGCCGACCCAGATCGCTGGCAGCCATTCCGACCGGCCGGTCCGCGCGAGATAGCCGGCGATGATCCCGACGATCAGCGCGGCTTCGATGCCCTCGCGGAGCATGATGAGAAATGCCGGCAGCATATTCCTATCCCTGTCGCGCGCCTCCCGCTCGACGGCGCTTCCCCCCGAGGCTCGCCGGAGTGTTCTTGATAGAATCACTCCGGTATTCCGCATCGCTACGCCGGCGCCGCGCCACGTTCAAGGGCAAGCGTCCCGCGGCGCCGGCTCGGTCGGTGGGCAAGATGTCGCGGCTGATCGCTTCGCGCTCGGGACGGTGTGCTTGCCCGTCTCCGGCTCTCCCGGCGATTGCGAGCCGGGATTTCCATCGCCGCGTCGGTCCGAGTCTTCAGACAGACTCAGACCGCCTGCTCGATTTCCGGGGCGCCGGCGAGATGGAGGCGAACCAGTCCGCGGCCGGCGCGCGCCAGCCGGACCGGGCAGCCCTTCTCCTCGAGCCTCTGGCGCAGCAGCAGGAGCCGCGTCTCGAGATTGTCTTTGAAATCCGGCAGTCTCAGCTCCGGCGCCAGCCGGATCTCGCGGTTGGAAAATTCGAGCCGGCCCTCGGCGAGATGGCGTCGCAGCAGATAGACGAGCAGCCGACCGGCCACGCCGCGGATCACATAACCGTTGTCGATGAAGACGCTGTCATCGAATCCGTGATGCACGACGCGGAACGTCGTGGTCGCGGCGCTCGGCACCGGCGCCGCGGCGGGCGCGGTCGCCTCGCCCGCCAGCGCCTCGCCGAGCAGCAGGGCGGCGGCGTGGGTCGCCACCATCGAGAGGGCCGCCGCGTCATCGGCGCGAAAGGCGAGGCGTTCCGGGCTCTCGGCGAAGAGCACACCGTAGAGCCCGCCCTGCGCCAGCATCGGCACGGCGAGCTGGCTCTGGGCGTCGGGCAGGCCGGGCAGCGCGATCCGCCGCGTCGCGTCCTCGTCCGCTCCGCCGAGGATCGCGGCGCCGAAGCGGCGAACGCGGCTCATGTCGCTGACGCGGACCGCCCGCCGCGACTCGGCCGCCGCGCCGGCGATCCCCTCGCCGATCGCGATCTCGGATCCGGCGCCCGACAAGGGATAGCCGCGACTGGCCAGCGTCACCAGCGCGCCGCGCGACGGGTCGTGCTGGAACAGGATCACGCCCGGACAGCGCAGCATCGCCCGCGTGCCTTCGAGCAGGGCCTCGACGATGCGCGCCGTCTCGGTCTCCGCCGCGACGCGGGCGACCGCCTCCGCCGCCTGGGCGAGGCCCGATCGGGCCGGCGTCGTGGGCGGCGGAGCGAGTCCGTCGGGATGGGGAAGCGCGTCGATCGATTCGACCCGGAAGATGTCGACGCTGTCGAGCCGCATGATCTCGGCCATGCCCACCTGTGCGCTCGAGGCGCGCAGGCTCGCCGCCATCGCCTCGAAGAGCGGCCCCTCGCATTCGTTGCGCAGCCAGGTCACGGCAAGTCGGAACTGCCGGCCGGTGATACCATCGACGAGCATCACGCTGGCCCGCGGATTGGCCCGCAGGTTGGCCGCGGTCTTGCCGAAGAACTGGTTCGACAAGGCGACGTGCCGATCGTCGATGCGCTCCACGTGGCTGAGATAGGAGACGTTCGGCATTCCGTCCTCGGAACTGGTGGCGACGATCGAGGGGATCACGCCCTCGAAACAGTCACGCAGGTCGGAGAGCCGGGGGGCGCTCATGCCAGCGCCACACCGGCGCGCGGCCCCGGGGTCTGCTCGAACGCCCGATCGACCGCGAGCGAGACGATCATGACGTCGTGCGCCGTCAGCCAGTAGCGGGTGAGGTCAATCGGGACACCGAGATTGGTCATCAGCCGTTCCGTCTCCGCGACAAAGGCCCAGGCGCGCGCCACTTCGGTCGCGTCCGGATCCCGGACCACGGCGCGGCCCTTGAGCTGGAAGGCGCGGTAGGTGGCCGGTTCCACGAAGGTCACCGTGAACATGCCGTTGTCACGCACATTGGCGATGGTCTCGGGCCAAAGCCTCGCCGAGACGGCGACCTCCACCCGACCGGAATCCTTCGCCACGCGGCCGCCGCTGCCACGGGCGATCATTGGCCGGTTGGAGGCGTCCCGGGTGCCGAGCGTCATCAGCACCGGTCCCGCGATGAAGCGGGCGAGATCGGGGGCGATCACCATGATACCGCGGTCCGAGTCCTTTGCCTTTAGGGAAGATTTAGGAATGCACGCGCGGCGTTAGGAAGCAATTAGGAAGCGCCGCCGCCGTCGTCGGACTATCAGTCTCTCGTCGGACACCGCGATGAGCGTCCGCCCCCGAATTTTCAGGAAACATTCGCATCAAGGAGCGAGAACGATGACCTTTGTCTCGACGATCACCGCCGGAACCGCGGAAGCGCCGCATCTCTGGTTCGGCAACAGCCGCGTCGCGATCCGCGTCGCCTCGATCGACGGCGCGGACGGCCTCAGCGTGATCGAGCACTGGATGCCGCACGGCGACTCGCCGCCCCTGCATATCCATCGCGCCGAGGACGAGCTGTTCCATATCCTCGAAGGACGCCTGCGGTTCCGCGTCGGCGTCCGCGAGTTCGAGGCTGGTCCGGGTGAGACGCTGCTCGCGCCAAAGGGCGTGGCGCATCACTACCGCGTCGTGAGCCCGGAAGGCGCCCATTGCCTGACAGTCACCCGCGGGGCCGACTTCGAGACCATGGTGCGTTCGGTCTCCCGCCCGGCCACCGGCGAGGGTCTGCCCGATCATGTCGTCCCCGACGCCGCGATGATCGGCGCCCTCACCCGAGCCTGCGCCGCGAACGGCATCGACATCATCGGGCCGCCGCTCGCCTGAAGAAGGATGCTCGGCGCGTTCCTTGCGCCGCCCTGACCTCTACTCGACATCGAACTTCACGCCCTGCGCGAGGGGCAGGGTCAGGCCGTAGTTTATGGTATTGGTCGCCCGGCGCATGTAGGCCTTCCACGCGTCCGAGCCGGACTCGCGACCGCCGCCGGTTTCCTTCTCGCCGCCGAATGCCCCGCCGATCTCGGCGCCGGACGGGCCGATGTTGACATTGGCGATGCCGCAGTCCGACCCGCGGGCGGAGAGGAAAAGCTCCGCCTCGCGCAGGTCGTTGGTGAAGATCGACGAGGACAATCCCTGCGGCACGGCGTTGTGCAGCGCCAGCGCCTCCTCGATGTCGCGGTACTTCATGACATAGAGGATCGGCGCGAAGGTCTCGGCCTCGACCGTGCCTTCCTGCCTCGGCATCTCGACGAGCGCGGGGCGGACATAATAGGCGTCGGCGTTGCCCACGTCTTGCCGTTCGCCGCCCGAGACCGATCCGCCGGCCGCCGTCGCGCTCGCGAGCGCGGCCTGCATCGCGTCATGGGCGGCCCTGTCGATCAGCGGGCCGACGAGGTTGCCCTGGAGCGGATCGCCGACGGAGACCGAAGCATAGGCGCTCCGAAGGCGGCCGACGAGCGCGTCATAGATGCTTTCATGCACGAACAGTCGGCGCAGGCTGGTGCAGCGCTGGCCCGCCGTTCCCATCGCGGCGAAGGCGACGCCGCGCAGCGTCAGGTCGAGGTCGGCGGTGGGGGTGACGATGGCCGCGTTGTTGCCGCCGAGTTCGAGAATGGCGCGAGCGAAGCGCGCGGCGAGCCGCGGCCCGACCGCCCGTCCCATCGCCGTCGATCCGGTCGCCGAGACGAGCGGCACCTTCGGATGATCGACCAGCGCCTCGCCGACCGCGCGGGTGCCGGGGAAGACCTGCGCGAGGCCGTCCGGCGCTGCGCCGCCCCCGGCCCTGAACCGGGCGAGGGCGCGGTTGAAGATCGCCTCGGTGGCCAGCGCGGTGAGGGTGGTCTTCTCCGACGGCTTCCAGATCACGCTGTCGCCGCAGACCAGCGCGAGCGCGGCGTTCCAGCTCCAGACCGCGACCGGGAAGTTGAAGGCGGTGATGATCCCGACCACGCCGAGCGGATGCCAGGTCTCCATCATGCGATGGTCGGACCGCTCGGTGGCGATGGTCAGGCCGTGGATCTGGCGGGAGAGGCCGACGGCGAAGTCGCAGATGTCGATCATCTCCTGCACCTCGCCGAGGCCCTCGG
>NZ_CALAGI010000101.1 GCF_937891315.1 uncultured Amaricoccus sp. | reverse complement strand
CGTCTCGGCGACGATCAGCGTCAGCCACATGATGCCGAGCGCGTAGCGCAGGCCGGTGAAGATCGAGGGCAGCGCCCCGGGCAAGATCACCCGGCGAAACAGCGTGAACGGCCCCATGCCATAGATGCGGCCCATCTCGACCAGCTGCGGATCGACGCCCTGAATCCCGAGGAGCGTGTTCACATAGATCGGGAAGAACACGCCGAGCGCCACGAGGAACAGCTTCGCCTCCTCGTCGATCCCGAACCAGAGGATGACGAGCGGGATGAGCGCGAGGTGCGGAATGTTGCGCACCATCTGCAGCGTGGTGTCCGTCATGTCGCGCGACAGCCGCGACAGGCCGTTGGCGAGGCCGAGGGCGAAACCGATCGAGCCGCCAATGGCGAAACCGGTGAGCGCCCGCCAGCTCGAGACACCGACGTTGCGGAGGAGTTCGCCGGAGACGAGGAGGTCCCGGAACGCGACGACCACGGCGGAGGGCGCGGGCAGAACGTTCGCGGCGATGAGGCCGGCCCGCGCCAGCGCCTCCCAGACAATGAGGATGGTCAGCGGCAGCAGCCAGCCGATCAGGGCGCGATAGGGGAAGCTCATGCCGCTCCCCGAGGCTCGGAGGCGGGGGGAAACGGTTCCGCGTTGGGTCATCGATTGCTCTCCCTGGTCGGGTTCAGGACGCGGCGCGGAGGTTGCCGCCGTGGCTGCCGCCGGCGAAGACGCGCTTCTGGCCGAACTCGTT
Source organism: uncultured Amaricoccus sp. (assembly GCF_937891315.1). Classification (GTDB taxonomy): domain Bacteria; phylum Pseudomonadota; class Alphaproteobacteria; order Rhodobacterales; family Rhodobacteraceae; genus Amaricoccus. Next base: position 17,633 of record NZ_CALAGI010000101.1, on the reverse strand, counting down.
GAGAAAGCCGCCGGCGCCCTCGGTCGTACCGAGACCGAGAGCCGGAAACAGCAGCTCCGCGACGCGGTAGGCTTCCTCGAGATGCGGATAGCCGGAGCCGATCACGGTATCGATGCCGATCTCCTGATATTCGCGCAGCCTTTCGGCCACCGTCTCGGGCGAGCCGACAAGCGCGGTGCCGGCGCCGGCACGAACCAGGCCGACGCCGGCCCAGAGGTTCGGCGATACCTCCAGCTTGTCGCGACGGCCGCCATGCAGCGCGAACATCCGCTGCTGGCCGACGCTGTCGCTCTCCTTGACAAAGCGCTGGCGGGCCTCCTCGATCGTCGCGTCGTCCAGCTTCGAGATCAACCGGCCGGCCGCCTCCCAGGCCTCGTCGTCGGTCTCGCGGACGATGAAATGCAGGCGGATACCGAAGGTTACGTCGCGCCCGGTCCTCGCCGCCGCGGCGCGGACCTTGCCGATCTTCTCGGCGACCTGCGCCGGCGGCTCGCCCCAGGTCAGATACTTGTCGACCCGGCCGGCGGCGAAGTCGATGCCGGCGTCCGATGAACCCCCGAAATAGAGCGGCGGCCGCGGGCCCTGCACCGGCGGATAGCCGAGGCGCGCGCCGATCGCCTTGATGTGCTCGCCGTCGAGAGTGGCCGCGCCCTTGGCCAGCAGTTCCTCGAAAACGGTGAAGAATTCCTCGGCGTGACCGTAGCGTTCGTCATGCGCGAGAAAGACGCCGTCTCCGGCGAGTTCCGCCGGGTTGCCGCCAACGACGATATTGAGCAGGAGCCGTCCGTTCGACACCCGGTCGAGCGTCGAGGCGAGCCGCGCATAGTAGGCGGGCGAGGCGACGCCGGGCCGGATGGCGACGAGGAACTTCAGCCGCTGCGTCACCGGCGCCAGCGCGGCGGCCATGACGAAGGATTCCTCGCAGGCGACCCCGGTGGGCAGAAGCACCCCCTTGTAGCCGAGCCGATCCACCGCGACGGCGATGTCGCGCAGATAGGGATAGTCCGGTCCGCGACTGAGGTCCGACGCGCCGAGGTAGGCGCCGTCGCCCGACGTCGGGATGAACCACAGGAAATCGATGGGTTTCGTCATCGGATGCCTCCGTGCGATCGGGCGGCCTTTGGCTGCCAGACAATGTCCTCGATGTTGAGCGCCTTCGGCAGGATGCCGAGGCCATGGAATTCGCCGGCGAGTGTCCGCTGGCAGGCACGCGCCTTTGGACCGACGCGGGTCACCGCCTCGGAACCTCCTCCGGGTTCGTTCAGGTCGCGGGCGGAACCCAGACCGCCTCCGCGACCTTGATTTCCTTGGGCAGAAGGCCGAGGCGGAAGAAGCGGTCGGCCGTCTCCTGCTGGTTGGCGATGATCTCGGGCGTGATCTCGAAGATGCCGAACTCCGCGCGGCCGGCGGCGAGCGCCTGCGCCTCGATGGGTACGCCGGTGACGTCGTGCAGCGCCTGCGCCACCTCCGTCCGGTGCACGTCGGCCCAGGCGGCGGCGGACCTGAGCCCGGCGAGCACCTTCTTCGTGGTCTCGGGATTGGCGGCGACGAAATCGCGGTTGCCGAGGAAGTAGGTGTTCACCTTCAGGATGTCGCTCGCCCGCGCGAGGACTTTCGGCTGGTAGCGCGTCTCGGCGATGGCGAGGAACGGATCCCAGACCGACCATGCGTCGACCTGTCCCGCGGCGAAGGCCGCCGCGCCGTCCGCCGGTGCCAGATAGGTCGGGGTGATCTGGTCGTAGCCGAGCCCGGCGGCCTCGACCGCCGCCACGAGCAGGTTCTGCGCGCTCGTGCCCTTGCCGACCGCGACCGTCCGGCCCTTGAGGTCGGCCACCGTGGCGATACCGCTGTCGGCCTTGGTGATGATCGCCTCCCCGAGGCCGTTCGGCGGCAGCGCCGCGACATAGGAGATCGCCGCCCCCGCCGCCTGTCCGAAGATCGGCGGGGCATCCCCGGTCCAGCCGAGGTCGATCGCGCCGACGTTCAGCGCCTCGACCAGCGGCGGGCCCGCGGTGAATTCGACCCACTTCACCGCCACGTCCGGCCCGAGCGCGGCCTCGATGGTCTTTTCGCGTTGCGCCACCACCGGCAGGTTGGTCTTCTGGAAGCCGATCCTGACCTCGGAGACCCCGGCCGCCAGGACGCGCCCGCTCCAGAGCAGGCCCGCCGTTCCGGCCAGCCCCGCGCCGAACGCCCTTCGCGTGATCATCATTCCTGTTCCATCCTCTTCCTGCGCCGGTCTTCCGGCGCGCCATCGCAAGCCTCGGCCTTGATCCGCCGGGCGATCGTCCGCGCCACGCGCTCGCCATGTCGCGTGACTTCCGGTATTCCCATGAGCTCGCCGACATGGCCGCGGGCGAGCGGCCCCGCCACGAGCAGCGTCTCCGAAGGATTTCCGTCGGCGCCGACCGCGTGGCAGTCGTCGGCGACGTGAATCCCGAGGCCGAGCGGGTCGGGACAGAGCAGCCCTTCCGCGCCGAGGCCGCGCAGCACGGGATTGGACCGCGCCACGTCCGCGTGATCGGGCCCCGTGGTCACCACGACGGCGTCGAACCGCGCGGCGACGACCGCGGCCCCGCCGCGCGGGCGATAGTCCACTACGATCCCGGCTTCCGTCTCGCGGGCATCGACCAGGCTCGCGGCGACGATCGACAGCCGCCCCGCGGCCGCCGTCGCGTCGAGCACCTCCTCGATCTGGGGCGCGATGCGAAAGCGGTGCACATCCCAGAAGCGGCGCAGATGGCGCACGATCCGCCGTCGCGACGCGGGATCGAGGCCCGCCCAGATCGCCGCGCCCTGCTCGCGGACCCGGTCGAGCGTCGCGTGCCAGCTCTGGCCTTCGGCCGCGTCGTCCGCCACCGACCGCCGGACGCGGCGCAGCAGGCCGACGGCGGATCGTTCCGGTTCCGCGGCGAAGTCGGCGCCGCTGGCGCGGGCGACGACGCCGTGCCCGCGCGAGCGCAACCCGTGGCGGGAGAGGCATGTAATCCTGCCCCGGAAAACGCGGGCCGTGATGCTCGCCACGATGTCCGCCGCTGTCAGGCCCGTGCCGACGACGAGCACATTCGCGTCGCCATCGATCGTCGCGATCCGCGCGGTGTCGTAGGGATCGGCGAAGACCCGGGGCGACCCAGCAACCGCGTCGAGCGCGCGCGGCGGGCGCGGGTTCGGGTGGGTCATGGCCAGCACGACGAAATCGGCCTCGATCGCGCTCTTGTCCGACAGCGTGACGCGATAGTGCCCGTCGGTTCGCGCCACCGCGACCGCCGATGCCCGGGCATGGCGGATCGCGCCGCTCGCAAGATAGGGTTCGAGCTGGGCGCTCATGTACTGTCCGAAGATCCGCCGCTCGGGAAAATAGTCGCCGCGGAGGGTCAACGTCCCCGGCGACATCCGAATCCGCTCCGCCGCGAGCCAGTCGATGAAATGCTCCGGGGTCTCGGCGATCAGCGTCATCCGCGCCGCCGGAACATTGACCCGATGGGTCGGATCATCGGTCGAATAGGCAAGGCCGCGCCCGAGCGCCGGCCGCGGCTCCACGACGACGATCTCGACCTCCCCGGGAGACGTCAGGCCGGCGAGATGAAACGCGGTCGCGGCGCCCGACACGCCGCCGCCGAGGATCGCGACCACCGGGCGAGCGCGCCGCGACCAGCTCTCCAGCTTCTCCTCGGGCTCGTCGCGAGTGTCGCGCATGTCAGAGCCCGCCGCCGACATGCGCGCGCGTCGGCGCCGCGGTCGCGGCCAGCGGCGCGTTGAGAAAGGGGGCGAACCGCGCGACCGCGCGATCGAGCAGAGCGGCGGAGGCCGGCGCGCCGTTGCCGAAATCGTCGTCGAAGGCATGGACCCCGGTTGCCAGCGTCCGCGCCTCGGCGGAAACGATGCTCTCGACGAGCGACCTGGCACCGCTATCGAGGTCCGACAGCGGGGCCGCGCTTCCAGGCGAGGGCGACAGATCCGGCGGACCGATCACGCTCGGCCGGCGACCATATCGCATGGCCGCGCGATGGACCGCCGCCTCCACGAGAACCCGCGTCCGGGAAGGCCGGCCGACACTGCCGGACAGCCCTACGATCCCGCCATCCATGCGAAACTCCGAATCACGACTAACTCTATAGATTTTAGATGATCACGATGTGGACGCAAGGCTTGGCTGGGCGGGTCAAAGGGTGACTGCGATTGATGCCACGTTCATCTTTCGCCGAACCCCCGAAGACATCCCCGCGGCCGGAGCAAGGTTGCAGAGGGTGCGAGGGGTCCAGATGTCATCCGTGCGGATAAACGTGGCGGTCACGCCGGGCGTGACCGTTGAAAACGGTCATGCCCCGGCGAGGCCCGGGCTTTGCGATCTCGCCGACGGTCGCGATCGCAACATGCGATCGCCCGATGGCGCCGCGTCAGTTGCCGAGATAGGTCGTCGGATCGACGCTGGTGGTGCCGCGGAAGACGTCGAACTGGAGCTCCGGCCGGTCGCGGGCGGCGACGACACCGATCTTCTGGCCGGCGGTGACGGTCTGGCCCTTCTTCACCGTGACGTCGGACAAGGTGCTGTAGGTGGTCATCAGGTCATCCTGGTGACGAATGAGGATGATGGTGCCGAGTCCGCCCAATTCTTCGGAGATCAGCGCGACCTCGCCGGCGGCGGCGGCGCGGACCGGCGTTCCGGCCGCGACGGCGAAGCCGACGCCGTTCGGGCTCGCGGTATTGTAGGGCCGGCTGACCTTTGCCTTGACCGGCGCTTCCAGCCGCCCACCCTGGGGTGTGCGGTACTGGCCGAGATCGGGCGACGCCGGAGTCGTGCCGGGCGTGATGTCCTTCGGCAGCGGCGCGGCGGCGCTGGGCGGCGCGGCCACCTCGGTGCCCTGGCCGGGGGCGGTATCGCCGCCGATCTGGTTCGCGCCGCTGACGATCGGGATCAGCAGTTCCTGGTTCTCGCGCACCGCGAGGTCGGGGCCGAGCCCGTTCCACGAGGCCAGCGCGGTAACCGAGACGCCATAGAGGCGCGCGATCGAATAGGCGGTCTCGCCCGCCTCGACCCGATGGCGTACCGGGTCGATCAGCGGCTCGGTCTGGCCGTTCTGGAACGGACTGGCCTTGGCGGGCGGCGCCGTCGGCGTCGCGGCGGACGGCACCGTGCTGGCCGAACCCGGGCCGTCGATCGCCTGCGCCGCGCGCTCCGGACTCCAGCCGAGCGGCTGGGTGCTGACATCTCCGCCAAAGCCGGGATCGGTGCGCGGGAAGCTGTCGGGCAGCAGCAGGATCTCGCCCTGGCGCAGCTGGAAGGTCTTTGGCAACGAATTCCGCGCCGCGAGATCGGCCGGCGCGATGCCGAGCCGGTTCGCCACGCTCTCCACCGTGTCGCCATCACGCGCGACCACCACCTGATAGGTCGCATAGGTGATGACGCCGCGCGAATCCGGCGGCGCGTTCGGCACGGTCGCCGGCGCGGTGGCGAGCGGGTTGACGAAGGGACCGCAGGCCGACAGCCCGAGGGCGAGGCTGAGCGCGAGCGCGGAGATCAGGGCCGGAACCGGACGGGCCGGCCGCGTTCCGCTTAGATGGCGCATTCTGGACCCTCTCCGGTTCCGTCCCCTTGTTGCGCTAATCCAGTACATCCTCGGCGAGGCCCTCGACAAGAGGCACGAACCGCACCGCGCCGAGGTCGGTGTATTCCAGCCCAGCCTCGGTCTTTTCCACCCGGATCAGCGTCTGGACCGCGTTGCTCTGGCCGACGGGCAGCACCATGATCCCGCCGACGCGCAGCTGATCGAGCAACGGGCGCGGCGGATCCTCGGCGGCGGCGGTCAGCAGGATGCGGTCGAAGGGCGCCTGTTCCGGCAGGCCGAGCGAGCCGTCGCCGAGCACCACGGTGATATTGCCAAGCTCCAGCCGCTGCAGCAGCGCCCGGGCGCGCAGCGCCAGCGGCCGATGCCGCTCGACCGAATAGACCCTTCGCGCCAGCCGGGCGAGGATCGCCGCCTGATAGCCCGAGCCGGTGCCGATCTCGAGCACCTTGCAGCGCTTGGTCACGTCGAGCGCCTGGGTCATCAGTCCGACCACCGTCGGCTGGCTGATGGTCTGGCCGCAGGCGATGGGCAGCGGCACGTCCTCGAAGGCGCGATCCTGGAAGATGCCTTCCAGGAAGTCGGCGCGCGGCGTCGCCTCCATCGCCTTCAGGACGGCCGAATTGGTGACGCCGTGCGAGCGCAGGGCAAAGACGAACTGCATCTGGCGCTCGGCGCGATCATCCATGGGCGGGTCCGTCTCCTAGGTGAGCGCCCGTTCGAGCGAGGTGATGAGATCACGCGCCGTCAGGTCCGCGCAGAGCGGCGTGACCGTGACGTAGCCGTCGTGGCAGTCGCGGGAATCCGAGCCCGGCGCGCTGTCGGCATTGCCATGCCCGTGCGTCAGCCACAGATAGCGCCGGCCGTTCGGCGAGGTCTGCGGCTGTACGCCGAAGGTGTGGCCGGTCCGGTGGCCCTGAACGGTGGCGCGCAGGCCCTTGACCTCGCCCGGCGGCAGGGCGGGAAAATTGACATTGTAAAATCCGGCATAGGGCCGCCGCGACCAATCCGCCCCATCGAGCAGCCGGCGCACCACCGCCGCGCCATGCGCGCGGGCCGCGCCGAAAGGGTCGGGGCCGGCGGTCGGGCCGTAGTATTGCGACATGGCCACGGCGCGAAAGCCGTGCAGCGCGCCTTCCATGGCGCCACCGATCGTGCCGGAATAGAGCGTGTCCTCGGCGACATTATGGCCGCGATTCACCCCCGACAGCACGAGGTCGGGCGGTCCGTCGAGGATCTCGCCGATCCCCGCCAGCACGCAGTCCGCCGGCGAGCCTTCGACCGCGAAGCGCCGCGCCTCGAGCTGTTCCAGCCGCATCGGGCGGATGTAGGAGATGCAGTGCGAGACGCCGGATTGCTCGAAGGCGGGCGCCACGACCCAGACCTCGCCCGAGGGGCCGGCGATCTCGGCCGCGATCGCCTCGGCGACGGCGAGGCCCGGGGCGGCGATGCCGTCGTCATTGGTGATGAGTATGCGCATTCGCTCCCTCGAGGTCTCTGGCCGTTCTAGGCGCGGGAGTTCTCCCCGTCCAGCGCACTGTCCGGCGGGCGTGTGATTTCCACACGCGGCCGGGCGTGCCCCGGCGTCAGAAGCGGGCGACGAGGCCGAGATAGGCGCGGGTCTCGTGGTCGGGATCCGTGGTGTCGGTGGCGACGCCCGAGGTCTGGCGCGCGATCTCCGGCGTCAGGGTCAGCCACGGCGTCACGTCGATCCGCGCGCCGAAGCCGAGCGAGCCGAGGCGCTGCCAGCTTTCGCCGTCCCGGTCGATCGAGCGGTCGTAGGCCGCGCCATAGTCGCCGAAGACATAGAGCTCGGTCGCCTCGATCGCGCCGCCGAACGGCGCCGACCCGACATAGCGGCGCAGTTCCAGCCGGCCGCCATAGCCGGAATCACCAGTGGTATTGCCCGGCGCGAAGCCCCGCCCGATGGTGGCGTCGCCGAGCGCGAAACGCTCCGAACTCGGCAGGGTCGTGCTTGCGAACTGGCCGATCAGCTCACCATAGAGCGACCAGTCACTGTCCCGGAGACGTTGCAGGCGCGAGACGGTCAGGGCGACGCGGGTGAAGTTCGGCTCGCCGGCGGCCGGGCCTTCGTCGCCGATCTCGGTCAGACCGTTGATGGAAAGTCCCTGGCGCAGGCTCGCGTCGATCAGCGACACACCATTGAAGCTGTCGGCCACGTCCCAGGTCATGCGCGCCTCGAGCACGAGCAGCTTGTCGAGCGCGGTCTCCCCGTCGCCGGCGAAGTCGGTCTCGCTCTCGCTCCGCTGCCAGTCGAGCATCAGCCGGCCGAAGAGGTTCTGCGAGCGCGAGCGGATGAAGGGCACGAAGACGCCGCCCCGGGCGTTGGTCTCATGCTGAACGACATCGAGATCCTCGGGCGAGCCACTCTGCGAGAGGTCGGGGTCGGCGCGGCTCCCGTCCGCCTCGAGCACCAGACGGGCCCCGTCGAGCCAGGTGCCGAGCAGCGGCGTGATCGGCGCCTCCAGCCGCAACTGCCCATAGCCGAGCGAGCCGTCGATCGCCCCCGCCACCAGCGCGTCGATCTGCTCGTTGAAGCCAAGGAGATTGAAGAAGCTGACCCCCGCGCTCCCGGTCAGCGGGCCATAGAGCCGTGAGCCGCGATTGTCCGCGGCGGCGAAGCCGCGCCACGGGTCAGGCGTCACCAGCACGCCGAGATTGGCGGCGGCGAACGTGTCCGGCGAGGGTTCGAGCACGGTTTCCACCGCGCCGCCGAAGGTGTCGCGGGCCAGCAGCACACCGCGTTCCAGACTGCGCAGCCGCAGGGGGCGGTCGGCGGCGACGGGCGCGAACAGCCGGTCGCCGATCACCCGCTGGTTCGGCGCGCCGCCTTCGATCGTGACCCGGTCGATGAAGCCTTCGATCACCTGGAGGCGGACGGCGCCGCCGGTCACGGTCTGCTCGGGGATCACGGCCTGGGACAGGATGAAGCCGCGCGCCCGATAGGCGGCGGTGACGGCGGCCGCGACCGAGTCGAGCGTCGCGACGGTGACCGGCTGGCCGATGAGCCCGGCCCAGAGCGGTTCGAGCTCGGTCGGGCCGAGCACGGTCGCGCCGTCGAGGATCACGCGGGTCAGGATGAATTCGCCGTCGGCGGGCGGGGCGACCGGCCGGGCGGTCTCGGGACGCTCCGGCGCGGTGACCTCGCGGCCCGGGCGCGGGCGGGTGTCGGGCTCGCGCGGCAGGAACTGCTCCGGCGACTGGGCGAAGGCCGCGGCCGGCGCGAGCCAGAGGAGCGTGGCGAGGACGCGTCTCACAATGTCCCGCCCGTGGTCTGCCAGAACGATTCCGGCTGGGTCTCGAGCGCGCAGACCCCGGTGTCGCCCGTATTGACCGAGCCCGAGCAGCCGCCCGCCGCCGCGCCCCCGCCGGCCGCCCCGCCGTCGCCGCCGGCGGCGGGGACGAAGCCCTGGGTGTCGGCCGGGGCGCCGCCCGACGCCGGGGTGAAGCCCTGTGCTCCGCGCGCGGTCAGACGACCGACCTCGCCGAGCGAGTAGGTGAGTTCGAAGGGATTGTCGATCGCCGGCGGCGCCTCGGCGCTCGTCGTGCGAAAGCTGGCGTCGCCGGGTGTGAAGGGCCGGCTTCCGCGGCCGAAGCGCCGCACCTGCGCGGCGAGGTTCGCGGTGGGCGGAGTGACCCGCAGCGTGCCGGGCACGTAGTTGAACAGGTAGTTCCCGCTTGCAAGCCCGGAGGCGGTGACGGCGTAGTTGCCCGCCGGGCTGGTCCGCGTCGCATCGGTGGCAAAGGTGAGCGCGCCATTGAGGTCCCCGGTGCCCTGGCCAAGTACGAAACCGGAATAGGTGGCGGTAAATCCGGGGTTCGGCGTGTCGAACCTGCGCGAGGCATTGTCGACGGCGACGGTCAGTTGCGCCGGTGTGATGGTGAGGGCGCCGGTCTCATAGCCGATCGTGTAGTTGCCGCTCCGCAGTCCCGCGCCGAGCAGGGCATAGCTGCCGACCCCGCTCGTCCGCGTCGCCGGCGTGGTGAAGTCGAGTTCGCCGCCGAGGTCGGCCGCGGTGTCGCCCGCGACAAGGCCGGCGACGCGTGGCGCGTAGCTCGCCGTCGCCGCGCCGTAGGTCCGGGTGCCGAAGGCGGTGACGGTCAGCGGCGCCGGTGTCACCTCGAGCGCGCCGCCGACGAAGGCGAGGCGATAGCCCTGCGCCGAAGCCGTCGCCTCGGCGGTGGTCGCATAGCGGCCGGCATCGGCGCCGAGCGCGTTGCCGGCGCTCGTGACGACCGGGGCGCCGTCGAGCGCGGTTTCGGCGCCATCGCCGGCGCGGAAGCCCGCGAGCGTGTAGCCGAGGCTTGTCGCCGCGCCGCCATAGACCCTTTCGCCGGAACCGGCGGTGATGGTCAGCACCGGCGCCTCGCCCCAGATCACGCGATCCCCCGCGAAGCCCGCCAGCGTCACGGGAGGGGCGTCGGCGAAGGTTCGGCCGTAGAGGTCCGGCGTTCCCGACGCAGGTTTCACCCCAGTCAGGCTGGAAAATTCGTCGAGATAGAGCAGCCAGCGACCGGCGCTCGCGGTCAGCGCATCGGCCCCGGCGGCGTTGTCGAGCGACCGCCCGGCGGCCAGCACCACGGCGTCGCCGGGGCCGGTGCCTTCGATCCGGGCGCCGACCCCGAGGGCGACGCCTTCCTGGCTGGTCAGGGCGACGCTGGCGGCGGTGACCGGCGCGCCGATGGCGATGGCGCCGCGGCCCGAGGTCGAGACCGCGAAGCCGAGCGGAGAGGCATAGGAGGACGCCGCTCCGCCCGGCGCGGTGGCAAGCAGCGCGAAGCTCGCACCCGGGCGAAGCCCGAAGGTCGGGGCGACGCCCGCGGTGATCGCGCCGGAGAGCAGCACGCCGCCGCCATCCGCCGCGCCAGTGCCCGAGGCGACCGCGCCGTTCCAGGCCTGTGTCGGCGCCTGGAGCTCCAGCGCGCCGCCGCCGAGCGCCGCGACGGTGCCGCCATCGACGGTGATCCGGTCGTTGGCGACCATCGAGAGGCCGCCGCGCGCCGTCACCTCGGCGGCGGTGATGCCGATCTCCGGCGCGGTGGCGCTGAGCGCCGCGCCGCCCGTCATGGTGCCCCAGATCTGGATCGCGGTGCCGGCATTGAGCGTGATGTCGCCGGAGGCGGACGCGACCTTGAGCGCGCCGACCGGGATCAGCAGCACCGATCCCTCGGTCGCGTCGAAATCGAGCGCGCCGCTGTTGGTGGCGACTTCGACCTCGGCGCCGACGACCAGGAGATCCCCGGTCTCGGCGGTCAGGGCCACGTCCCCGACTCCGGTCGCCGTCACCGAGGCGCCGAGGCGGAACTCGCGCGCGGCGGTCGCGGTGAAATCCCCGGTCCCGCCGGAAGTGACAGCCGCGCCGATCGTCGCGTCGCGATCGGCGCGAAGGTCGAGGTCGCCGGTGCCGGACCAGGCGAGTTCCCGCGCCACCACGACGTCCTCGGTAGCCGCGACCGTCACGTCGCCGCCGCCGTTCAGCGCCTCGATGATCGCGAGCCGGTCGATGGCATAGCGCGGGGTGCTCGACCCGGTCGCTAGGCGGGCATTGGTTGTGCCGACAAGCCAGTCGCCACCTGGACCGACAGAAACGGAAGCCGCCTCGCCGATACCGAGGTCGGGGGCGATGGTGCGGACCGAGCCGCCGCCGCCGCCGCCGAGCGCGGACAGTGTCGCCTCGATCTCCGCCGCGCCGTCGGACAGCGCGACGATCTGGCCGCCCGCGCCCGCGGCGCCATCGGCGAGCAGGCGCGCCGTCCGGTCGAGCACGAGGCTGTCCGGCCGCCGGAGCGGGCCGAGGTCGCCGAGCAGGATCGCGCCGCCGTCGATCCCGCCGCGGGCATCGAGCGTCCCGCCGCCCTCGACCGCGAGCGTGGCGCCGGTCGTGGAAATCTCGCCTCCGCGGGTCGCGCCCCGTGCCTCGATCGCGCCGGCGATCCGCACCCGGCCGGTACCTTGTCCAACGAGCCGTACGCCGCCGCCCGCGCCGGTGCCGGAGGTGGCACGGATCACGCCGGTGGTGTTGATGACATTGTCGAGCGCGCGCGCCGCGTCGCCGGCGGTAATGACGACGCGGCCCTCGCCGACGTCGATCACGCCGCTGTTCTCGATTTTGGATCCGGTGGCGGCGTTGCCGAAGACCGCGATCCGCGCCACGCCGTCGCCGCCGAGGTCGATGGTCGTGCGCCGGCCGGAGGTGAGCGCCACCGTGCCCCTGTCGGCGACGATGACGCCGGAATTGCGGACCTTGGCGCCGACCAGCGCCGCGAGGCCGGCGTTGCGCACTGTGATCTCGCCCTCATTGACCACCGGCGCGTCGCGATCGCCCTCGCCGCCGATGCCGAGGTGGCCGGTGGTCATGAACGGGTCGGAATCGACCCACTGGCTGGTGGCGACGAGCCCGCCGGTATCGACCCTGGCGGTGCCGGTGAAGAGCACGCCGGCGCTGTTCTGGATGATGACGGTGCCCGGTGCGTGGATCGCGCCCTCGATGACGCTGCCGCGCATCGAGATCACCCGGTTCAGCGTGGCCGAGCTTCGGCCCGGCTGATCGAAATCCACCCGATGGGTCTTGCCGACGTCGAAGCCGCTCCAGCGGATCACCGCGCGCTCGCTGCTCTGGGTGATCGTGGTGTGGCCTGCGCTCTGGGCGATCGCCGCCGATCCCGACAGCACCCGCCCGCCGGCCGGAGCCTGCGCCAACGCTGGCGCGGCCGCGCCAGCGAGGAGCGCGGCGAGCACGAGAGCGCGGCGGGAGGAACGACCGGAACGCGGCACGGCGAGGGCTCTGGTCATGAGAGAGTAACACCCATAAAAAACAACTTAAAGACGAGTAATTCAAAATGACGCCGAAATCAACGGTTGAGGCCGGTGGCGCGGGCGTAATCGTATTTGGCGCGAAGCAGGTGACGAGCGGGTCAGCCGCGCGAACCATGTGCCCCGCCGGGGCACGACCATCTGCGATGGTCGAGCGGGAACATCCGCCACGATTGGTTCGCCCGGAAAATCTTCACCCCCTCGCACCCTCCGCCGGCGGACGACCGCGCTGCCTGCCACTGGCAGGTCCGCGGCCGCGCGGGATATGTGCGACGGACGCCCCGGACTACTACTTCTCCTCTTCGATCTGCCCGGCGGCCGCGCGCTTGAAGATCGCTTTCAGCGTCGCGGCGCGCACTGGCGTCCAGCCTTCGGGGGCGGCGGTTTCGGCCCAGGCGTCGATATAGTCCTCGGCGGCGTAGTTGTGCCCGTGGCGGGGCACTTCGAGCGAGATCGCGGAATCGAGGGCGAGCTGGAACATGGTCACGACCGGATACCAACGCAGCGCCGGCGAGACATCGGGCGCGCGCGGCGGTTTCAGCCAGGCCGGGGGATGCACCCCGGCGGCGGAGGTGAAGGCCACGATCGGGTCACTGCCGTAGTTGAGAAAGACGAGCCGCGTCGGTCCCCAGGGCACGTCCGCGTAGTCGGGATCCGCGCCCTGCTGGTTCATCACCCGCGCCAGCGAGCCGTTGCCGAAGCGCGGCCGCCAAGCGGGGCTGTCGGGCGTCCGCCCATCGCGCACCATGGCCCAGAAGCTGCTGAAGAACGGCGAGCCAGTCCAGAGCGCCCCGTCGATCGGATCCGCGAAAAGGTCGAGCAGTGGCAGCGTCGCCTGCGAATTGAAGGCCCCCTGGCTCAGGCCGAAGACATAGAGCTTGGGTCGCGTCGCCCGCGGCAACCGCGTCCAGTAGTTATAGATCGCCTCGAACTGCGCCGCCGCCTGCTCGACGCCGTATTCGGGATGCTGGAGCAGCGACAGCACGCTGGTCAGGTAGGAATACTGCACCCCGACCGTCGCCACGTCGCCGCCGAGCATGTATTCGATCGTGTCATGCGCGCCGGGGTCCATCCAGCCGGTGCCCACGGGCACCGCGACGATCAGGGCCTTGCGCTCGAAGGCGCCGACGCGGATCAACTCGCGCAGCGCGAGATCGGCCCGCGCCTCGGCCGTGTCGGCCGAGCGGCGGCCCACATAGACCCGCAGCGGCTCCATGGCATCCGGTCCGGCGAAGGCGGCGATATCCTCGCGCGTCGGGCCGCGGGCGGCGAAGAAGCGGCCCCAGCGCCCCATCTCCTGCCAGTCGATCAGCGATCCCGGTCCGCCCGACTTCAAGGGCGAGGTCGGCTGGGCGATGTCGGGCTCGATGAAACTGTCCGCCGCCTCGAAGGACGCGTCCGCGACCCGAAAGACCCACTGCAGCAACAGGCCGTCGCCCAGCGCCCAGACGATCCATAGCAGCGCGCCAAGGCCGACGACCCGCGCGATCCGCGGCGGCAACACCCGGTCGAGCTGGGCGTTGATCCGGTCGAGCGCGAAGGCGAAGAGCCGGAACAGGATCCAGAGCAGCACGAACACCGCCCCGCCAACCGAGGCGATGGTCATGGGAAACGAACTCGCCACCAGCTCGAGCCCGGCGACGGCGCGGGTCGCGTTCTGCCAATCGGCCGCCTGCGACAGGCCGAGCGCCACCATGCCGAGCCCGGCGCCGGCCGCGATCAGGCCGAGCGCCACCTGCCACCGTTCCGGCGGACGCGGCAGCTGCGTGAAACGCCAGAGCCAGTCGAGAAATCCGCCGATCTCATAGCCGACGGCCGCCACGACACCGGCCAGCACGCCCTGGATCAGGGGATCACGCGGCAGGAGCGAGGGCGTCAGCGCCGCCGCGAAGGCCAGACCCGCGAGCAGGAATCCCACCGGATGGATCAACCGCAGGACGCGGCGCAGCGGCGCGCGCCGTTCGCGTTCGTCGACTGCCACCACGGTCCCGGCCCCTTCGCCTGTTTCGACGCCGCGACTGCTACCACGCCGCCGGCCGATCGCCCAAGGTGAAAAGCCGGAGGTTGACGGCCCCCGCCAGGGCGGGACGGAACGCCGTCCGGAGCGCAATCCGATCCGGCAGGCGTCGGCCCGAACGCTCCAGAGTCCTGATTTTTCGCAGTATCTCAATCACCAGACGATTCCGTCTGATTGGATATTGCTCTAACCCAGGCGGACGCCCCGTCGGCCGGCGAGGTCGATCACATATTGCCAGGCGACGCGGCCGGAGCGGCCACCGCGGGTCTGACTCCATTCGATCGCCTCGGCCCGCAGATCCTCGTCGGAAATGGCGAGGCCGAACGCATCGCAATAGCCGCGGATCATTGCCAGGAATTCGTCCTGCCCACAGGCATGGAACCCGAGCCAGAGGCCGAAACGGTCGCTGAGCGACACCTTTTCCTCGACCGCCTCGGACGGGTTGACCGCCGTCTGGCGCTCGTTTTCGATCATGTCGCGCGGCATCAGATGGCGCCGGTTCGAGGTGGCATAGAGCACCACGTTCTCCGGTCGACCCTCGATCCCACCGTCCAGGACCGCCTTCAGGCTCTTGTAGTGGCTGTCGTCCTTGTCGAAGGAGAGGTCGTCGCAGAAGAGCAGGAAGCGCAAGCTCGAGCCGCGCAGCAGGCCGAGCAGGCGGCCGATCGAGGGCAGATCCTCGCGGTGCAGCTCGATCAGCTTCACCGCGCCCGGCACCTCGCGCAGCGCCTCGGCATGGGCGGCCTTGACGAGACTCGACTTGCCCATGCCCCGCGCGCCCCAGAGCAGCACATTGTTGGCCGGAAAGCCGCGCGCGAACCGCAGTGTATTGGCGAGCAAAGTGTCGCGCGCCCGGTCAATGCCGACGAGGAGCCCGATCTCGACCCGCGCCACGCGGGGCACCGGCTCCAGCCGGTCCGGGCCCACCTGCCAGACAAAGGCGTCCGCGGCGCCGAACCGCGGCGCGGGAAGCGGCGGCGGGCTCATCCGCTCCAGCGCCTCGGCGATGCGCTCGAGCGCGCGCCCCTCGCGGGTTGGCGCGGCGACCTCGCGGTTCACGACTTTTCCGCGCCCGCCTCGGCCGGCTCCTCGACCCAGAGACCCTGGGCGCGCAGCTCCGCCTCGCGCTTGCGCTCGAAGAACCGCACCAGCAGGATGGAAATCTCGTAGAGCGGATAGATCGCGGCGAACAGGATCAGCTGCGACATCACATCCGGCCCCGGCGTGACGAAGGCCGCGACGATGAGGCCAAGCACCACGGCGTAGCGGCGGAAGGAAGAAAGGCCCTTGGCGGTGATGATGCCGGCCAGTCCCAGCAGCGTCAGCAGCACCGGCAGCTGGAAGCAGAGGCCGAAGGCGATGATGAATTTCATCGTCAGCGACAGATATTCGTTGATGGTGCCGAGATACTGGATTTGCACTTCCTGCGCCGAGGGATCGGCGGCGCCGAACTGCTGGAAACCGAGAAAGAAGTCGTAGGCGAGCGGCAGCACCGCGTAGAAGGCGAAGGCGCCACCGATCACGAAAAGGATCGGCGAGGCGAGCAGGAACGGCAGGAAGGCCCGCTTCTCCTGGCGATAGAGACCCGGCGCCACGAAACGCCAGAGCTGATAGGCGATGATCGGGAAGGCGAGGATGAAGCCGCCGAACACCGAGATCCGCACCTGGGTCATGAACCCCTGCTGCAACCCGGTGAAGATCATCTCCGGCTTCTGGCCATGCGTGATCAGCAACTCGTAGATCGGCGCGGCCAGGAAATTGAAGATCCGGCCGGCGGTCGCGTAGGCGATGATCATCATCACCACGAACGCGAGCAGGCAGTTGATCAGCCGCCCGCGCAGCTCGATCAGATGCTCCATCAGCGGCGCCGTGGTGTCGTCGATATCCTTGTCGGAAGCCTTGCTCATGCCCTGATGCTCACGCCGTGGGGGTTCGCCCCGCCTCCTCAGGGCGCGACGCCGCCGGTTCCGGGGCCGCTTCGGCCGGGGCCGGCGGCTCCGTGGCCGCGAGCGGAGCGCTTGGCGGCGTCGGATCCGGCGGCTGGGTCATCGACTGGGCGAACTTTCGGGCCGAGCCGGTGGCGGCGTTCAGGTTGCGGTCGATCGCCTGAAAGCTCTTGCTTACCTCGCTCATGCCGGCCTCGTTCGCCGCCTGCTCCATCGAACGCTGGAAGTCTCGGGCCATTGCCCGCGCCTTGCCGGTGAAGTTCCCGACCGTCCGGAACAGGGCGGGCAGGTCCTTCGGTCCGACGACGATCAGCGCGACGACGCCGATCAGGAACATCTCGCCCCAGCCGATGTCAAACATGACGGATCAGACTTTGTCCTTCTCGGGGGTGATGTCGCGCGCGGCCTCGGCGGCGGCGGCCTTGCTCGCGTTCTCGATCTCGTCGTTGCCCTCCTTCAGGCCGCGCTTGAAGCTGGTGATGCCCTTGCCCACCTCACCCATGAGGCCGGACACCTTGCCCCGGCCGAACAGCACGAGGACCACCACGGCGATCAGGAGCAGGCCGGCCGGGCCGATGTTGCTCAGCATGAGTTTTCTCCATCCTCTCAGGCTCCGGCGCGCGGATGGTCGTTCCCTGCGCGCCCGGAAAGGGAGCCACACACATATGCCCCTTGACCGGAGCAATCAAACCCCAAACGAACGGCGGCCGCGCACTAAGCGGTGAAATGGGACGCCGCGCGGCCGTCACGTCGGGGAAGACGAAACAGCGGTCCCGCCGATGCGGAAAGAGGGCGAAGTCCTGAAACGTGAGGCCGATCGCCCGCGCCTCGGGCGACGGGTGCCGGTCCGGCCCCGACACCTCGCGCCCGTCGATCAGCACGCGACCGCCCATCCGCCGCTCAACACCGGCGTCCCGCCGTGGGCATGGGAGATGTTTTCGAGCACCGGCCGGATCGCCGGCGCCTCTGGTCGCGGATCGCTCACCTGAGCCTCACTTCCGATCAAAACCATCGGATTTGACCGGATAGCAGGCGCCCGGCCTCGGGCAAGGCCGTCAGAGACTGTTTGAGAATTCGGCGGCGGAGGGCCGGCGAGGGATTGTTGTGCCCCCGGTGCGAAAGGACCCGCCGGACCAACCCGTCCGAGTTTTCAAACAGTCTCATGCCAGATCCGCTTGACTGGTTCGGATCGAGACGTTTCCGCGGACCGATCTTCGGGGGCGCCAGTGGCGCGCCCGCGGTCCGCGCGCCCGGAGCAAGCTTGCGGAGGG
>NZ_CALAGI010000100.1 GCF_937891315.1 uncultured Amaricoccus sp. | reverse complement strand
TCCTGCCCGATAGGAATTCTGCCAATATGAAACTGGAAGAAGCCGAGCGGCGGCGGGTTCCCGCGGGGCTTCCGGCGCACTGGAGGGCTGAGCCCCGGGTCAGCGAAGGGAGCGCGGTGGCGGGGCGTTCCGCGTCCGGCGCGACGTGGCGGCGGGCGGGGGGATCACGCTTGCGACGATAATGGGGCGGGGTATCTATGCTGCGCCGCGGCACAAGCGCGTCGCGTTGTCACGCGCGCCATGTTGTCACGCGTGCTATGGGATGCGCCGGACACACGGTTGGACAGGAGCCTCGCCCGTGACGAACACGCCGAAACCCGTCAATCTCGCGTTGCAGGGCGGGGGCTCGCACGGCGCCCTGACCTGGGGCGTGCTCGACCGGCTGCTCGAGGAGCCGCGGCTGCGCATCGCCGAGGTGAGCGGTACCAGCGCGGGGGCGATGAACGCCGTCGTGCTCGCCGGTGGCTTCGCCCGAGGCGGCGCCGAGGCCGCGCGGGCGGATTTGCGCGCCTTCTGGAAGGCGGTCAGCGACGCCGCGCGCTTCTCGCCGGCGCAGCGGACCTGGTGGGATCGGATGCGCGGCAGCTACAGTCTCGATCTCTCGCCGGGCTATCTGCTGATGGAAGGTATCAGTCGGCTCTATTCTCCCTATGATCTCAATCCCTTCGATATCAATCCGCTGCGCGACCTGATCGCGGCGCGGGTCGATTTCGACCTTGTGAACCGCCTGGACGGCATCCGGGCGCATGTCACCGCGACCAATGTGCGCAGCGGATTGCCGCGGGTCTTCTCGACGGGCGAGCTCAGCGCCGACGCGGTGCTGGCCTCGGCCTGCCTGCCGCAGATGTACAAGGCGGTGGAGATCGGCGGCGAGGCCTATTGGGACGGCGGTTTCTCGGCCAATCCCGCGCTCTATCCGCTGGTCATGAACGATGCGAGCCCGGATATCATCATCGTGCAGATCAATCCGATCTATCGCGAGCGGCTGCCGAGATCGGCGCGCGACATCATCAATCGCGCGAACGAGATCAGCTTCAATACCAGTCTCGTCAAGGAGTTGCGGACACTGGCCCTGGCGCAGAGGATGGCGGTGCGTTTCGGCGCCGGGGACAAGACCGATCTCGGCGCCCACGCCCTTTACCTCCACATGATCCATGTCGACGAGGAGGTGCAGGATCTCGCGGCCTCGAGCAAGCTCAGCGCCGAATGGGAGTATCTCACCGTGCTTTTCGATAGGGGCCGGCGCTGGGCCGATCTCTGGATCGCCGAGCATTTCGACGACCTGGGCAACGCCTCGACCTTCGATGTCGAGGATCTGTTCACCGAATCGAGGTCGCGTTCGCTCAGGTCGTCGCCACCGCTGGCCGGGGGGTAGGCGGGCCTCGATCTTCCCGGGCGCGCCAGAGGGTGGCGAGGACCGGCCGCAGCGCGGGAGCTAGATCCTCGGCGATGAGGCCGGGGCCGGCTTCCGCGCCCGCCGCGCCATGCAGCCAGACGGCGGCGGCGGCGGCCGGCCAGCCGGGCAGTCGCTGGGCCGCGAGCCCGGCGGCGATGCCGGCGAGCACGTCGCCCGATCCCGCCGTGGCGAGCCAGGGCGGTGCGTTGCCATTGATCGCGAGCCGGCCGTCCGGCGCGGCGATCACGCTGTCGGCGCCCTTCAGGATCAGCGTGGCGCCGGAGCGGGCGGCGGCGGCCGCTGCCCGCTCGGTCTTCGCGGGGAGGGCGGCGAGATCGGGGAAGAGCCGCGCGAACTCGCCGTCGTGCGGCGTGAGGATGACCGGCGCCGCCCGCGCGCCGATGGCGGCGAACAGCGTTTCGGGATCGGCGGCGAAGGCGGTGAGCGCGTCGGCGTCGAGCACGGCGGCGGCGGGCGAGGCGAGCGCGGCGAGCACGAGCGCGCGCTGATCCGCCCCGGTGCCGAGTCCGGGGCCGAGCGCGACGGCGCCGTGGCGCGGATCGGCGAGCAGCGTGGCGAGCGCGGCGGCGTCGTTCACTCGAGCGAGCATCACCGCCGTCAAATGCGCGGCGTTGACCGCGAGGGCGGAGCCGGGGCTGGCCAGCGTCACCAGCCCGGCCCCGGCCCGGAGCGCCGCGTCCGCGGCGAGACGCGCGGCACCCGTGCGGTGGAGCGGGCCGGAGACCACGATCGCGTGGCCGCGGTTGTACTTGTGCCCTTCGGAGCTCGGCCGGACCGGCGCCTCCGGCCAGAGCTCCGGGGTATTTTCGAAGATCGAGACGCCGAGCCCGTCCAGCACCGCGTCGGGAATGCCGATATCCGCCAGCGTGAGCGCGCCGCACAGCGCGCGGCCGGGATAGAGCAGGTGGCCGGGCTTGGGGCGAAAGAAGGTGACGGTCGCCGCGGCGCGGGGCGCGGCGCCGAGCGGCTGACCGGAGTCCGCGTCGAGGCCGCTCGGCACATCGACCGCGATCACCGGCGCCGGGTGGCGGTCCATCGCCGCGACCAGATCGGCCGGCAGGCCGGTCAGCGGGCGCTGGAGCCCCGTGCCGAACAGCGCGTCGATGACCACGGCGGCGGGGGGGAGGTCGGCGGTGGCGGGCGACGCCGGGCGGGCCCAGCGCTCGAAGGCGAGGCGGGCGTCGCCGGTCAGTCGCTCGGGATCGCCGAGCAGGAACACCGAGACCTCGCGCCCCGCCTCGGCCAGCAGACGCGCCGCGACGAAGCCGTCGCCGCCGTTGTTGCCCGGCCCGGCCAGCACCAGCGCCGGCCCGGCGGGCACCAGCCGCGACGCCGCTTCGGCCACCGCCCGGCCGGCGGCCTCCATCAGCGCGATGCCGGGCACGCCGCCGGCGATCGCGCGCCGGTCGGCCTCGCGCATCTGGGAGGAGGTCAGGATTTCGTGCATGGCTCGCGCGCCCTCGTTCGGGATCGGCCCCGGATAATATCTCGCACGGGAAAGGAAAAGCGCCTGTCATTTCTGTTGCGGCGCGGTAGACTGCTTGCGTCGGCGCAGGGGTGGCCGGGGGAGACGCGCGCGAGCGCGCAGGAAGGCGCCGCGTGACCGTTCGAAATCTCGATTTCACGCTGCATCCGCGGTCGGTCGCCGTGGTGGGCGCGTCCGACCGGCCGGGCTCGGTCGGCGCGGTGGTGATGGGCAATATCCTGTCCGGCGGCTTTCCCGGGCCGGTCTGGCCGGTCAATCCCAAGCATGGCACGGTGGCGGGCCTGCCCTGCTTCGCCGACGTCGCCGATTTGCCCGAGGCGCCGGATCTCGCCGTGGTCCTGTCGCCGGCGGCGGGGGTGCCGGAGATCATCGACGGGCTCGGCGACAGGGGCTGCCGCGTCGCGGTGGTGGCGACCAGCGGCATCACCCGTGCCAACGGCCTGCGCCAGCGCATGCTCGAAGCGGCGCGGCCCTATATCCTGCGGGTGATCGGGCCGGATTCGGTCGGGCTGATCGTGCCGACCGCGCGGCTGAACGCGAGTTTCGCGCATATGGGCGCCGAACCGGGCCAGCTGGCGCTGCTGTCGCAGTCCGGTTCGATTGCGACGGCGGCGGTCGACTGGGCGGCGATGCGCGGCATCGGTTTTTCGCAGGTCGTCTCGCTCGGCGGCATGGCGGATGTCGATGTCGGCGACTATCTCGACCTGCTCGCCGGCGATGGCCACACGCGGGGCGTGCTGATCTTTCTCGAGAGCATTCCCAATCCGCGCAAGTTTCTCTCCGCCGCGCGGGCGCTGTCGCGGCTGAAGCCGGTGATCGTGATCAAGGCCGGGCGATCGGAGCGCGCGGCCAAGGCGGCGGCGACCCACACCGGCGCGCTCTCTGGCGCCGACGCGGTGGTCGAGGCGGCGCTGCGCCGCGCCGGCATCCTGCGCGTCGGCGGGCTGAGCGAGCTTTTCTCCGCCGCCGAGACCGTGGCGCGCTTCCGGCCGCTCGCCCGCGCACGGCTCGGCATCGTCACCAACGGCGGCGGCGCCGGGGTGCTGGCCGTCGATCGGTTGATCGAGGGCGCCGGAGTGCTCGCCGATCTGTCGGACGCGACGCTGGCGGCGCTCGAGCCCGACATGGCGCCGAGCTGGAGCCGGGCAAATCCGCTCGATATCATCGCGGACGCCTCGCCCGAGCGCTATCTCGCGGCGCTGTCGGCGGTGGCCGCCGATGACGGGGTCGACGTGGTGCTGGTGATGAACTGCCCCTCGGGCCTCGCCGATTCCACGGAAGCCGCGCGCGCCGTGGCGGGGCGGGTGACGAAGGGCATGATCGGACGCAAGCCGGTGCTCTCCTGCTGGCTCGGCGGGACTTCGGCGGCGGCGGCGCGCGGCATCCTGCGGGGCGCTGGCGTCGCGAGCTATGACAATCCGGCGACGGCGGCGGCGGCGGTCGGCCATCTGACGAACTGGGGCCGCGCCCAGGCCGCGCTGTCGCGGGTCCCCGACCGCGCGCAGGAGGAGGCGCAGAGCGGGACGCCGGCCGACGCGCGCGAGCGGGTGCGTGCGATCTTCCGCGCGGTGGCGGCGGAGGGTCGGACGCTGCTGACCGAACCCGAGGCGGGGGCCGCGCTCGCCGCCTATGGCCTGCCGGTGCCGGACTTGAGGATCGCGGCGACGCCGGAGGCGGCGCGCGACCTCGCACGCGACATGCTCGGGGAAACCGAGGGCGCGCTCGTCGTCAAGATCCTGTCGCGCGACGTCGGCCACAAGTCCGATATCGGCGGCGTCGTGCTCGGCGTCACCTCGCCGGCGCAGGCCGAGACGGCGGCGCGGGGCATCGCGCGGCGGCTGCGAAAGGCGCTGCCGGAGGCGGTGCTCGAAGGCTTCGTTCTGCAACCGATGATCGACCGGCGCGAGGCGCAGGAACTGATCGTCGGCATTTCGTACGATCCGGTGTTCGGCCCGGTGATCCTGTTCGGCGCGGGCGGCGTCGCGGTCGAGGTCGTCCGCGACACGGCGATCGCCCTTCCGCCGCTCGATTCGCGTCTGGCGGCGGATCTCATCTCCCAGACGCGGGTCGGCGCGCTGCTCGCCGGCTATCGCGGCCGACCGCCCGCCGACGAGGCGGGGGTCATCGGCGCGCTGCTGGCGCTGTCGCACATGGTTGAGGATTTCCCCTGCCTGCGCGCGGTCGATGTCAATCCGCTCATCGCCGACCACGACCGGGTGGTGGCGCTCGACGCGCTGATCGAGATCGATCCGACCGAGGTCGAACGTTCGGCGCCCAATCCGCATCTGGCGATTCGGCCCTATCCGAGCGGCTGGCGGCGGGTGCATCCGACACAGGACGGCGACTATGTGCTGCGGCCGATCCTGCCGGCGGATGCGATCCTCTATCCTGACTTTCTGGCGCGGATCGCCCCGGCGGACATCCGCTCGCGCTTTCTCGCGCCCCGGCACAACTTCACCGAGGCCGACGTGGTGCGGATGAGCCAGCTCGACTATGACCGCGAGATGGCCTTCGTCGCCATCGGGCCGGATGGCGCCCTGGCGGGCGTGTCGCGCATGAGCTGCGACCCGGATCATCGCTCGGCGGAATACGCGCTGCTGGTGCGGAGCGATCTCAAGGGCCGCGGCCTCGGACGGGGGCTGCTTTCGCTGCTCATCGACTATGCCAAGGCCGACGGCCTGCGCGAGCTTGAAGGGATGGTGCTGACCGAGAACCGGGGGATGCACGCCCTGATCGGGAAGCTCGGGTTCCGGATCGAGCACGCGCCGGACGATCCGGGCGTGGTGATGACCTATCGCAAGCTTTAGGGGACCGGCGGGAGAGCCATCGCATTTCGCCGCTTCCTCCTTGCCTCGCAATCCCCACCGTCACGGTTCAGCGGTTCGGAGAGATCCGTATCCCGCGCGCCATATCGTTGGCGGATGGATCGAGCGTGAGCGCCGCGCCAAAAGCGATTGCCGGGGGGTGGCCTTGCGGCGACGCGGAACCCCGCCTAAAGTCGCAAGCGCCGGGGCTCGCTCCCCGTGGGCCACGCCAATAGTTCGGGCGCGGCGGGGTTTGAAGCGCGATGCGCGCAGGCGGCGGGAGGCGACCACGGACGCTCAGACGACGGATTCGAGGGTCACGCCGCTCCACGCGCTGCATCTCTCCCTGGGCGCCCGCATGGTGCCCTTCGCCGGCTATGACATGCCGGTCCAGTATCCTTCCGGCATCCTGAAGGAGCATCTGCACACGCGCGCCGCCGCCGGCCTGTTCGACGTGGGCCATATGGGCCAGATCGCCTTGCGCCCGCGGTCGGGCACACTGTCCGACGCGGTGGCGGCGCTGGAAAGCCTGATCCCGATGGATGTCGCCGGCCTGCCCGAGGGGCGGCAGCGCTATGGGCTCTTCACCAACGACGAAGGTGGCGTTCTCGACGATCTGATGTTCGCCAACCGCGGCGATCACTTGTTCCTGGTGGTCAACGCCGCCTGCAAGGAGGCGGACGCCGCGCATCTGGAGCAAGCGATCGGCGAGGTCTGCGAGGTCGAGCCGCTGGAGCGCGGGCTGATCGCGCTGCAGGGGCCGAAGGCCGAGGCGGTACTGACGCCGCTCAACCCGGATGTCGCCACCATGCGGTTCATGGATTTCCGCGAGCTGCGCCTTGGCGGTATCCCGGCGCTGGTGTCGCGCTCGGGCTATACCGGCGAGGATGGGTTCGAGATCTCGGTCGCGTCGGGCCAGACGCGGGATCTGGCCGATCTGCTGCTCGCCGACGAGGCGGTGCTGCCCGTCGGGCTTGGCGCCCGAGATTCGCTCAGGCTCGAAGCCGGGCTCTGCCTCTATGGCCACGATATCGACACGGCGACGACGCCGGTCGAGGCGGCGCTGGAATGGGCGATCCAGCCCGCGCGTCGCCGGGGTGGCGCGCGCGGCGGCGGATTTCCCGGCGCGGCCGTGATTCTCGACCAGATCGCCGCCGGCGCCGCGCGTCGGCGGGTCGGGTTGCTGCCCGAGGGCCGGGCGCCGATCCGCGAGGGCGTCGAGATCTTCGCCGAGGAGGGCGGAGCGTCGATCGGCGCCATCACCTCCGGCGGCTTCGGCCCCAGCCTCGGCGCGCCGGTCGCCATGGGCTATGTCGGCACCGAATTCGCCGCGCCCGGCACGCGGCTTCTCGCGGCGCTGCGGGGCAAGTTCGTCCCGGTGATCGTCGCCAAGCCGCCGTTCGTCAAGCCAACCTACAAGCGGGGCTGAGCCCCCGACGTTTCCTGCCACGGAGAGACTGGATGCTGAAATACACCGAGGAGCACGAGTGGCTGAAGGTCGATGGCGACGAGGTGGTCGTGGGGATCACCGAGCACGCGGCCGAACAGCTTGGCGATCTGGTGTTCATCGAGTTGCCCGAGGAGGGCGTGACCGTCGCCAGGGGCGATGAGATCGTGACCATCGAGTCGGTCAAGGCGGCGAGCGACATCGCCGCGCCGCTCGACGGAGTGATCACCGAAGTGAACCCGGCGATCGTCGCCAATCCCGCGCTCGTCAACGAGGATCCGATGGAGGACGGCTGGTTCTTCAAGATGACGCTGAACGATCCGGGCGAGCTCGAGACGCTGATGGATGAGGAAGCGTACCAGGAATATATCGCCTGAGGAGTGACGATGGGCTTCGAGGAATCGGTTTACCACCCCTATGACTTCGCCAACCGCCGCCATATCGGCCCGAGCCCGGCGGAGATCGCCGAGATGCTGCGGGTGGTTGGCGCGCCGAGCCTCGATGCGCTGATCGACGAGACCGTGCCGGCCGCGATCCGGCAGACCGAGCCGCTGGACTGGGGCCCGGCGTTGAGCGAGCAGGCGGCGCTGCACCGGCTGCGGCTGACGGCCGCCAAGAACAAGGTGCTGACGAGCCTGATCGGCCAAGGCTATCACGGCACGGTAACACCGCCGGTCATCCAGCGGAATATATTCGAGAATCCGGCCTGGTATACCGCCTATACCCCCTATCAGCCCGAGATCAGCCAGGGGCGCCTCGAGGCCCTGCTCAACTACCAGACCATGGTCTGCGACCTGACCGGGCTCGACGTGGCGAATGCGAGCCTGCTCGACGAAGGCACGGCCGCGGCCGAGGGGATGGCTTTGTGCCAGCGGGCGTCCAAATCGAAGGCGACGGCCTTCTTCGTCGATCAGGACTGCCACCCCCAGACCATCGAGGTGATCGAGACCCGCGCCGCGCCGCTCGGCTGGCGGGTTGTCGTCGGCGATCCGTTCACCGACCTCGATCCGGCGGCGGTGTTCGGCGCGATCTTCCAGTATCCCGGCACCTTCGGTCACGCGCGTGACTTCCGCGAGCCGATCGCGGCCCTGCATGGCGCTGGGGCGCTCGCCTGCGTGGCGGCCGATCCGCTGGCGCTGACGCTGCTGACCCCGCCGGGCGAGATGGGCGCGGATATCGCCGTCGGCACCACGCAGCGGTTCGGCGTGCCGGTGGGATTCGGCGGTCCGCACGCGGGCTACCTGGCGGTGAAGGACGCGCTGAAGCGGGTGATGCCGGGGCGGATCGTCGGCGTCTCGATCGACGCGCGCGGCAACCGGGCATACCGGCTGGCGCTGCAGACCCGCGAGCAGCATATCCGCCGCGAGAAGGCGACCTCCAACGTCTGCACGGCGCAGGCGCTGCTGGCGGTCATGGCCTCGATGTACGCGGTGTTCCATGGGCCGGAAGGGCTGAAGGCGATCGCCCAGCGCATCCACCGCAAGACCGTGCGGCTGGCCAAGGGTCTCGAATCACTCGGCTTCGTCGTGGAACCGAAAGCCTTCTTCGACACGATCACCGTCGAGGTCGGCGCGCTTCAGGGCGTGGTGCTGAAGGCGGCCGCCGAACGGGGGATCAATCTCCGCGCGGTCGGCGCGACCCGGATCGGGATCACACTCGACGAGCGGACCCGGCGCGAACATACGCAAGCCGTCTGGGCGGCGTTCGGCGGCGACATGATCGACCGCGATCTCGACGAGGAATACCGGCTGCCGAAAGGGCTGATCCGCGAGAGTCCGTACCTCACCCACCCGATCTTTCACATGAACCGGGCCGAGGCGGAGATGACGCGCTACATGCGCCGGCTCGCTGATCGCGACCTCGCCCTTGATCGCGCGATGATCCCGCTCGGCTCCTGCACCATGAAGCTCAATGCCACGGCCGAAATGATGCCGGTCAGCTGGCCGGAATTCGCCGACATTCACCCGATGGCGCCGGTCGATCAGACGCAGGGCTATGTCGAACTGATCGCCGATCTCGCCGAGAAGCTCTGCCGGATCACCGGCTACGACGCGATCTCGATGCAGCCGAACTCGGGCGCGCAGGGCGAATACGCCGGCCTGCTCACCATCCGCGCCTGGCATCTCAGCCGGGGCGAGGCCGAGCGCACCGTCTGCCTGATTCCGGTGTCGGCGCATGGGACGAATCCCGCCAGCGCGCAGATGGCGGGGATGAAGGTGGTGCCGGTCGCCTCGGCGCCGAACGGCGACATCGATCTCGCCGATTTCCGGGCCAAGGCCGAAGCGCATTCGGCGACGCTCGCCGCCTGCATGGTGACCTATCCCTCGACCCACGGCGTCTTCGAGGAGACGGTGCGCGAGGTCTGCGAGATCACCCACGCCCATGGCGGCCAGGTCTATCTCGACGGGGCCAACATGAACGCGCTGGTCGGATTGGCGCGACCGGGCGACTTCGGATCGGACGTGAGTCATCTGAACCTGCACAAGACCTTCTGCATCCCGCATGGAGGCGGCGGTCCCGGCATGGGGCCGATCGGCGTCAAGGCGCATCTGGCGCCTTTCCTGCCCGGCCGGCCGGGCGGTGCCGGGCGGGTCAGCGCGGCGGCTTTCGGCTCGCCCTCGCTGTTGCCGATCTCCTGGGCCTATTGCCTGATGATGGGCGGGGCCGGGCTGACCCAGGCCACGAAGATCGCCATCCTGAACGCGAACTACATCGCGGCCCGGCTGCGCGGCGCCTACCCGATTCTCTATTCCTCGGGCAAGGGCCGGGTCGCGCATGAATGCATCGTCGATACCCGACCCTTGAAGGATCTGGCCGGGGTCAGCGTCGACGACGTGGCCAAGCGCCTGATCGACTGCGGCTTTCACGCGCCGACGATGAGCTGGCCGGTCGCCGGCACGCTGATGATCGAGCCGACCGAAAGCGAGCCGAAGGCCGAACTCGACCGATTCTGCACCGCGATGCTGGCGATCCGCGAGGAGGCGCGGGCCATCGAGGGCGGGCGGATGGATCCGGTGAACAATCCGCTGAGCCGGAGCCCGCACACGGTCGAGGATCTGGTCGGCGAGTGGGATCGGCCCTACAGCCGCGAACAGGCCTGCTATCCGCCGGGCGCCTTCCGGGTGGACAAATATTGGGCGCCGGTGAACCGGGTCGACAATGTCTGGGGCGACCGCAACCTGATCTGCTCCTGCCCGCCGATCGAAAGCTACGCCGAGGCCGCGGAGTAGGGGCGGCGCCCTTCCGGCGCTGGCCGCGGGTTCGCGCCCGACCGGAGGGCGCGGGCGGCCGCGGCGGCGGGTTTCCTGACAAATTTACTATGGTTTACACGGGCTTCGGGTGATCGCGGGCTGACGGATTCATCTCATTGAGGCCCGGGTCTGGTTGACGTCTTGCGACATGGTGGATATTCCTCTCTGGGGTTTCGTCGCGGGGGGCCTGGTGGCCGGCGCGACATTGGTGGAGGAGGGCGGTCGTGGACGATCTCTTGCGGGAATACCTGCCGATCCTCATCTTTCTCGCGCTGGCCATCGTTCTCGGTCTCGTCCTCCTGCTCGCGGCCGTTCTCGCCGCGATCAGCAATCCCGATCCCGAGAAGGTCTCGGCCTACGAATGCGGCTTCAACGCCTTCGACGACGCGCGGATGAAGTTCGACGTGCGGTTCTATCTCGTGTCGATCCTGTTCATCATCTTCGACCTCGAGGTGGCCTTCCTGTTCCCATGGGCGGTCAGCTTCCAGAACCTCGGCGATTTCGGCTTCTGGTCGATGATTGTGTTCCTCGCGGTGCTGACCATCGGCTTTGCCTACGAATGGAAGAAGGGGGCGCTGGAATGGGAGTGATGGAACCGTCGCCGGCGCTCGCGACGCAGGCCGGACCCGACAAGGAGGTCGCCGCGCGGATGCTGGCCGACGAACTGGCGGACAAGGGCTTTCTCGTCACCTCGACGGCCGCCGCGATCAACTGGGCGCGCACCGGTTCGCTGCACTGGATGACCTTCGGACTCGCCTGCTGCGCGGTCGAGATGATGCATACTTCGATGCCGCGCTACGATCTCGAGCGGTTCGGCACGGCGCCGCGCGCCAGCCCGCGGCAGAGCGACCTGATGATCGTCGCCGGCACGCTGACCAACAAGATGGCGCCGGCGTTGCGCAAGGTCTATGACCAGATGCCGGAGCCGCGCTACGTCATCTCGATGGGCAGCTGCGCCAATGGTGGGGGCTACTACCACTTCAGCTATTCCGTGGTGCGGGGCTGCGATCGGGTCGTTCCGGTCGATGTCTATGTGCCGGGCTGCCCGCCGACGGCCGAGGCGCTGCTCTACGGCATCCTGCAGTTGCAGAGAAAGATCCGGCGTACCGGCACCATCGTGCGCTGACGCGCGCGATCGGTTCGGGAACGTGCCACCGCTTCGGGGACTTTGAATGGACACCGCTCTGGACGATCTGAAGGAAACGATCGCCGCGCGAAAGGCGGACGCGCTCATCGCGTCCGAGACGCGGGTGGGCGAGCTGACGGTGACCGTGGCGCTGGCCTCGGTACCGGATTTCCTGAACTATCTGCGCACCGATCCCAACTGTCGTTTCACGACGCTTGTCGATATCACCGCCGTCGACTGGCCGGCGCGGGAACGGCGATTCGAGCTCGTCTATCACCTGCTGTCGATGCATCTGAACCAGCGCATCCGGGTCAAGGCCGAGCTGCGCGAGGACGAGATCGCGCCGTCGGTTCTGGCCGAGTTTCCGAATGCCAACTGGTTCGAGCGGGAAGTCTTCGACATGTACGGCGTGCTGTTTTCCGGCCACCCGGATCTCAGGCGCATCCTGACCGACTACGGCTTTTCCGGTCATCCCCTGCGCAAGGACTTCCCGACCACCGGCTATGTCGAGGTGCGGTATGACGAGGAGCAGAAGCGCGTGGTCTACGAGCCGGTGAAGCTGACCCAGGAATATCGCCAGTTCGATTTCATGAGCCCCTGGGAGGGCGCGGAATACATCCTGCCCGGTGACGAGAAGAAGGGGGCCTGAGCGATGGGCACGCTTCTCGTTCTGATCAGCATGGCGGTGACGGTCGTCCCGATGTGGAAGCTGACCGAACGGGCGGGGTACAATCCGCTCTGGTCGCTGGCCTGCGTCGTTCCGTTCGGCGTGATCATCCTGCTCTGGGTGCTGGCCTTCCGGCCGCGGACGGGAGTTCTCTAGGAGATGGCCATGGACGGAATTCCCGCCGAGGTCCTGAGGGACGAGCAGCGCATCCGCAATTTCAACATCAACTTCGGCCCGCAGCATCCGGCCGCGCACGGGGTGCTGCGGCTGGTTCTGGAGCTCGACGGCGAGATCGTCGAGCGTTGCGATCCGCATATCGGGCTGCTGCACCGCGGCACCGAGAAGCTGATGGAGAGCCGCACTTACCTGCAGAACCTGCCCTATCTCGACCGGCTCGACTATGTGGCGCCGATGAACCAGGAACATGCCTGGTGCCTCGCGATCGAGCGCCTCACCGAGACGCCGGTGCCGCGCCGGGCCTCGCTGATCCGGGTGCTCTATTCCGAGATCGGCCGCATCCTGAACCACCTGCTGAACGTCACGACGCAGGCGATGGACGTCGGTGCGCTCACGCCCCCGCTCTGGGGGTTCGAGGAGCGCGAGAAGCTGATGATCTTCTACGAGCGGGCCTGTGGCGCGCGGCTGCATTCGGCCTATTTCCGGCCGGGCGGTGTGCATCAGGACCTGCCGCGCGACCTGATCGACGATATTGCGACATGGGCCAGGGAATTTCCGGCGAAGCTTGACGATATCGACGGGCTGCTGACCGAGAACCGGATCTTCAAGCAGCGCAATGTCGATATCGCCATCGTCAGCCAGCAGGAATGCCAGGAGCTCGGCTTTTCCGGCGTGATGGTGCGCGGCTCCGGCATCGCCTGGGATCTGCGGCGGTCGCAGCCCTACGAATGCTATGACGAGTTCGACTTCAAGATTCCCGTCGGTAGGAACGGCGACTGCTACGATCGCTATCTCTGCCGGATGCAGGAGATGTACGAGAGCACCAAGATCATCCTGCAGGCCATCGACAAGCTCGGGGCCTGCGAGGGTGAGGATGTGATGACCCGCGGCAAGATCAGCCCGCCAAGGCGCGGCGAGATGAAAAGCTCGATGGAGTCGCTGATCCATCACTTCAAGCTCTATACCGAGGGCTTCCACGTGCCGGCCGGCGAGGTCTACGCCGCGGTCGAGGCGCCGAAGGGCGAGTTCGGCGTCTATCTGGTGGCCGACGGCACCAACAAGCCGTGGAAGGTGAAGCTGCGCGCGCCGGGCTTTTCCCATCTGGCGGCCATGGATCATATCTGCCGGGGGCACATGCTGGCGGACGTCGCCGCGGCGCTCGGATCTCTGGACATCGTGTTTGGCGAGGTGGATCGCTGATGCTGCGCCGACTTCACGACGAACAGCCCGACAACTTCGCCTTCACGCCGGCCAATCTCGATTGGGCGAACGGGCAGATTGCGAAATATCCCGAGGGCCGGCAGGCGAGCGCGGTGATCCCGCTCCTGTGGCGGGCGCAGGAGCAGGAGGGCTGGGTCAGCCGGCCGGCGATCGAATGTATCGCGCGGATGCTCGATATGTCCGACATCCGGGTGCTGGAGGTCGCGACCTTCTATTTCATGTTCCAGCTCCGCCCGGTGGGGACGGTGGCGCATGTGCAGGTCTGCGGCACCACGTCCTGCATGATCTGCGGTGCCGAGGATCTGGTGAAGGTCTGCAAGGAGCGGATCGCGCCCCACGCGCATGAGCTGTCGCCGGACGGGCGGTTCAGCTGGGAGGAAGTCGAGTGCCTCGGCGCCTGTGCCAACGCGCCGATGGCGCAGGTCGGCAAGGACTATTACGAGGATCTGACCGCGGAGCGGCTGAACGATCTGCTTGACCTGTTCGTCGGTGGCGAGGTGCCGCGGCCTGGGTCGCAGATCGGGCGCTTCGGGTCGGAGCCGAAGGGCGGGCCGACCAGCCTGCGCGACGGCGACATGGCCGAGGCGACGAATTCCTCGGTGACGATCGCGACCCGCCTTGGCGATACGATCAGCCGGATCACCGGCGACCATCCGCCGCGGCCGCTGGTCGAGGTCGGGGGCGCGCGCGTGGCGCGGGTGGCGGTGATGGAACCCGTGGCGGCCGTCAAGCCCGAGCGGCTCGATGCGCCGCGGGCAGAGGGGCCGGACGATCTGAAGCTGATCCGCGGCGTCGGACCGAAGCTCGAGGCGCTGCTGCATCATCTCGGCTATTACCATTTCGATCAGGTCGCCGCCTGGACGCCGGCGGAGGTGGCCTGGGTCGACGAGAATCTGGAAGGGTTCAAGGGCCGCGTCAGCCGCGAGAATTGGGTCGAGCAGGCCCGCGCGCTGACGAAGGCGCCGAAGTGAGGAGGACGGCATGAGCGGAGACAGGTCGCCTGGCGTCGGCCATCTTTGGATGCTGACCGGTTTCGGCGTCGCGGCGCTGGCTGGCAAGACGATGCTGGAAAGTTTCGCGCGGATGCACCGGGCTGGTCAGCCGGCGCGGCTGATGGCGGGGGCGGCGCCGTTCGCCATGGCGGGCTGGATGTTCAGCCAGCTCGGGCAACGCACGGTCGAGATCAAGTCAGGGCCGGCGACGCCGGAGGTGACGCCACCCGAGCCGGTTCGGCGGCGCCTTCGCGTGGTCGAGCCGGTGGACGAGGCGGAGTTGACGCCGGCGGCGGAGATCCCGGTCGTTGTGCCCGCGCCGGTGGCGGAAGTGCTGGAAACCGCGGCCGCGATGGCCGACGCGGCGATGCCGGTGCCTGATTTCTCGGAGCCGGAGCCGGAGCCGGAAGCGGTGGCGTCGCCGGAGGCGGTAACGGAGCCGGAGGCGGTGGTCGCTGGGTCTGAATTTGTGGCGGAGCCCGAGGCGGCGCTGTTCGTGGCGGAGCGTCCGACGGCGCTGGCGGATGCGCGGGCGCGTGGCGCGGACGACCTGAAGCGGATCAAGGGCGTCGGGCCGAAGCTCGAGAAGGTGCTGAACGGCCTCGGCTATTTCCA
This sequence comes from uncultured Amaricoccus sp., assembly GCF_937891315.1. Lineage (GTDB taxonomy): Bacteria > Pseudomonadota > Alphaproteobacteria > Rhodobacterales > Rhodobacteraceae > Amaricoccus. The sequence continues at coordinate 23,404 of NZ_CALAGI010000100.1, read as the reverse complement.
TTTCGACCAGATCGCCGCCTGGGACGCGGCGGAGCTGGAGCTGGTCGACGGCGCGCTGGAGGGTTTCAGCGGCCGGGCGACGCGGGATGACTGGATCGGGCAGGCCGCGGAGCTGGCCCGGGAGACGCTGCACTAAGCCGCCGCGCCGGAGTCAACCGGCGCGGAAGCCAGGGACATGAGGGACGAAGCATGCTCGCGGACAAGGACCGTATCTTTACCAATATCTACGGCATGCACGACCGCTCGCTGGCGGGGGCGCGGAAGCGTGGTCACTGGGACAATACCGCCGAGATCATCGGCCGCGGTCGCGACAAGATCGTCGATGAGATGAAGCTGAGCGGTTTGCGCGGCCGGGGCGGGGCGGGCTTTCCGACCGGGTTGAAATGGTCCTTCATGCCGAAGGGCAACGACGGGCGGCCGCATTATCTGGTTGTGAACGCTGACGAATCCGAGCCCGCGACCTGCAAGGACCGCGAGATCATGCGGCACGATCCGCATACGCTGATCGAGGGCTGCCTGATCGCCGGTTTCGCGATGGGCGCGCACACCGCCTGGATCTACATCCGCGGCGAGTATATCCGCGAGCGCGAGGCACTGCAGGCGGCGATCGACGAATGCTACGACGCCGGATTGCTGGGGCCGAACGCCTGTGGCTCGGGCTGGGACATGGACGTGAAGGTCCACCATGGCGCCGGCGCCTATATCTGCGGCGAGGAAACGGCGCTGCTGGAGAGCCTGGAGGGCCGCAAGGGAATGCCGCGGCTGAAGCCGCCGTTCCCCGCCAACACCGGGCTCTACGGCTGCCCGACCACGGTCAACAACGTGGAATCGATCTCGGTGGCGCCGACCATCCTGCGCCGGGGCGGGGCCTGGTTCGCCGGTATCGGCCGGCCGAACAACGTCGGCACCAAGCTCTTCGGCATGACCGGGCATGTGAACACGCCCTGTGTCGTCGAGGAGGCGATGTCGATCTCGATGAAGGAGCTGATCGAGAAGCATGGCGGCGGGGTGCGCGGCGGCTGGAAGAACCTGAAGGCGGTGATACCTGGCGGCGCCTCCTGCCCGATCCTGCCAGCGGAGCTGTGCGAGACGGCGATCATGGATTTCGACGGGATGCGGGAGCTGAAATCGAGCTTCGGCACCGCCTGCATGATCGTGATGGACCAGTCGACCGATGTCATCAAGGCGATCTGGCGGCTGTCGGCCTTCTTCAAGCACGAAAGCTGCGGCCAGTGCACGCCCTGCCGCGAGGGCACCGGCTGGATGATGCGGGTGATGGACCGCCTCGTCACCGGCGACGCCGAGCCGGAAGAGATCGACATGCTGCTGAGCGTGACGAAGCAGGTCGAGGGCCACACGATCTGCGCGCTCGGCGACGCGGCGGCCTGGCCGATCCAGGGCCTGATCCGGCACTATCGCAACGAGATCGAGGACCGGATCAAGGCGAAGCGGACGGGGCGCGTCAGCGCGGTGGCGGCGGAGTAGGGGTCATGCAGCCAGGCGCCAGGCACCTCGCCCAGCTCAATATCGGTCGGCTCGTCGCGGCGACCGACGATCCGCGGCTGGCCGAGTTCATGGCGGCGCTGGACCGGGTGAACGATCTGGGGCGGCGGATGCCGGGGTTCGTCTGGATGATGGAGGGCTCCGGCACGCCGGGCACCGGAAATTCCGGGACCGAAGTGCCGGGCGATCCCAGGATGTCGGTGAACATGACGGTCTGGGAGAGTGTCGAGACGCTGGAGGCCTTCGTCTGGAACACGCTGCACCGGCGGTTCTACGAGCGCCGGGCCGAGTGGTTCGAGAGTTCGGGCGAGATGCATTTCGTCATGTGGTGGGTGCCGGAAGGGCATGTACCGACGCTGGACGAGGGGCTGGGGCGGCTCGCGCGTCTGCGGGCGCATGGGAACAGCGACGAGGCCTTCGACTGGTCGTGGCTCGAAGAGGCGCGGCGGTGGCGGGCAGGGAATTGTAGCACGATGGCGGCGGAGTAGGGCGATGGAAACCACGGTGACAACGGTGGAAAGCAGCGGCTACGGCGCGATCGGGGTCATCCCGATCTTCATCATCCTCGTGCTGCTGGTGATTCCATACTGGAAGATCTGGAAGCGGACCGGGCATTCGGGGGCGTGGTCCCTGCTGATGCTGGTGCCGCTTGGGAACGTCATTTCCCTCTGGGTGCTGGCCTTCAAGCAATGGCCGGCGCTCGCGGGTCGGGAGAACCGCTGATGGTCGATCTGCGCAAGCTCATCATCGACGACGTCGAGGTCGAGGTCGATCCGCGGCTGACCCTGCTGCAGGCCTGCGAGCAGGCCGGGGTCGAGGTGCCGCGCTTCTGTTATCACGAGCGACTGAGCATCGCCGGCAATTGCCGGATGTGCCTCGTCGAGGTGGTCGGCGGTCCGCCGAAGCCGGCCGCCTCCTGCGCGATGCAGGTGAAGGATCTCCGGCCGGGGCCGGAGGGGCAGCCGCCGCAGGTGAAGACCAAGTCGCCGATGGTGAAGAAGGCGCGCGAAGGGGTGATGGAGTTCCTGCTCATCAACCACCCGCTGGATTGCCCGATCTGCGATCAGGGTGGCGAATGCGACCTGCAGGACCAGGCGATGGCCTATGGCGTCGATTTCAGCCGCTATCGCGAGCCGAAGCGGGCCTCGGTCGATCCCGATCTCGGGCCGCTGGTCAAGACCTGCATGACGCGTTGCATCAGCTGCACCCGCTGCGTGCGCTTCATCACCGAGGTCGCCGGTGTGCCGGAGATGGGGCAGACCGGCCGCGGCGAGGACAGCGAGATCACGAGCTATCTCGGGCGGATGCTGACCTCCGAGATGCAGGGCAACGTCATCGACCTGTGCCCGGTCGGCGCCTTGACCTCGAAGCCCTACGCTTTCACGGCGCGGCCGTGGGAGTTGCGCAAGACGGAATCGATCGACGTGACGGACGCGCTCGGCGCCAATATCCGGGTGGATGCGAAGGGGCGCGAAGTGATGCGCATCCTGCCGCGCAACCATGATGGCGTGAACGAGGAATGGCTGGCCGACCGGTCGCGCTTCATCTGGGACGGACTGCGGCGGCAGAGGCTCGACAAGCCCTATCTGCGCAAGGGCGGCCGGCTGGCGCCCGTGACCTGGGGCGAAGCCTTCTCGGCGATCGCGGCGGCGGTGAAGGGCAAGAAGGTCGCGGGTATCGTCGGCGATCTGGCCTCGACCGAGGCGACCTTCGCGCTGAAGACGTTGGTGGAGAGCCTCGGGGGCGTCGTGGAGTGCCGGACCGATGGCGCGGCGCTGCCGTCCGGCAACCGCTCGGCCTATGTCGGGACCGGGACGGTCGCCGATATCGACGCGGCGCGGCGCATTTTGCTGGTCGGGACCAATCCGCGGATCGAGGCGCCCGTCCTGAACGCGCGGCTGCGCAAGGCGTGGCTGAACGGCGCGGTGATCGCGACGGTCGGCCCCGCGGTCGATCTCACCTATCCGGTCACGCGGCTCGGGACCGGTGGCGAGGCGCTCGACGCGCTGGCGGCCGAGGTGCCGAGCGACGAGGAACGGGCGCAACCCAGCCTCGTCATCGTCGGGCAGGGCGCGCTGGCGCGGGCCGACGGCGCGGCGGTGCTCGGCGCGGCGATGGCGCTTTGCGAGGCGACGGGGTCGAAGCTGCTCGTCCTGCACACGGCGGCGAGCCGGGTCGGGGCGATGGATCTCGGCTGCGCGGCCGAGGGCGGGCTTGACGCGGTGCTGGACGGGGCCGAGGTGGTCTACAACCTCGGCGCGGACGAGATCGACGTGCCCGCGGGGCCTTTCGTGATCTATCAGGGCAGCCACGGCGACCGGGGCGCGCATCGGGCGGACGTCATCCTGCCCGGGGCGGCCTTCACCGAGGAGAGCGGCATTTTTGTAAATACCGAAGGCCGGCCCCAGATCGCCAACCGCGCGGGCTTTCCGCCGGGCGACGCGCGCGAGAACTGGGCGATCCTGCGGGCGCTGTCGGCGAGCCTGGGCAAGACGCTGCCGTTCAACGCGCTGGGCGAGCTTCGGGCGCGGATGTTCGAGGCGGCGCCGCATCTGACCCGGATCGACACGGTGCCGGAAAATCCGTGGACGCCCATACCGAGGGGCGCTATGGACCGGACGGATTTCGGGGTGGCGCTCCGGCCGCATTATCAGGGCAACCCGATCGCGCGGGCGAGCCTGGTGATGGCCGATCTCGCGAAACTGGCAAGCGACGGGGCGCGGCCCCTGGCGGCGGAGTAGGCCATGGGGTTCTTTTCCAGCGGTTTCGGTCTGTTCCTGCTGATCCTCGGTCAGTGCCTGCTCGTCACCGTGGTGATCCTGGTGGCGCTCGCCTTCCTGATGTACGCCGACCGCAAGGTCTGGGCGGCGGTCCAGCTGCGCCGGGGTCCGAACGTCGTCGGACCCTGGGGCCTGATGCAGAGCTTCGCCGACTTCCTCAAATACATCGTCAAGGAGGTGGTGGTTCCCTCCGGCGCCGACAAGATCCTGTTCTTCTTCGCGCCGATGGTCAGCTTCGTCCTGCCGGTGATCGTCTGGGCGGTGGTCCCCTGGGCGCCGGGCTGGGTGATCTCGGACATGAATGTCGGGATCCTGTTCATCTTCGCGATCTCGTCGCTGCATGTGTATGCGATCATCATCGGCGGCTGGGCCTCGAACTCGAAATATCCGTTCATGGGCGCGCTGCGCTCGGCGGCGCAGATGATCTCCTACGAAGTGTCGCTCGGGCTCATCATCGTCGGCGTGCTGATCTCGACCGGCTCGCTCAACCTCAGCCATATCGTGCTGGCGCAGGAGGGGAACTGGGGGCTGCTCAGCTGGTTCTGGCTGCCGCATTTCCCGATGGTGTTCCTGTTTTTCATCTCCTCGCTGGCCGAGACCAACCGGCCGCCGTTCGACCTGCCGGAGGCGGAGTCGGAGCTGGTGGCGGGGTATCAGGTGGAATATTCCTCGACGCCGTTCCTGCTCTTCATGATCGGCGAGCTGATGAGCGTGTTCTTCATGTGCGCGCTGATCTCGATCCTGTTCTTCGGCGGCTGGCTGTCGCCGATCCCGGGGCTGCCGGACGGCGCGCTGTGGCTGTTCGGCAAGATGATCTTCTTCTTCTTCATCTTTGCGATGGTGAAGGCGATCGTGCCCCGCTATCGCTACGACCAGTTGATGCGGATCGGCTGGAAGGTATTCCTGCCGCTCAGCCTCGGCTGGGTGGTGCTGGTCGGGCTCTTCGCCCACTACGGTTGGTTCTGGGGCGCCTATCAGCGCTGGGCATTGGGGGGCTGATCGATGGGTATTCCGTTCGACCGGGCTGCGCGGTATTTCCTGTTGGCGGACTTCTTCGGCGGCTTCAAGCTTGGCATGAAGTATTTCTTCAAGCCGAAGGCGACGCTCAACTATCCGCATGAGAAGGGGCCTCTCAGCCCCCGCTTCCGCGGCGAGCATGCGTTGCGCCGCTATGCGAGTGGCGAGGAACGCTGCATCGCCTGCAAGCTCTGCGAGGCGATCTGTCCGGCGCAGGCGATCACCATCGACGCCGAGCCGCGCGAGGACGGCAGCCGCCGGACGACGCGCTACGACATCGACATGACGAAATGCATCTATTGCGGCTTCTGTCAGGAAGCCTGTCCGGTGGATGCGATCGTCGAGGGGCCGAATTTCGAATTCGCGACCGAGACCCGCGAGGAGCTGTTCTACAACAAGGAAAAGCTGCTCGCGAACGGCGACCGCTGGGAGCCGGAGATCGCGCGCAATCTCGAACTCGACGCGCCGTACCGCTGAGGGGATCCAGATGACCTTCGCCGCCTTCGCCTTCTATCTCTTCGCCGTCACGGCGGTGATCTCCGGCTTCCTCGTGGTGCTGGCGCGCAATCCGGTGCATTCGGTGCTGTGGCTGATCCTCGCCTTCTTCTCGGCGGCCGGACTCTTCGTCCTGCTCGGCGCGGAGTTCGTGGCGATGCTGATGCTGATCGTCTATGTCGGCGCGGTGGCCGTGCTGTTCCTGTTCGTCGTCATGATGCTCGACGTCGATTTCGCCGAGCTGCGGGCCGGGATGGCGCAATATCTGCCGGTGGGCCTGCTGATCGGGGTCGTGCTCTTCGTGCAGCTCGGCTTCGTGTTCGGGTCATGGCAGGTGTCGGACCTGGCCGAGGCGCAGCGCGCGGCCGTGACGCCACCGCCGGATCAGGTGCAGAACACCGCGGCGCTCGGCGACCTGATCTACACGCAGTATGTCTTTCTGTTCCAGATGGCGGGTCTCGTGCTGCTGGTGGCGATGATCGGCGCGATCGTGCTGACATTGCGCAAACGGACCTACGTCAAGCGGCAGGATGTGCTGACGCAGATGTATCGCGATCCCAAGACCGCGATCGAACTACTGGATATCAAGCCGGGGCAGGGCGCATGATCGGGCTGGGGCACTATCTGACCGTGGCGGCGCTGATGTTCGTCACCGGCATCTTCGGCATCTTCGTCAACCGCAAGAACGTCATCGTGATCCTGATGTCGGTCGAGTTGATGCTGCTCGCGGTGAATATCAACTTCGTGGCCTTCTCGGCCTATCTCGGCGATCTCGTCGGGCAGGTCTTCACGCTGTTCGTGCTGACGGTGGCCGCGGCGGAGGCGGCGATCGGCCTTGCGATCCTGGTCTGCTTCTTCCGCAACCGCGGCACGATCGCGGTGGACGATGTCAATGTGATGAAGGGCTAGGGGCGCCATGACCACGATCATCCTGTTCGCACCGCTGCTCGGATCGCTGCTCTGCGGTTTCGGCTACAAGTGGTTCGGCGAGAAGCCGGCGCAGATCATTGCGACGGGCCTGCTGTTCCTCGCCTGCTTCCTGTCCTGGATCGTGTTCCTGAGCTTCGACGGCGAAACGGTGAGCAAGCCGCTGTTCCGCTGGATCGTCTCCGGCACGCTGGCGGCGGACTGGGGCATCCGGCTCGACCGGCTGACCGCGATCATGCTGATCGTCGTCACCACGGTCTCGGCGCTCGTCCATCTCTATTCGATGGGCTACATGGCGCATGACGACAACTGGAAGCACGGCGAGAGCTACAAGCCGCGGTTCTTCGCCTATCTGTCGTTCTTCACCTTCGCGATGCTGATGCTGGTGACCGCCGACAACCTGCTGCAGATGTTCTTCGGCTGGGAAGGCGTCGGCGTGGCCTCCTACCTGCTGATCGGGTTCTACTACCGCAAGGGGAGTGCCAACGCGGCGGCGATCAAGGCCTTCGTGGTCAACCGGGTCGGCGACTTCGGCTTCCTGATGGGGATCTTCCTCATCTATGTCTCGGTCGACAGCATCGATTTCACCGACATCTTCGCGGCGGCGCCCGGGCTCGCCCAGACCCAGCTGCATTTCCTGTGGCGGGACTGGACAGCGACCGAGGTGATCGGCGTGATGCTGTTCGTCGGTGCGATGGGCAAGTCGGCGCAGCTGTTCCTGCACACCTGGCTGCCGGACGCGATGGAAGGCCCAACGCCGGTCTCGGCGCTGATCCACGCCGCGACCATGGTGACGGCGGGCGTGTTTCTGGTCTGCCGCATGTCGCCGGTGCTGGAATACGCGCCGCATGCCAAGATGTTCATCACCTATATCGGTGCCACCACCGCCTTCTTCGCGGCGACGGTCGGCCTGGTGCAGAACGACATCAAGCGGGTGATCGCCTATTCGACCTGCTCGCAGCTCGGCTACATGTTCGTCGCGGCGGGCGTCGGAGTGTACTCGGCGGCGATGTTCCACCTCTTCACGCACGCCTTCTTCAAGGCGTTGCTGTTTCTCTGCGCCGGCTCGGTCATCCATGCGATGCACCACGAGCAGGACATGCGGAACTACGGCGGGTTGCGGAAGAAGATCCCGCTGACCTTCTGGGCGATGATGATCGGCACGCTGGCCATCACCGGCGTCGGCATCCCGCTGACCTCGATCGGCTTCGCGGGCTTTCTGTCCAAGGACGCGATCATCGAGAGCGCCTGGGCCGGTGGCACCTCCGCTTCCGGCTATGCCTTCGCGATGCTGGTCTTCGCGGCCTTCATGACCAGCTTCTACAGTTGGCGGCTGATGTTCATGACGTTCTACGGCACGCCGCGCGGCGACCATCACGCGCATGACCACGCGCATGAAAGCCCGCGCACCATGCTTATCCCGCTCGGGGTGCTGGCGCTCGGCGCGATCTTCGCCGGCATGCTCTGGTACAAGCCGTTCTTCGGCGATCATCACGCGGTCAACGCCTTCTTCGGCATCTCCGCTCATGAGGAGACCGCCGAGCAGGCCGAGGCGGCGCCCGCGGAGGGCGGGGCGACCCATGCCGAGGTGGCGCCCGCCGAGGGCACGGCGACCCATGCGGAAGCCGCGCCCGCCGAGGGTACCGCGACGCTGGCCGAGGCCGCGCCCGCCGAGGGTACCGCGACCCATGCCGAGGCCGCGCCCGCCGAGGGTACCGCGACCCATGCCGAGGCCGCGCCAGCGGTGGAGGCCGAGGGGCATGGCGCGGCGGTGATGGAGCATGCCGACGCCGGTGCGCACGCCGCGCCGGTCGGCGCGATCTTCATGGGGCCGGACAATCATGTGATGGAGGAGGCGCACCACGCGCCCGCGCTGGTCAAGATGTCGCCGTTCTTCGCGATGCTGGCCGGTCTCGGCCTCGCCTACTGGTTCTATATCCGGAATCCCGCGCTGCCGGGGCGGCTCGCGGCGGCGCAGCGGCCGCTCTATCTGTTCCTGCTCAACAAATGGTATTTCGACGAACTCTACGGCGTGATCTTCGTCCGTCCGGCGATGGCGCTCGGTCGCTTTCTCTGGAAGAAGGGCGACGGCGCGACCATCGACGGCGGCATCAACGGCCTCGCGATGGGCGTCGTGCCCTACGTGACGCGGCTCGCCGGCCGGGCCCAGTCGGGCTACCTCTTCCACTATGCCTTCGCGATGGTGATTGGCCTGGTGGCACTGCTTGCCTGGATCAGCATCACGAGCGTTGGTTAAGATGAACAGCCTCCTGTCTCTCGTCACCTTCCTGCCGCTGATCGGCGCGGTCGTCCTGCTCGTGTTCCTGCGGGGGGACGACGATGCCAGCCGCAAGAACGCGAAGCTGCTCGCGCTCTTCACCACCAGCGCCACCTTCCTGCTGTCGCTGTTCGTGCTGGCCGGGTTCGATCCGTCTGACACCGGGTTCCAGTTCGTCGAGGAGAGCGCGTGGCTCGGCGGGCTCACCTACAAGATGGGAGTGGATGGCATTTCGGTGCTGTTCGTCCTGCTGACCACCGTGCTGATGCCGGTCGTCATCCTGTCCTGCTGGGACGTGACGGACCGGATCAAGGAATACATGATCGCCTTCCTAGTGCTCGAGACGCTGATGATCGGCGTCTTCTGCGCGCTGGATCTCGTGTTGTTCTACGTGTTCTTCGAGGCGGGCCTGATCCCGATGTTCCTGATCATCGGCATCTGGGGCGGCAAGGACAGGATCTACGCGAGCTTCAAGTTCTTCCTCTATACGCTGCTCGGCTCGGTGCTGATGCTGGTCGCGATGATCGCGATGTATGCCCAGGCCGGCACCACCGACATACCGACGCTGCTGACCCATCCGTTCAGTTCCGAACCGATGAGCGTGCTCGGCATCACCATCGTCGGAGGCGCGCAGACGCTGATGTGGCTCGCCTTCTTCGCCAGCTTCGCGGTCAAGATGCCGATGTGGCCGGTGCATACCTGGCTGCCCGACGCGCACGTCCAGGCGCCGACCGCCGGGTCGGTGGTGCTGGCGGCGATCCTTCTGAAGATGGGCGGCTACGGCTTCCTGCGCTTCAGCCTGCCGATGTTCCCGGTCGCGTCGGACGTGATGCAGAACTTCGTCTTCACCCTCAGTGTCATCGCGATCATCTATACCAGCCTCGTCGCGCTGATGCAGGAGGACATGAAGAAGCTGATCGCCTATTCCTCGGTCGCGCACATGGGGTTCGTGACCATGGGCATCTTCGCGCTGAACCAGCAGGGCGTGGATGGCGCGATCTTCCAGATGATCAGCCATGGCTTCGTCTCCGGCGCGCTCTTTCTCATTGTCGGCGTGATCTACGACCGGATGCATACCCGCGAGATCGCCGCCTATGGCGGGCTCGTGGTGCGGATGCCGGTCTATGCGCTGGTCTTCATGCTGTTCACCATGGGCAACGTCGGCCTGCCCGGCACCTCGGGTTTCGTCGGCGAGTTCCTGACCATGGCTGGCGCCTTCCAGGCCAACAGCTGGGTCGCCTTCTTCGCCGCCTTCGGCGTGATCCTGTCGGCCGCCTATGCGCTGTGGCTCTATCGCCGGGTGGTGTTCGGCGACCTGATCAAGGGCAGCCTCAAGACCATCCAGGACATGTCCATGCGCGAAAAGCTGCTGTTCGCGCCGCTGATCGCGGCCACCATCCTGCTCGGCGTCTATCCGTCGCTGGTGCTCGATGTGATCGGGCCGTCGGTGGCGGCGCTGGTCGACCATACCCAGACGGCGGCGGCGGCTTCGGCCACCACGCTCGCCCAATCCCATTAGACCGACCCGAGGGAACGCGATGCTCCACCAGGATCTTTCCGTAGCCGCCCCCGAGGTCGTGCTGGCGCTGTTCGCCATGGCCGCGCTGATGTGGGGCGCCTATTCGAAGCGCGAGGTCGGGTCGCCGATCCTCTGGGCCTCGACCGGCTTGCTGGTCGTGCTCGGCCTGTGGGTCGGGTTCCAGCCGGAGGGAACGGGCTCGGCCTTCGGCGGCACCTTCGTCAGCGACGGATTCGCGCGCTTTGCCAAGGTGATGGTTCTGTTCGGCGCCGCCGCCGCGCTGGCGATGAGCCACGACTATCTCGTGAAGAACGAGCTGATGAAGTTCGAATATCCGGTGCTGATCCTGCTCGCGACCGTCGGCATGCTGACCATGGTCTCGGCGATGGATCTCATCGTGCTCTACATGGGGCTGGAGCTGCAGAGCCTCGCGCTCTACGTGGTCGCCGCCTTCCGGCGCGACAGCCTGCGCTCGACCGAGGCGGGGTTGAAGTATTTCGTGCTCGGCGCGCTGTCCTCCGGCCTGCTGCTCTATGGCGCGAGCCTGGTCTATGGCTATACCGGCACCACCTCCTTCGCCGGGATCTCGGCGGTGATCGGCGACGGGCCGCTGTCGCTCGGCCTCGTGTTCGGGCTGGTGTTCCTGTCGGCGGGCATGGCCTTCAAGGTTTCGGCCGCGCCGTTTCACATGTGGACGCCCGATGTCTACGAAGGTTCGCCGACGCCGGTGACCGCCTTCTTCGCCACGGCGCCCAAGGTCGCGGCGGCGGCGATGTTCGCCCGCGTGCTCTATTCGGCCTTCGGCGGCGCGGTGCCGGAATGGCAGCAGATCCTGTCCTTCCTGTCGCTCGCCTCGATGTTTCTCGGTGCGATCGCGGCGATCGGTCAGCGCAACATCAAGCGGCTGATGGCCTATTCCTCGATCGGCCACATGGGCTATGCGCTGATGGGGCTCGCCGCCGGCACCACCTTCGGCGTCCAGTCGCTGCTCATCTATCTCGCGATCTATGTCACCATGAGCGTCGGCACCTTCGCCTTCGTCCTCAACATGGAGAAGGACGGCGAGCCGGTGACCGACATCGCCGCGCTCGGCCTCTATTCGAAGGTCGAGCCGGCGCGGGCCGCGGCGCTGGCGGTGCTGATGTTCAGCCTCGCCGGCATACCGCCGCTGGTCGGGTTCTTCGGGAAATTCTATGTGCTGAAGGCGGCGATCGACGCCGGACTGATCTGGCTGGCCGTCGGCGGCATGATCGCTAGCGTGATCGCAGCCTTCTATTATCTGCGCATCGTCTATCTCATCTATTTCGGCGAGCCGGCGGACGCGCTCGACGGCCGGATGCCGGCGCTGCACTGGGGGTTACTCGCCGCCTCGGCCGTCGCCATGGTGGTGGGCATCGTGAATCTCTTCGGGGTCGAGAGCCTGGCCGCCGCCGCCGCCGCGACGCTCGTGCCCTGAACGGCGCGTTGAGAATGGCACCCTGAGAATGACACCCTGGCCGAAGGGGGTGCTTCGCGAAACCCATCCGGCGCTCGACAGCACCAACGCCGAGGCCTTGCGACGCGCGGCCGCGGGCGCCTCCGGCCCGCTCTGGCTGCTGGCGCTCGAGCAGACCGCGGCGCGTGGCCGCCGCGGCCGGGTCTGGACCCAGCCGCCGGGCAATTTCGGCGCCAGCCTCCTGCTCCGCCCCGAGAGTCCCGCGGCCGCCGCGCTGCGCTCGTTCGTCGCGGCGCTCGGGCTGCATGACGCGCTGATCGACGCCACCGGACGGCCGGAGATCTTCGCGCTGAAATGGCCGAACGACGTGCTGCTTTCGGGCCGCAAGCTCGCCGGCATCCTGCTCGAGAGCGGCGGACCGGCTGGCGGGCCGCTCGCGCTCGCCATCGGTTTCGGGGTCAATCTCCGCGCGACGCCCGACGCGGGCGCGCTCGAGCCCGGTGCGACGCCACCGGTCAGCCTCGTCGACGGGGCCGGGGTGGTGATCTCGCCGGCCGATTTTCTCGACCTGCTCGCGCCGGCGGTCGATGTCTGGGAGACCCGGCTGCGCACACAGGGCTTCGCCCCCTTGCGCGCCGCCTGGCTCGCCCGCGCCGCGCGCCTTGGCGAACCGATGACCGCGAGGTTGCCGGGACGCGAGTTCCGCGGCCGGTTCGAGACCATCGACGAGAACGGCGCCCTGGTGCTCGCCACCGCCGAGGGCCGCGTCGTTCTGCCGGCGGGTGAGGTTTTCTTCGGCGTCCCCGAGGAGGCCGGGCATGCTCCTCGCCATTGACGTCGGCAATACCAACACCGTCTTCGCCCTGCACGACGGGCGCGAGGTGGTGACGGAATGGCGCTGTGCGACCGATCGCCAGCGCACGGCGGACGAGTATTTCGTCTGGCTGAGCCAGCTGATGGAATTCGCCGGCCTGACGCCCAGCGTGAGCTCCGTGGTGATCTCCTCGGTGGTTCCGCAGGTGGTGTTCAACCTCCGCGTCCTTTCCGACCGCTATTTCAACACGCGGCCGAAGGTCGTGGGCAAGCCGGACGTCAAGCTCGGTGTGCCGGTAAGGGTCGATCCGACAGCCCAGGTCGGCGCGGACCGGCTGGTCAATACCGTCGGCGCCTTCGACCGCTACGGCGGCGATCTGATCGTGGTCGATTTCGGCACCGCCACGACGCTCGACGTCGTGGACCATGACGGCGCCTATGTCGGCGGTGTCATCGCGCCCGGCGTCAACCTGTCGCTGAAGGCGCTGCACGACGCCGCCGCGGCGCTGCCCTTCATCGACGTGACGCGGCCGGAGCACGTGGTCGGCACCAACACCGTCAGCTGCATGCAGTCGGGCGTCTACTGGGGCTATGTCGGCCTGATCGAGGGCCTCTGCGCCCGGATCCGCGCCGAGCGCGCGCGGCCCATGACCGTCATCGGAACCGGGGGACTGTCCACCCTCTTCGCTCAAGGGACAGATATTCTGCAAACCATCGATACCGGTCTGACCATCCACGGGCTGGTCCTGATCGATCGCCTGAACAGGGAGTAATCCGACCGACATGGCTGCGAAAAACCGGCTGATCTACCTCGCGCTCGGCGGCGCGGGGGAGATTGGCATGAACATGTATGTGTATGGCTACGGTCCGCGCGGCGCCGAGCGCTACATCCTCGTCGATATGGGCGTGACGTTCCCTGACATGGACGGGAGCCCGGGCGTCGATCTCATCATGGCCGATCCCGCCTGGCTTCAGGCACGGGCCGACCGGCTGGAGGGGATCTTCATCACCCACGCGCACGAGGATCACGTCGGCGCGCTCGGCCTGCTCTGGAACCGGCTCAAGGCGCCGGTCTATGCCCGGCGCTTCACCGCCGCCATCGCCCAGTCGAAGATGGAGCGGTCCGGCCAGGACAGCACGCAGGTCCGGCAGGTCAATGCCTGGCCGCACATGGTCAGCGCCGGGCCGTTCAGCGTCGGTTTCGTGCCGGTGTCGCATTCGATCCCGGAATCCTCGTCGCTGGTCATCGAGACGCCGGCGGGCCGCGTGCTGCATAGCGCGGATTTCAAGACCGATCCGACGCCGGTGGTCGGCGATCCCTTCGATCCCGAGGTGTTCCGCGCGATCGGCGATCTCGGGGTCAAGGTGATGACCTGCGATTCCACCAATGTCTTCTCGACCCATCCCGGGCGGTCCGAGGCGACGCTGACCGATCCGATCGGCGCGCTGATGCGCGAGGCCGAGGAGATGGTGGTCGCCACCACCTTCGCCTCCAACGTCGCGCGGCTGAAAACGCTGGCCGAGGCGGGCCACGCGGCGGGGCGTCAGGTGGTGGTGCTCGGCCGGGCGATGAACACGATGATTCGCGCCGCGCGCGCGTCCGAGGTGCTGGGCGACTTTCCCCCGACGCTCGATCCGTCCGACATCGACGGTGTGCCGCGGAGCCGGCTGCTGGTCCTCGCGACCGGCAGCCAGGGCGAACGCCGCGCCGCCGCCGCGCAACTCGCCGCCGGCAAGTACATGGGACTGGATCTGAAACGGGGTGACACGTTCCTGTTCTCGTCCAAGACCATTCCCGGCAACGAGGTCAGCGTCGGGCGCATCATGAACGCGCTGAGCGCCAGGGGTGTGCGCGTGGTCGATGACGAGAACGGACGCTATCATGTCTCGGGTCATGCCAACCGGCCCGATCTCGCGGTGATGCAGGACCTGCTGCGCCCCAGCGCCATCGTGCCGATGCATGGCGAGCACCGGCATCTGGCGGTGCATGCCGAATATGCCGAATCGCGCGGCTATGTCGGGGTGCTGGCGCCGAATGGCACGATGCTCGACCTGACGGGACCGCGGCCGGTGCCGGTGGAGACGGTCGAGACCGGCCGGGTCTATCTCGACGGGTCGCAGCTGATCGGCGCGCTCGACGGGGTGGTGCGCGACCGGATCCGGTTGGCTTTGCGCGGGCTGGTCATGGTCAATATCCTGATCGACGAGGACGGTCGCCCGCTCGGCGGCGCCTGGGTCGAGACCATGGGCCTGCCGGAGGTGGCGCGGCTGCGCGACGGCCTCGCCGGGGCGCTTGAGGACGAGATCGGCCGCGAACTGGCGCGCGCCAAACGGTCCGATCTCGATGACGACGACGCGCTGGAGCGCCTGGTCACGCGCGTCTGCGCTCGGAAGTGCGACGATTTGATCGGCAAGAAGCCGCTCTGCAAGGTGATGATCAGCCGACTGGAACCGTAACGCGGCGCCGCGATCGGAGGAGACGCGGGCTGCCCGGCGGTCAGACCGGGCAGTCCGCGGCCCGCGCAGGCCCCTACAGGCCTTTGGATCGGTAACTGGCGGCGACGCGACCGATCGAGACGAGGTAGGCGGCGACGCGGAGGTCATCGACGTCCTTGCGGCCGTGCCAGACCTCGCGCATCGCCTGGTAGGCGGTACGCATGGTGTCGTCGAGACCGGAGCGGACGAGCTCGAGCTCTCCGGCACCGTGGATGTACTCGACCTTGAATTTCTCCGACAGGCCCTCGCCCGTCCCGGTTTCGCGGAGCAGGCGGTCGAGCTCGCCGACGAGGAGCGCCTGCTGGGCCTCCTCCTGGCGGCGCTGCATCCGGCCAAATCGGATGTGGCTGAGGTTCTTCACCCACTCGAAGTAGCTGACCGTCACGCCGCCGGCGTTGGCGTAGAGGTCGGGGATGATGACCACGCCCTTCTGGCGCAGGATGTCGTCGGCGCCGGCGGTGATCGGACCGTTCGCCGCCTCGATGATCAGCGGCGCCTTGATCCGGTCGGCGTTGCCGAGGTTGATCACGCTCTCCATCGCCGCCGGGATCAGGATGTCGCAGGGCCCCTCCAGCACGGCGGCGCCGTCCTCGACGAAGGTGCCGCGCGGGAAGTCCTTCACCCCGCCGGTCGCCGCGATATGGGTCTTGAGGAACTCGATCGGCAGGCCGTTCTCGTTCACCACCGCGCCGTCGCGCTCGATCACCGCGACGATCTTGCAGCCGTCGTCCTCGGAAAGGAACTTCGCCGCGTGAAAGCCGACGTTGCCGAGGCCCTGCACGATGACCCGCTTGCCGTCGAGCGTGCCCGACAGCCCCGCCACCTTGATGTCGTCGGGATGGCGGAAGAACTCGCGCAGCGCATATTGCACGCCGCGCCCGGTCGCCTCGACGCGGCCCGCGATGCCGCCGGCGTTGATCGGCTTGCCCGTGACGCAGGCGGAGGCGTTGATGTCGGTCGTGTTCATCCGACGATACTGGTCCGCCATCCACGCCATCTCGCGCTCGCCCGTGCCCATGTCGGGAGCCGGCACGTTCTGGGACGGGTGGATCAGGTCGCGCTTGGCGAGTTCGTAGGTGAAGCGCCGGGTGATGAGCTCGAGCTCGGGCTCGTCCCACTCGCGCGGGTCGATGCGGAGGCCGCCCTTGGAACCGCCGAAGGGCACCTCGACGAGGCTGCACTTGAAGGTCATCAGTGCGGCCAGCGCCTCGACCTCGTCCTGGTGCACGCCCATGGCGTAGCGGATGCCGCCCTTGACGGGCTCCATATGCTCGGAGTGGACCGAGCGGTAGCCGGTGAAGGTGTGGATCGCACCGCGCAGGCGGACGCCGAAGCGCACGGTGTAGGTCGAGTTGCAAACCCGGATCTTTTCCTCGAGCCCGGGCGAGAGGTCCATCAGGCGCACGGCCCGATTGAACATTAGATCGACGGATTCGCGGAAGCTCGGCTCTCGAAGCGGGGCGTTCATGATGTTTGTCCGTTGCCTGTTTTTTCGCCAGTCGTCGCACGGATGTTAATCAGCGACTGTCATCCGGCGCAAGCGCCGCGACGGGTTCCGGCGGGAAGATCGGAGCGAAACCCGGGCTCGCGCGTTGGGAGTGGGCGGAACTCTGGTTGGGGAGGTGCGGAAATGCGCGCGACTGTGTTGGCGGTTCTGATGGCGATGACGCTGTCGGCCTGCGGTGATACGGTGACCGAGAGGGCGGCCACGGGGGGTATAGGCGGCGCGGTGGTCGGCACCGTGCTCGGTGGACCGATCATCGGCACGGCGGCGGGTGCCACGGTCGGCGCGGCGACGACGCCCTGAACGGGCTGGACCGGGCGGCGGATCGGGTTCACCATCCCGCGCAAGGAACGAAGGCGGGGAAACACCATGACAATCGCACGCGCCCGGCGAGGTTCGGCGCCCCGGACGATCCAGATCGACACGGCGCGGGTGATGGGCCGGGTCCAGCGGCATTTCGCGGTGATCGACATCGGCTCGAACTCGATCCGGCTGGTGGTCTATGACGACCTGTCGCGGGCGCCGTTCCCGCGGTTCAACGAGAAATCCTTCTGCGCGCTCGGCGGAGCGATCGACGCCGACGGCCTTCTGTCCCAGGCGGCGATCGACCGCGCCGTGGACGGGATCGCGCGGTTCCATGCGATCGCGACGGCGATGCGGGTGGCGACGATCCATATCGTCGCCACGGAGGCGACGCGGCGCGCGAAGAATGGCGGCGTGCTCATCGCCGCGATTCGGGCGCGCACCGGACTCGACACGCGGCTGCTGACCGGGCAGGAGGAGGCGACCTACGCCGCCTATGGCGTGATCTCCGGCTTCTTCCAGCCGAAGGGCTTCGTCGGAGATTTCGGCGGCGGCAGCCTTGAAATCGCCGAACTGCTCGGCGACCGGGTCGGCGCGGATCTGGTCAGCATGCCGATCGGCGCGCTTCCGGCGCGCGCGATGATGGCCGAGGGGTTCGAGGCCGCGAAAGGTCGGATCGACGCGATCCTGCGCGGCGCTCTCACGTCCCGACGGACCGCGCCGGTATTCTATGCGATCGGCGGCGGCTGGCGGGCGCTGGCGCGGGTGCATATCGCGATGACCGCGAAGCCGATCGGCGTGGTGCATGGCTATGACGTCGCGGCCGAGGAAATACGGGCGCTCGCCAAGCGGATCGCGCGGATGAGCCCGGCCGAGGTGGCGGCCCTGCCCGACGCGCCGAGCCGGCGGCTCGACACGCTGCCCGCCGCCGCGCTGGTGATGTCACGGCTGCTGAAGCGGTTGCGGCCGGAGCGGGTGGTCTTCTCGGCGGTCGGGCTGCGCGAGGGCTGGCTCTACTGCCAGCTCCATGAGGACGAGAGGCTGCTCGACCCGCTGCTGGAAGGCGCGCAGGCCTTTGGCCTGCCGGCGGCGCGGGTGGCGGAATTCAGCGCTGCGCTCGCCCGCTGGACCGATGATCTCTTTCCCGGCGAGACGCAGATCGACCGCCGGCTGCGGCTTGCCGCCTGCGCGCTGACCGACATGTCCTGGCGCGACCACGAGAAGGCGCGGGCGATGGAGAGCTTTCGCCGCCTGCTGCGCTTTCCCTTCATCGGTCTCACCCATCCCGAGCGCGCCTTCCTCGCGGTGACGATCCTCGCGCGCTACGGCGGCGAGCTGAACGAGGAGGTGACGCGGACGACGCGCGACCTGCTCGGTCCGGCGGAATTGCGCCGGGCCGAGGTTCTCGGAAGGGCGCTGCTTCTCGGCCACCGTTTCTCGGCGAGCGTGCCGGAAATCCTCGCGCAGTCGCGGGTTCGGATCGACGCTGACGCGGCGCGGCTCGAGATGCTGAGCGGCGAACGCGTCCCCGACGGTGACGCCGTTCTGTCCCGTCTGCGCCAGCTCGCCCGCGTCAGCGGCGTCGCCGGCGCGGAGGTGATCGGCGCGGCGCGGTAGCCCCGGCGGTCTAGGCGGTCCCGGGGCGTCTCAGTCGACGAAGGCTTTCTCGATCACGAACTGGCCGGGCGCGGAGTTCGACCCCTCGATGAAGCCAAGCTCCTCGCAGATCGCCTTGTGCTCCTGCAGCATGGCCATCGAGCCGCAGATCATCACCCGGTCGGTCTCGGGGTTGAGCGGCGCGCCGGTGGCGGCGGCGAGCCGGCCGTCGCGGATCCAGTCGGTCATCCGGCCCATCGCCGGGCTTTGCTCGCGGGTGGTGGTGGCGATCAGGGTCAGCTTGTCGCCGACCATCTCGGACAGGAGCTCGTCCGCTGCGATCCGGGCGACGAGGTCGCGGCCATAGTCGAGCTCGGCCACCTGGCGGCAGGTCTGGGTCAGCACCACCTGCTCGAATTTCTCGTAGGTCTCGGGGTCGCGGATCACGCTGGCGAAGGGCGCGATGCCGGTTCCGGTCGAGAACAGGAACAGTCGCCGGCCGGGGTTCAGCGCGTCATGCACCAGTGTGCCGACCGGTTTCGGCCGCATCACGATCCGCTCGCCCTCCGCGAGATTTCGCAGGCGCGAAGTCAGCGGGCCGTCCTCGACCTTGATCGAGTAGAATTCCAGCTCCTCGTCCCAGGCGGGGGAGGCGATGGAATAGGCGCGGAGCAGCGGCTTGCCCTCGACCATCAGCCCGATCATCGCGAATTCGCCGGAGCGGAAGCGGAAGCCCGCCGGGCGTTCGCAGCGGAACGAGAAGGTCCGGTCGGTCCAGTGACGGATGTTGCGCACGGAAAGCAGCGCCATCCCACGCAGCGCCTTGTCCACGACTTCGTTCATCGGCCCACTCCTTCGAATCCTCGCCCCCTTACACCGCCTTCGCGCAGGCGAAAAGACCCCGCGGCCGCGAAGCGCGGTCCGCCGGTCGCGGAAGGTTCCGCGGGAGCTCCGCCGACCGGCGGATCCGATGCGCCGCGTCGGCGTCGTTCCGGCGGCGCCGGTGCGCCCGCGGCGCGCTTCGACGTGGCGCGGGCGTCGCCGCGTCGGGGGCCCCGGCGTCCGTTCCCGCTGGCCAGAGCCTTCCCTTTTGCCCGGGTCCGTGGAATAGGACGGGGCCTGACGCGACGCCCGAGGGAATGGACATGGAACTGCGCGAGGCCCTGACTTTCGACGATGTGCTGCTGGTGCCGGGCGCCTCGGACGTGTTGCCCGCGGCGGCGGATACCCGCACCCATCTCACGCGGTCGATCGCGCTCAACATTCCACTGATCAGCGCGGCGATGGACACGGTGACCGAGGCGCGGATGGCGATCGCCATGGCGCAGGCCGGGGGTCTCGGCGTCATCCACCGCAATTTCGACATCGAGGCGCAGGCGGCGGAGGTGCAGCGGGTGAAACGCTTCGTCTCGGGCGTGGTCTACGCGCCGGTGACGCTGCGGCCCGACGAGACGCTGCGCGACGCCAAGGCGCTGCAGGAACGCTACCGCATTACCGGCTTTCCGGTGGTGGACGAGCGCGGCGTGGTGCTCGGCATCGTCACCAACCGCGACATGCGCTTCGCCACCGACGATGCGACGCCGGTCAGCGCGATGATGACGAGCGACAACCTCGCCATGCTGCGCGAGCCGGCCGACCTCGGCCATGCGAAGGGCATGATGGAGGCGCGGCGGATCGAGAAGCTGCTGGTCGTCGACGCCGGCGGCCGGCTGACCGGGCTGCTGACGCTCAAGGATACCGAGCAGGCGGTGCTGAACCCGCACGCGGCCAAGGACGATCTCGGCCGGCTGCGGGTCGCGGCGGCCTCGACGGTGGGCGACGCGGGTTTCGAGCGGTCGATGGCGCTGGTCGACGCCGGCGTCGACGCGGTGGTGATCGATACGGCGCACGGCCATTCCAAGGGCGTCGGCGAGGCGGTCGAACGGCTGAAGCTTTATTCCAACGCGGTGCAGATCATCGCCGGCAACGTGGCGACGGCGGCGGCTACGCGGGCGCTGATCGACGCCGGCGCGGACGCGGTGAAGGTCGGGATCGGTCCTGGCTCGATCTGCACCACGCGGGTCGTCGCCGGGGTCGGTGTGCCGCAGATGACGGCGATCCTCGATTGCGCTACCGAGGCGGCGCGGACCGGCCAGCCGGTGATCGCCGATGGCGGCATCAAGTTCTCGGGCGATTTCGCCAAGGCGATCGGCGTCGGGGCGGGCGTCGCCATGGTCGGCTCGATCCTCGCCGGTACCGACGAGGCGCCGGGCGAGGTGGTCCTCTACCAGGGGCGCAGCTACAAGTCCTATCGCGGCATGGGCTCGCTCGGGGCGATGGCGCGCGGCTCGGCCGACCGTTATTTCCAGAAGGAGGCGAGCGCCGACAAGCTGGTGCCCGAGGGGATCGAGGGCCAGGTGCCCTACAAGGGTCCGGTCGCGGCGGTGCTGCACCAGATGGTCGGCGGCCTGCGCGCGGCGATGGGCTATACCGGCCATGCTTCCGTCGATGCGATGCGCGGCAATTGCGCCTTCGTTCGCATCACCGGCGCCGGCCTGCGCGAGAGCCATGTGCACGACGTGCAGATCACGCGGGAGAGCCCGAACTATCGTATTGGATAGGCTGGGTTTTCGGCTCCAGCAGAAGCGGGAACGTCCCAGAACATACCTGGAACTTTTCCCGAACAATCCGGGTCAACAGAAGCAGGTTGCGGCCTGCGTGTGTTTCTGACCGCATCTGTCGGAACTCCCTTGTCGGGATAGGCACGGCGAACAGAAGCGCGGCCGCGTGGCGTCCTCTGTCTGGATAAGGCGCTGGCCGGCGCCGTCGAGTTCGCAGCGCCGCGCGGC
Organism: uncultured Amaricoccus sp.; assembly: GCF_937891315.1. Lineage (GTDB taxonomy): Bacteria > Pseudomonadota > Alphaproteobacteria > Rhodobacterales > Rhodobacteraceae > Amaricoccus. The sequence continues at coordinate 1,910 of NZ_CALAGI010000100.1, read as the reverse complement.
GCCCTTCAGTCCAGCGGATCTCCGGGGAAGTAGCGCGCCGCCACCCCGATGGTGTCGGCAGCGTTGGCACCGGGCGTCAGTCTCGCGACACGACGAAGGCCGTCGCACGGATCGTCGTCGACCGGCCTCCGCGTCGCGAGCATCCGGGCGTCGAGCGGGATCCGCCGCCAGGCATGATAGCGCGGCATCTGCGCGCCGAGCACGGCACGGGCGGCGTCCGGCATCTTGCCCTTCGGGAAGGCCACCGATAGGCGTGGTGGCGCGAGATCGATCGCGGCGCGCGGCAGGGCGACGATCCGCGTGAGCAGCGCCAGCGCCGTCCTGATGACGCAAGGGTCGAGCGGCGCGAACCGGGCCGCCGCGCCGCCGTCGTCGGGGGCGCAGAGGGCGTAGAGGTCCAGCATGGAAACGGCCCGTGCTTCGGCCGTGCCGGGTCCGGGGCCATCGGCTGCCCTCGCCTCGGTGCCATGTGCCCAAGACCCCTGTTTTCCGCTCATCGCACCCTCCAACCCGCCGCGGGACGTGTATTCGCGGCCGGGTCAGGAGATGCTGAACGGTCGCCGGAGGCTCGCCTTCAGCGGATCGATTGATCCCTCCTGGGGCATCCGAAGCCGCCCGCTCGCGCTGGCACGCGCGGAGCGCCTCCTATCGATGAATCTCCACTGCCCCATTTTGACCGCAAGGGGCGGAAAGCGGTCCTTCGCACACGCAGTAGCGCCCGTGAGCAGCAGGACCCAGAGGCGGGTCATTCTCGTGCGTGATTGGCGCCTCGGTGAGCCTGCCTGCAACTCGCACTGCCTCAGACAAACTCGGCGGGATCGAGATCGGCAAGACGATCGTGTGCAGGATGCACAGGTCCGAGGCGCCGTCGGCGCGGGCGGCGTCGATGATGCCGCCGATGATAGGTGCCCGGCCGGTCGCTACGCCTCCGGTTGGGCGATGTGGATCAGGGCGAGGAGCAGGGTGGTGCAAAAGCGAAAGGCGCGGCGGGGATCATTTCGGGCGCTCGGCGAGATAGCCGAGGTAGGCGACTATGGCGTCAATGTCGGCGTCGGACAGCACGTCCGGCGGAAAACCCGGCATCTGCATGCCGCGCCAGGAGCGGAGCGCGGCCGCGTCGCCGCCGCCGTCGACGGGGTGGCAGACCATGCATTGCGACATCACCAGCGCCTGGCCGCGCCGCACCGGCGAGGCCTCCGCCACAGCCGCGCCGACCGCGAGCTACGGCCAGCGGGCGGCGGCGTCCGAGACGAGGCCGATCCTGATCACGGCGAAGGGCCACTGCTCGCGCAGGATGCCGGAGGCGGCGGGGTCGAGCCAGACGAGGTAGAAGGGCCCGGTGGCCTTGCCCCCCGGGGTCGGCGGCCAAGGGGCGTCGGGTGGCTCGATCGCCAGCCAGGGCACCGCCTCGCCGGAGCCCGGCGCCGTCACCAGCGCCCTGGGGAGGTTGGTGACGAAGCCGTCTCTGGCGGCGAGGCTGACGTCCTGATCCTCCGGCGGCGCGCGCCCGATCAGCGCGGCGAACAGCATGGCGCGATAGGTCGTCGCCCGACCATAGCTCGCGTCGTCGGGGACGGTGGTGGTCGCCGCGTCCGGCCGGGCGAGCAGCGCCTCGGTTGTCGGAATGCGCGGCTGTCCGGTGTCGATCGTCAGGTCGGCAGCTGCGACGGGGGCGGCGCGCGCCCAGGCGAGGGAGGCGAGGAGGCGCATCGTTCCGCCCCCGACCAGGCCGCCGGCGCCGCCGAAGCCCGCGCCCTTGCCCGACACCTCCGTCTCCCCTCTTGCCCCGCGATGAATGCCACCCGACTCGCCGAGTCGGGAAGCCGCCTCCGCCCCGCGCGGGGACGGAGGCGGAGGATCAGAAGGCCGAGGCCATGGCGAGCGCCTCGGCGTGGATCGGCACGCTCATC
>NZ_CALAGI010000099.1 GCF_937891315.1 uncultured Amaricoccus sp. | reverse complement strand
CCTCCGCAAGCTTGCTCCGGGCGCGCGGACCGCGGGCGCGCCACTGGCGCCCCCTGAGGTCGGTCCGCGGGAAACATCTCGAACCGAACCGATCGAACGGATCTGGTATGAAGGGCCCGCCACCAAAGCACGAAATCATGCGCATGGTTTGTGCATGGTTTCCGCATCGGTTGCGCATGGCAAAAACGCAGCCATTCGAGGGCCTTGATCCGGATTTCGCCCTCGGCGGGACGTTTGACGTCTCCGTGACGTTTTCCTTTGCCGATTCGCGATTCATCGCTATGTTGCAGCGCAATGAAAACGCAGGAAATCGCCCGTCTGCCGCCCGACGCCGTCATCAGCCTCGATGCGGGCCGACGGGTGCGCGTCGGCGTCCACGGCGCCCGCGCCACCCGCCTCGCCGAGATGATGGCGCTCGGCCTGCCGGTGCCGCCGGGCGTCGCGCTGTCCTTCGAATGCGTGCGCGCCCTGGCCGACGGCGGAGCGATGCCGGAACTGCCGCTGATCGCCTTCCCCGGCCGCCTCTTCAGCCTGCGTTGCAGCCCGGAACTGCGCGAATGGGGCGGCCCGAGCGCGATCCTGAACCTCGGCGTCACCGCCTCGACCCTGCCGGCGCTGTCGGACGCGATCGGCCCCGCGCCCGCGCGCGAGCTCTATCGCCGGCTGATCCCGACCTATGCCCACGCCGTGCATGGCATTGATCCGGAAGGATTCGCCGCGCTTGCCCGCGCGCACAAGGCGCGCGGCGGACCGGCCAGCGTCGACGATCCCGACGCGCTCGACGCGCTGCTGGCCGAGATGCTGACCCTCTTCGAGGAGGAGGCCGAGGCGTCGTTTCCGCAGAACCCGCGCGACCAGCTCGAAGGCGCCGCCCGCGCGCTGGCCCGGGGCTGGAACTCGCCCTCGGCCCGCATCCTGCGCGCGGCCAACGGCGCCCCGGCCGAGGCGGGGCTCGGCCTCATCGCCCAGGATCTCACCCTCGCCCTCGCGCCCGGGGTCAGCGGCGCCGGCTATCTGCGCACCGTCGACAGCCGCACCGGCGCCCCCGCCTGCGTCGGCGCCTTCGTCCCGCGCGGCCAGCGGGTGCTCACCGGACCCGGCGCGCGCCGCCACCGCGCGCTGACCGTGATGGCCCGTCTCGAAGCGCGCGAGACCGAGCCCTCGCTCGAAGAGATGGCGCCCGACGCGCTGGCGACGCTCAAGTTCCTGGCCGAGCGCGCGGCCATGGGACTCGGAGACGCGTACCAGCTTGAATTCGTTATGGAAAACGGACGGGCGGCGATCATTGACGCGTCACCGGCCCGCCGCGGCGCCCGCGCTTCGGTGCGGATCGCGGTCGATCTCGCCAACCGCGGCGCCATCACCCGCGAGGAGGCGCTGCTGCGGGTCGAGCCGCGCAACCTGATCGAGCATCTGCATCCCCAGATCGATCCGTCCGCCCCGCGCGACGTCTGCGCCAGCGGCCTCGCGGCCAGTCCCGGCGCCGCGACCGGCCGCATCGTGTTCAGCGCCGAGGCCGCGCAACTCGCCGCCGCCCATGGCGAGTCGACGATTCTCGTCCGCTCCGAAACCGGCCCCGAGGACATCCGCGGCATGCACGCCGCCGCCGGCGTCCTGACCATCCGCGGCGGCATGACCAGCCACGCCGCGGTGATCGCCCGCGGCCTCGGCCTGCCTTGCGTGGTCGGCGCCGCCGAGCTGCGGCTCGATCCGGTCAAGCGCAGCCTGACCACGCCCGACAGCCGCGTGCTGCGCGAGGGCGCGCTGATCACCGTCGACGGCACCCGGGGCGAGGTCTTGTCCGGCGCGCCGAAGATGGTCGCCCCGGAACTTGGCGGCGCCTTCGCCGAGCTGCTCGACTGGGCCGACGCCGCGCGCGACCTCGGGGTCCGCGCGAATGCCGACACTCCCGACGACGCCCGCGCCGCCCGCGATTTTCGCGCCGACGGCCTCGGCCTCTGTCGCACCGAGCATATGTTCTTCGACGCCGCGCGCCTGACCGTGATGCGCGAGATGATCCTCGCCGACACGCTGGCCGAGCGGAAGGTGGCGCTCGACCTGTTGCTGCCGATGCAGCGCGACGATTTCGCCGAGATCTTCGGGATCATGCGCGGCATGCCGGTGACGATCCGGTTGCTCGATCCGCCGCTGCACGAATTCCTGCCGCACAGCCCCGAGGAAATGCGCGACCTCGCCGAGGCGATGGGAATTCCGGTCGAACAGGTGATTACCCGCGCGGCGGAACTCGCCGAGGTCAATCCGATGCTCGGCAAGCGCGGCGTGCGGCTCGGCGTCACGATGCCCGAGATCTACGACATGCAGGCCCGCGCCATCTTCGAGGCGGCGATCGCGGTCAATCGCGATGGCGGCGCGCCGGTGGTGCCCGAGGTGATGATCCCGCTGGTCTCCGCCACCCGCGAGGTCGAGCTCGTCAAGGCCCGGGTCGATGCCATCGCCGCCGAGGTTCAGAAGGAACAGGGAATCGAGCTGCCCTACCGGCTTGGCGTCATGGTCGAGACCCCGCGCGCCGCGCTGCGCGCCGGCGATCTCGCCGCCTCCAGCGCCTTCCTCAGCTTTGGCACCAACGACCTCACGCAGATGACCTATGGCCTGTCGCGCGACGATTCCGGCCGTTTCATGCGCGACTACGTGAATCAGGGCGTCTATGCCGAGGATCCGTTCCATTCGCTGGATGTCGAGGGCGTGGGCGAGCTGATGCTGATCGCCGCCAAGCGGGGCAGGGCGCGCAACCCCGCCCTGACCCTCGGCCTCTGCGGCGAGCATGGCGGCGACCCCTCGTCGGTGCGGTTCTGCAAGGTGGCGGGCTTCGACTATGTCTCCTGCTCGCCGTTCCGGGTGCCGATCGCCCGGCTCGCCGCGGCGCAGGCGACGCTGCTGTCGGTCGGGGGAGCAGGCGCGGACCATTCGGCATGAAGCCGTTGCCTTCGGATCTCGGCGCGCTCCGGGCGGGGGGCAAGGCCGCCCTCGCCCGCGCGCTCTCCGCGCTCGAGACGGCGCCGGAGGACGCTGGCCTCGTCGCACTTCTCGACGCCGCCTTCGTCAGGCCGGGCGGGCTGGTGCTCGGGTTGACCGGGCCGCCGGGGGTCGGAAAATCGACCCTGATCAACGCGATGCTCGCTCGATTGCGCGCGCGGGGCACGAGCGTGGGCGTCATCGCCGTCGATCCCTCCTCGCGGCGTTCCGGCGGGGCGCTCCTCGGCGACCGGACGCGGATCGAGACCGATCCCGAGGATGCCGGCGTCTTCGTTCGCTCGATGGCGGCGCGGCGGCGACTCGGCGGGCTCGCCGATCTCACCTTTCCGGCCTCGATGCTGATGCGCGCCTGTTTCGACTGGGTGATCATCGAGACGGTCGGGGTGGGGCAATCCGAGATGGAGATCACCGATTGCGCCGATCTCGTCGTCTTCTGCGCGCAACCGGGGTCGGGCGACGCGCTGCAGTTCATGAAGGCCGGGGTCATGGAGATCCCGGACGTGGTGCTGGTGACCAAGGGCGATACCGGCGCGCCGGCCCGCCGCGCGGCGGCCGACGTCAAGGGCGCGCTGTCGCTCGCCGCCGAGGACCGGCCGCCGGCCGCCGTCGCGATCGTGTCCGCCATGAGTGGCGAGGGGCTCGATGAAGCCCTGACGATCATCGCCGCCTGCGCCGCGGACCCCGCCGCCGAGCTCGACCTCGCCGCGCGCCGCCGCGCCCAGGGTCGCGCCTGGGCCGAGAGCCGACTCGTCGAATCGTTCGGCCGCGAGGGACTCGCCGCCCTCGCCCCGCGCGGACTCGCGGTGGAAAGCCCCTTCGCCACCGTCGCGCGCCTGTCGCGAGTCGCGCGCCAGGCGCTTCACCAGAGTCTTGAAAACATCTGAATCAGCGCGGAATTCACGCAGCTACACGCGACGATTGAGCCGCCACGATTGGCGACTTTCCGCCTACACTTTGCAAAATCTGGACTTTCCGTCCCCGCGTCTGTCAGACAAACGCCGTTAACGTTTGACTTGTGCAGTGCAACATGACGCCGGCCGAACCGTGATCGGCCCAACAGACGGAAGCCCGATGAACGGCAACGCCAGACTGCCCCTCCGCGCCATGCTCGGCCTCATCGCGTCCTGCGTGTTCTCCTTTCTGCTCGCTTCGGGACCCGCCTCCGCCGAGAGCGCGCCGAAGTCGCGCCTCTCGGTGACATCGGTCGCCCAGGCGATCGGGCAGGAGCGCGCCACCTTCAGGACCCGCACCTCGCGCCTCGCCGCGCTGTCGCAGGCGGCGAAGGGGCGTCCGGTGGTCGATGACGCCAGCGTGGTCGACGCGGACGCTCTGGTGACGGTCGGTGCCCGCAACGTCGATCCCGGCGCGGCGGTCAAGCTCGCGGCCGCCGGCACCCGTTCGCTCGACCTCGCGTCGATCGACGCGCTGCCACTGGCGCAGGGCGGCGCGCAATGGCAATGCCTGGCCGAGGCGGTCTATTTCGAATCCCGCGGCGAGCCACTCGCCGGACAGATCGCCGTGGCCGAGGTGGTGCTGAACCGGGTGGACGACCGCCGCTATCCCAATACCATCTGCGGCGTGACCCGCCAGGGCTCGGGCGGTCGCGGCTGCCAGTTCTCCTATGCCTGCGACGGCCGATCCGACGCGATGGTGAGCCGCGTCTCGCGCGAGCGGTCCGAGAAGATCGCAACGCTGATGATCGCCGGCCGCGCCCGTACCGTCACCGACGGCGCCACGCATTTCCACGCGGCCTACGTCCGCCCCGACTGGGCGGGCCGCATGACCCGCACCGCCAAGATCGGCCATCATTCCTTCTACCGCTCGGCGACCCGCGTCGCGCAGCGCTGAGGGAGCCGCGGCGCGGGATCACCGCGCCAGACGATCCGCGCCAACGGCAAGGGGTCGCGCCGGTCGGATCGGCGCTATTCCTCGCGCGGGAGGCGGCGGTGGCGGGCGCGACTGCCGACCTCGATCGCGGCGGCGGTCAGCCGCTCGATATTCATCTCGTGTCGCAGCTCCAGCAGGAACCGCAGCTCGGCCTGAAACGGATGACCGTCGGCGGCGGCCACGTCGCAGGCGAGCGCGTAGGCCGTCTCCTGCAGCGCCGGTTGCAGCGCCTCGCGGACGAGGCCGAAGAGCGCGTCGAGCCCGTCCTCCTCGGTGAAGAGGTCGAACACGGTCTGGGCCACCAGCCGCAGTCGGTCGCGATCGTAGCCCTCGAAGATCGGCAATGTATCGACCATGCGGCTGATCGACAGCAGCTCCATCGTCGTCATGTTCTCGTCGGAAGCCGAGACCGCGATCATCACCGCGACGAGCGCATCCTGGCTGGAAAAGGACGGGGGCGTGAAATCGGTCATGGGATCCTCGAAGGGGCCTTTTCGAAGCGGGTCCCCGGAGGGCTTCGGGCGGCGACCCGACCGGTTGTATTGACCCGCGCGCGGCCGGGCAATAGGAAGCGCCGAACCTGGGGGTGGCCCCGGAACCCCGGTGCCACTCGGGACGGATTGGATCGCGACATGGACGAGCTGCGCGCCCTGGCGCTTGAATCAAAGGCCTGGCCGTTCGAGGAGGCGCGCAAGCTCGCCAAGCGCTACGCGAAGGCGCCGCCGGCCAAGGGTCACGTGCTGTTCGAGACCGGCTATGGCCCCAGCGGCCTGCCGCATATCGGCACCTTCGGCGAGGTGGCGCGGACCACGATGATCCGCCGCGCCTTCGAGCTCATCTCGGACATCCCGACCCGGCTCATCTGCTTTTCGGACGATCTCGACGGCATGCGCAAGGTGCCGGAGAATGTACCGAACCAGGAGATGCTGCGCGAGAACACACAACGGCCGCTGACCTCGGTCCCCGATCCGTTCGGGGAATACGAGAGCTTCGGCCATCACAACAATGCCATGCTGCGCCGCTTTCTCGATACCTTCGGTTTCGAGTATGAATTCGTCAGCGCCACCGACTTCTATCGCTCCGGCCGGTTCGACGCGACGCTGCTTCGCGCCGCCGAGCGCTACGACGCGATCATGGAGGTCATGCTGGCGAGCCTCCGCGACGAGCGGCGCAAGACCTATTCGATCTTCCTGCCGATCTCGCCGACTTCGGGGCGGGTGCTCTATGTGCCGCTGAAGGAAGTGAACGCCGCGGAGGGCACGATCACCTTCGACGACGAGGACGGGACCGAGACGACGCTCCCGGTCACCGGCGGCCACGTGAAGCTGCAGTGGAAGCCGGATTTCGGCGCGCGCTGGGCGGCGCTCGGCGTTGATTTCGAGATGTATGGCAAGGACCATTCGACCAATACGCCAATCTACGATTCGATCTGCGGGATCCTCGGCGGCCAGAAGCCGGAGCATTTCGTCTACGAGTTGTTCCTCGACGAGAAGGCCGAGAAGATCTCGAAGTCCAAGGGCAACGGCCTGACCATCGACGAATGGCTGACCTATGCCTCGACCGAGAGCCTGTCCTATTTCATGTATCAGAAGCCGAAGACGGCGAAGCGGATGTATTTCGACGTCATCCCGAAAGCCGTCGACGAATATCACCAGCAGCTGCGCGCCTTTCCCGGCCAGGACGCCGGCCAGCGGCTCGCCAATCCGGTCTGGCACATCCATCGCGGCCAGCCGCCGGCCAGCGACATGATGGTGCCGTTTTCCATGCTGCTCAATCTCGCCAGCGCGGCGAACGCCCATGACAAGGCGGTGCTCTGGGGCTTCATCCGCCGCTATGCGCCGGAGGCGAGCCCCGCGACGCATCCCGGCCTCGACGCCGCCGCTGGCCACGCGGTGCGCTATTTCGAGGATTTCGTGGCGCCGGCCAAGGTCTATCGCGCCGCCGATCCGCGCGAGGCGGCGGCGCTCGCCGACCTGCGCGACCGGCTCGCGGCCTGGGACGGTCCGGCCGAGGCGGAGGCGCTGCAGGACCTCGTATTCGCCGTCGGCAAGGACCATGGGTTCGATCCGCTGCGCGCCTGGTTCGGCGCGCTCTACGAGGTGTTGCTCGGCGCCGAGCAGGGGCCCCGCTTCGGCGGCTTCGTCGCGCTCTACGGCGTGCCGGAGACCATCGCCCTGATCGACGCCGCCCTCACCGGCCAACTCGCGGCCTGAGGCGCGCGACGGCGAGGGAGGCGCGCGAACGAAAACGGGCCGGACGATCGTCCGGCCCGTTTCGAAATATCGAGTATGGACAGTCGACCGCGGCTATTCGGCGGGCTGGACCACGCGGGTCGGGACCGGTGTGGGCGCGGAGAGGCGCGCGGGCTGGTTGCCGCCTTGCGACAGCGGGTCGTCCTGGCGCTGGACGGAGCCCTCGAAATGCGCGCCGCTCTCGATCGCGATCGTCTTGTGGACGATGTCGCCCTCGACCCGGGCGGTGTTGCTGAGCCGAACCTTGAGGCCACGCAGCCGGCCGATGACCCGGCCGTGGACCACGACGTCCTCGGCGACGACCTCGCCCTTCACCGTGGCGCTTTCGCCGACGATCAACATCTGGGCGCGGATGTCGCCCTCGATGGTGCCCTCGACCTGAATATCGCCGCTGGAGCGGACATTGCCGGTAATCGTGATGTCGGACGACAGGACCGAGGCGGCGGGTTTCGGCTTGCTCGGAACCGGGGAGACCGGCGCGGACCGCAACTCGGGCGCGGCGGGGGCGGGAGTGGGCAGCTCGGCGACGGGCGCGGGCTGGGGAACAGTGTCGTTACGGGATTTAGAAAACATCCTTCGCAGCCTCCAGAAAGGTCATGGGATCAACGGCTGTTCCGTTCACATGAACCTCGTAGTGAAGATGGACCCCTGTGCTGCGCCCCGTGGACCCCATATCACCGATCTGTTCGCCGCGCGAGACCCGTTGTCCGACGTGGACCCGGATCTTGCTCTGATGTGCGTAAACTGTCTCAAATCCGAGCTCATGGCGGATGCGGACCACGTTGCCGTAGCCGCTTTCCCTTTCCGCCGCGACCACGACGCCATCGGCGGTGGCAAGGATCGGCGTGCCCTTTGGCGCCGCGAAATCGACGCCCGCGTGCTTGCGCCGGCCGCGACCCTTGGGATCCGTGCGAACCCCGAAGCCGCTGGTGAAGCGGAACGTGTCATGCACCGGGACGGCGAGCGGCACCTTGCCCGCGGCGATCCGCATCAGGTTCATCCGGTCGATGCTGACCATCATCGTGTCGAACCGGCTGGTCGCGCCGTCGTCGTAGTTGCGGCTCGACATCACCGGCGCGCTGAGCGGACCGCCTTCGCCGGAATAGTCGGCCCGCACCTTGGCGAGCAGGCTATCGACGTCGATATTCGCCTCGGCGAAGACCTTTTGCATCGGACCGAAGGACATGGCCACCGCCTGGTCGATCTGGTCCATCATCTCGGCCTGGCGCCGGGTATTGACCTCGGCCCGCAGGCGCAGGTCGGCCACCTGCTCGGCCAATCTGGCGCGTTCGGTCTCTGCGAGATCCCGGGCGCCCGCGACATCGTTCAGCCTGCCCGAGACAGCGCGCAGCGTCTCGTCGAGGTCATCGCCGGATTCACCCGCCTTCGCCTCGGCCAGCAGCTTGGTATTGGCGCTGTCGCGCTGGGCCACGACGCTGCGCAGTCGGTCGCGCATCAGGTCGAGCGCGGTCGAGAGTTCGCGCCGCTCCTCGATGGCGGCGAGCAGTTCGGTCTGCTGGCGGCTGACCTGATCCATGGCGAGCCGGAACCGGCCCTGCGCCGAATGCGCCTCGGCCGCCCGGGTGTCGCGCTCGTCGGCCAGCTCGTCCAGCCGGGCCTGATAGGCTTCGCGCAACTCGACCGCCGCGCCACCCCGCGCGTCGGTCGCCACGAAGTCCGAGACCACGCTCGCCGTCGCCACCGCCATCCAGCCCGCGGCCGCGAGGGCGGTCGTGCCGATCATCAATTGGGAGAGGGGAGTGATCCTGAAGTAGCGAGTGCCGCCGTCTGACTGGATAAACAGCCTTTTCTCAGAAAAAACTCCCGACAAGGCACAGTTTATCCGGCGACGAAAGCCCGCCATTCCCCACCCTCTTGGTTGTTCCACCTTGTAGGGCGATGCCCCCTCGCCGGCACTTAGTAAAAAACCGGGTCGGCAATGGCAATGCGAGGAAAGCGTGACTCGCGCCGTCGCGCCGGTGTCGGCGGATCTTCGCCGGGATCCGAGCGTCGAGGGCGGCGCGAGGAGAATTCAGAATCTGAGGATTTTCTGATAGCGCGTTTGACAATATGCGGAAAATTCAATTCAAGCGAAATAATCGCAGGGCGATCCAACGCCAAGGTG
>NZ_CALAGI010000098.1 GCF_937891315.1 uncultured Amaricoccus sp. | reverse complement strand
TCGGCTTTGTCGGGCCTGCGCCTCGCGTGCCTTCGGCGCGCTTGGTCGGAAAGTCAACGAGATGGGCCGTTGGTATCAGTTGGTCTTGCGGGGCGAGGACCAGGGCAGGGGGGCGATCGGGACGCCGTCCTCGATCAGCGCGCGCGCGTCGGCGGGGCGCGCCTCGCCGATGATCGGCCGGGCCGGCGCCTCGCCCTCGTGAATGCGTCGCGCCTCGGCCGCGAAGTCGCGGCCCACATCCTCGGACCTGGCCTCGATCCGCCGGCGCAGCTCGGCCAGCGCTTGCTCGGCGACCGACGCCGGCGCCGCGAGATCCGGCGCCGCGCCCGCGGATCCGCCCGAGATCACGGCGGGCGCCATCACATCCTTGCGCACATCGAAGCTGCCGCAGATCGCGCAGGCGATCCGCCCGTCATCCGCGAGGCGTTGATAGTCCTCGCCGGAGCCGAACCAGGAGTCGAAGCTGTGCGCCTTGTCGCAGCGCAGGGTGAACCGGATCATCGCAGCCGCGTCTCCTTGTTATCCGTCCTAGATATGTGACGGATCGATGAAGACAATCACTCTTCGTGATCCGGCCGCGCGCTGGTAGAAGAACCGTCACCCCGGAAAAGCGGAGTCGACGTGTCCCAGCCGAAATGGTTTCAGCCGCCGCTGCTGATCGCGGCGGGCGCGTCGATGGCGCTGGTGGTCCTGGCATCGCCGCCGCCGCTCATCGCGTTCCTGATCGGCGCGGCGCTGGTCCCGCTCGGCGCGGCGATTCCCTGGTGGCGACCCGCGCCGGCCGACCCGCGGCGGGGCGAGCCCCTGCGCGACGCGGGTTCCGCGCCCGAGCCGGTGGAGGAGCAGGTCTTCGCGCGCGCGCTTCTCGAGAAGCTGCCGACGCCGCTCCTCGTGATCTCGCGCACCGGCCGGATCGTCTTCGCGAACTCGGCGGCCGTGGCGGCGCTGCCTCGCCTGCGGCTTGATACCCACTATGCCAGCGTGATCCGCGCCCCCGCCTTCGTCGAGGCGGTGAATGCGACCCTGGCCGACGGCGGCGAGCATGGAGCGCGGTTCGTCACGCATCACGATCAGGAGCGCTCGTTCGAGGCGCGCGTCGCGCTGCTGCCGCCCGGCGGCGGCTTCGGGACCGAGACGCAGGCGATCGCCCAGATCGAGGACCGCACCGAGGCGCGGCGCGCCGAGCAGTCGCGGTCGGACTTCATCGCCAATGCCAGCCATGAGCTGCGCACGCCGCTCGCCGCCGTCATCGGCTATATCGAGACACTGCAGAACCATGCCCGCGAGGATCCGGAGGCGCGGGAGCGCTTCCTGCGCATCATGTCGCGCGAGGCGGGCAGGATGCAGCGGCTGGTGGATGATCTCATGTCGCTCAGCCGGATCGAGATGACCGAACATCTGCGGCCCGTGGAGGAATGGTCGCTGAACCAGATCGCCGCCGAAAGCGGCGCGGCGTTGCAGCCGGTGGCCGAGCGCGAGCGGGCGACGCTCCGCGTCGAGCTCGAACCGTTTGGCGCGCCGGTGGTCGGCGACCGCGACCAGCTGGCCCAGGTCTTTGCCAACCTGATCGACAACGCCCTGAAATACGGCGGACCCGGCTCGGTCGCGCGGGTCTTCGCCGCGTCGGAGAGCCGCGCTCATCCCAGCCGCTACGGCGTCTCGATCGCCGACGACGGTCCCGGCATCCCGCGCGAACACCTGCATCGGCTGACCGAGCGCTTCTACCGCGTCAATGTCAGCAACAGCCGCGACAAGGGCGGCACCGGCCTCGGCCTCGCCATCGTCAAGCACATCCTGAACCGCCATGGCGGCAAGCTCGAGATCGCCTCGACCCCCGGCGCCGGCAGCGCCTTCACCGTCTGGCTGCCCCGCGCGAGCGGCGCCGGCGCGACGCTCCCCGACCCGCCTGCCGAAGCCGAATCCGACGCGGGCGCGAATCTGCGTTCGGCCTGAGGCGCTTGCCTATTCACGAAAACGTCTTGAAACTGTAACATGCGCGTTGCACCCATCCATATACTTGCGCGAGACGTTCGCGCTGGAAGCGGACGAGAGGGGTGGCGCGGCCATGGCGCATATCGTTTCGGCTTTTGACGAAGATCTGATCCAGGTCCAGGCGAAGATTTCCGAGATGGGCGGGCTGTGCGAGGAGCTGCTGTCCAAGGCGCTCGAATCCGTGCAGAGCCGTGACGCGCAACTGGCGCGCGAGATGATCGATCGCGACAAGCTGCTCGATTCGATGGAAATCGGCCTTGAGGAGCAGGTGGTGCGGATCATCGCCCTGCGCCAGCCGGTGGCCGCCGACCTGCGGGTCCTGATCGCGGCGATGAAGATCGCGGCGACGCTGGAGCGGATCGGCGACCTTGCCAAGAACATCGCCAAGCGGGCGATCCCGCTCAGTTCGGCGCGGCAGATGAAGATGACGACCTCGATCGTGCGGATGGGGCGCGAGACCCTCACCCAGCTCAGCAACGTTCTGAACGCCCACGCCGCCCGCGACGTGGACATGGCCGTGCAGATCTGGAACCAGGACTACGAGATCGACGAGATGTACAACGCCATCTTCCGCGAGGTGGTGACCTACATGGTCGAGGACAGCCGGCTGATCGGGGTCGGCGCGCAGCTCATGTTCATCGCCAAGAACCTCGAGCGCATCGGAGACCACACGACCCACATCGCCGAGATGGTCTACTACATCGTCCGCGGCGAGTCCCTCGGGGACAATCGCCCGAAGGGCGAGCCGACCGGCGTCGACTATATCCGCGGCTGACGGGGAACTGGCCCATGTGTGCGAAAATCCTGGTCGTCGAGGACGAGGAGGCGATCAGCGCGCTTCTGGCCTACAATCTCCAGAAGGAGGGATTCACCGTCGCCACCTCGGCCGACGGCGACGAGGCGATGATGGCGGTGGACGAGGAGAAGCCCGACCTGGTGCTGCTCGACTGGATGCTGCCGAACGTCTCGGGCATCGAGCTCTGCCGGCAATTGCGCAGCCGCCTCGAGACCCGCGAGATCCCGGTCATCATGCTTACCGCGCGCGGCGAGGAGGAGGACCGGGTGCGCGGCCTGCGGATCGGCGCCGACGACTATGTGACCAAGCCCTTCTCGATGTCCGAGCTGGTGGCGCGGATGCGCGCCGTGCTGCGCCGTGCGGCGCCGGCGATCGCGGGCGATGTGGCCACCTTCGCCGACATCGTGCTCGACCGCCAGCTCTGCCGCGTCCGGCGCGGCAAGCGCGAGGTGCATCTCGGACCGACCGAGTTCCGCCTGCTCGACACGCTGATGCAGCGGCCCGGCCGGGTCTTCTCGCGCGAGCAGCTGCTCGACCGGGTCTGGGGGCAGGACGTCTATGTCGAGAGCCGGACGGTCGATGTCCATGTCGGCCGCCTGCGCAAGGCGCTGAACCGCCGCGGCGACAAGGATCCGATCCGCACCGTCCGCTCCAGCGGCTATGCATTGGACGAAACCTACACCGGTTGAACGCGAGGGCTCACGTCACGATCTCGCCTGACAGCCCACCCTTGGCCCTGGCGCCTCCGCGAGCTTGCTTTGGAAACCTGCCCGGGACCGCGGGCGGGAGCTCCGATTGACCTCCCGCCTTCGGTTCGCTGGTCAGGCGGGCAGCTTGCCGTTCTGCTTGGCGATATGGGTCGCGATCGCGTCCATCAGCGCCGGCGACAGGCAGTCGTAGGGTTCGAGACCCAGTTCGCGCAGGCGGCCGCGGACCCCGTCCATCTTCGCCGGCTGATAGCCCTGTTCGATGATCGAGGAGACGAAGGCCGCGAATTCGGGCGGGGACCAGCCCTTTTCGGAGCTGAGTTCGGTATGGACGAAATCGAGGCCGTAGAACGGATGGCCGGTGTTCTCGATGCGGCCGAACATGTGCGTGCCGCAGTCCTTGCAGGCGTGGCGCTGGATGGCGGCCGCGGTGTCGATGATGGCGAGCTTGTCGCCGTTCTCGAGCACCGAGACCTTGTCCTTGCCGACGACCGCGATCTGGGCGAAGACCGCGCCGCTCGGCTTCCAGCATTTGGAGCAGCCGCAGACGTGGTTATGCGCGGTTTGGGCGGCCACCTTCACCTTGACCGGATTGGTCTTGCACTTGCAGGTCAGCGTACCGCCGGAGAAGCCGGGGACCGCCGGCGGAAAGCCGTTGTCGACACCGGGATGGATCTTCACGCCTGCGAAGGTCGGCGCTGGTCGGGTCGGCGCCTCGGTCGCACCGCCGCCGAAAATACTCGCCAGCAGTCCCATGTCACTCCTCCTCCATTTGGCTATCGTTTCTGGCCGTCAAATCCATCGGCCACCGTCGCATTGGCCCGACGCTGCGCCCCGAAAAACGCGAAAGCAATTGTCCATAGGTAGCGGTGAACCGCGTCGCGAGCGGCCGCGCTCAGCCGCGCTTCTGCGCGGCGGCGTTCTTCACCCATTGCAGCACCGCCTGCAGTCGGTGCAGCTCCAGCGGCTTGTGCAGGAGCGTGACGTTCGCCTGGGCCGCGCGGGCGCGCAGCTCGGTCGAGCGGTCGGCGGAGACGATCACCGCCGGCACGTTGCCGTTGCGCGCCCGCATCCGGGCGATCGCGTCGAGGCCGTTTTCGTCGCCGTCGAGCAGATAGTCGGCGATGACGACGTCCGGCGCGACGCCGACGTCGGCGACCAGGGCCTCGGCCCCGGCGAGGTCGCGGGATTCCAGAGGACTGGTGCCCCAGTCCTCGAGCACGGAGACCATGGCCGCCCGCACCTCGTCATCGTTCTCGATCAGCACCACGATCATGTCGTCGAGCGGCGGCGGACGACGCTCCGCGTCATGCGCGGGCTCGCCGAACGAAGCGCTGCCCTCGCACATCGGCACGGACACGGTAAAGCGGGTGCCGCGACCGGGCTCGGACTCGAGCTCGAGCGCGTGGTCGAGCAGCGCGCAGGCCCGCTCCACGATGGCAAGCCCGAGCCCCATGCCCTGCGGCGTGCCGGGCGAGGTGTCGAGACGCACGAATTCGTGGAAGATCTCGGCCCAGCGATCGGGGGGAATGCCCGGGCCGGTGTCGCAGATCTCGATCCGCAGCTTGTCGCCGCGGCGGCGGGCGCCGACCAGCACCTTGCCGTGTCTTGTATAGCGCAGCGCGTTCACCACGAGATTTTGCAGGATGCGCCGCAGATAGGCAGGATCGCTCTCCACCCAAGCCGAACTCGGGATCACCCGCAAGGTCAGGCCGCGCTCGCGGGCGAGGGGCTGGAACTCCTGATCGATGCTGCGCAGCAGCGGCGCGATCGGCATCGAGGTGAGTTCGGCTCTGGCCGCGCCGATGTCGAGGTTCGAGATGTCGAGCAGCGCGCCGAGGATGGTCTCGACGCTTTCGAAGGCGCTCTGGATCCGCTCGGCGATGGCACGCTGGTCGGGATCGAGCTTCGTATGCGACAGTGACGAGAGGAACAGCTTCGCGGCGTTCAGCGGCTGCAGCAGATCGTGACTGCCGCTCGCCACGAAGCGCGACTTCGAGGCGTTCGCCCGCTCCGCCTCGTCCCGCGCGGCTTCGAGCTCGCGGGTACGCTCGGCCACCCGCTGCTCCAGCGTCTCGTTCGCATGATGCATCGCCGCCACGGCCTCGCGCTCGGCGGTCATGTCGGTGAAGCTGATCACGAAGCCGCGATCCGGCATCTCCTGGCAGAATACGTCGAGGATCGCACCGTCGCCGCGGCGCAGCGCCAGCGACAGCGGTTCGCGCCGGCCCGCCGCGTTGGTCCAGGCGACGAGCTCGTCCAGCCCCTCCAGCGGCGCGAAACGCTCGCCGTGCCGCATGTAGCCGAACATCGACAGCGAATCGACGCCGGCCTGCGTCATCTGCATTGGCAGCGACAGCATCCGACGCAGCCGCTGGTTGCAGCCGGCGAGCCGCTGCCGCTCGTCGAAGATCGCGACGCCCTGGGTGATATGGTCGAGCGTCGCACGCAGCAGCCGAGCCTGGTCGTCGAGCAGGCGGTCGCGCTCCTCGCGCTCGCGCCGGACCATGTCGGTGACGTCGGTCTGCACGACGGCGGTGCCCTGCGACGGGCTGCGATGGGCGCTGACCTGGATCCAGCGGTCGTCGGTCAGTCCGACCACGAAGACGGCTTGTGGATTGCGGTGGTCGAGCAGCCGCTGGCGCGCCCATTCGTCGCGGGTCGCGTCGTCGTCCATCTGCAGGTGCCGACTGCGCGCCACCATCCGCACATAGTCCACGAACTTCAGCCCCGGCCCCAGCCGCGGCGCCACGTCGGGCATCTGCGCGGAAAAGCGGGTGTTGCACATGATGAGCACGTCCTGCGGGTCGAAGAGCGCGAAGCCCTCCTGCACCGCCTCGATCGCGTCGAACAGGTCGTTGCGCGCCTGCTCCGCCTCCTGCCGCGCCACGTTCAGCCGCGCGTTGGCGATCGACAGCATCTTCAGCGTGTCATCGAGATCCTTGGTCCGCGCCCGCACCTGTTCTTCCAGCGCGGCGGCCATCTGGAAATTCACGTAGCCCGGCCCGCTTTCGCCGATCTCGCGCTCGACGCGGGCGATCAGCACCTCGGCGATGCGCCGGAGCTTGGCATTCTGCTGGCCAAGGTCGTCGGCCGGATCGAGCAGCAGCGGCTTCATCGCCCGGTCGGTCCGGCCGGATCGGCGGGGGGCGGATAGATCGCGACGCCGGTGAAGGTCTGATTTACATGCAGCATGTTCAGCTGCTCGCCATAGCTGTTGAAGCCGACGACGTTGTGCCGCGCCAGCATCTCGGACATCGCGACCTTGACCTGGGTCTCCTCGACCTCGAGCCGGCGCAGGATGCATTCGCAGGCGATGATCGCCTCGGGCGGACCCTCGGGCGAGAGTTCATCGAGCGATAGCTTGAGATGGGCGGCGATGTCCTGCCCTTCGGCGAGCGTCAGCACCAGGCCCTCGTCGATCGCGGTGAAGAATTTCAGATCGCCGTTCGGCTCCACCCGCTGGATGGCGCAGACATGATGCGCGCCGCCGATCCGCACCACCACGGGATGCGCCGCGAAGATGAAGGGCGAGAGCTGGTCGGGGTCGCGCCCCAGCGCGCGGGCATAGGCGCGGGCGGCGGGTTCGGCGTTGATTTCGCGCACGATCCGGTTCGCGGGGTCGGCCTCGGTCACCACCATGCGGGTGTCGGTCGGCACCAGATGGTCGAAGCGGAACACCTTGACCCGGCAATTGGTGCGGATGAAGGCGAGCACCGCCACGTTCGGACGGAAGGCGCCGTCGGCGAGCACGCAGGTCCGGCGAAAGTCGACCCCGTCCGCCGCCGAGCCGCCGAAGAGCGGCGCGCCGCCGAGCGCGGGGCCGAGCGCCGACACCAGCCGGTCCTCCATCAGCGAGAGGCCGTCGCTGAGCAGGAAGACGAATTCGTTCGGCCAGTTCGGCACCATTCCGGCAAGCGCGCCGCGGAGGCGGAGCACGTCCTGAATCGAAAGATGCTCCGGAAAACGGTCGAGATCGTTGATGACCATGATCTGCGCCCGGAAGTGGCCGAGCGGCAGCCCGACGCCGACGATCGCGCCATCGAGATATCCCTCGTCGCCGATCTCACCCGCCGTCGTGGCGCCGATCACCACCTGTCCGGGGAAATGCTCCATCACGGCGGCGGCGACCTCGTCAGGCAGCCGGTTCGCCGAGACAAAGAGGACCACCAGCGCGAAAGGGCCGGGGCCGAGCCGATCGCGAACCTCGCCGACGGCGCGGCGGGAGTCGGGATGCAAGGACCGCGCCCGGCGCACACGGTCGCCCGATGCGTCGGCGGCGAGGTCGAAATCGTCGGCGGTGGCTCCCATACCGGGATCTAGTCGCCTTTGGGCTCCTGGCGCAAGATCGAGGCAAAGCTGGCCTTGTTCGCCACCAGAACCGCCTGGGTGCGGCTCTGGGCGCCGAGCTTGCGGAGGATCGCGGTGATATGCGCCTTGACCGTGGTCTCGGCGATCGAGAGTTCGTAGGCGATCTGCTTGTTCGGCTTTCCCTCGCAGACGAGATCGAGGATGCGCGCCTGCTGCGCCGTAAGATCCCCGAGGCGCGCCGCCGGGTCGAGTTTCTGCGATTCCGCGCGGGTCTTCGGCGCGACGTAGCTGTCGGGGGTGAAGGTCTCGCCGGCCCAGATCCGGCTGAAGGCCCGGACGAAGACCTCGCGCGCGCTGTGCTTGGGGATGAAGCCCGCCGCGCCCGCCTGCATCACCGAGGTGATGATCCGGCTGTCCTGATAGGAGGAAACGACGATGACCGGCACGCCCGGCGCCGCCGCCTTGAGCCGGACCAGTCCATCAAGCCCGGCGACGTCCGGAAGGTTGAGATCGAGCAGCACCGCGTCCGGCGTATCGCCCGCGCGGAGCTTGCTCAGCCCGTCGGCGAGGCAGTTCGCGGTGGTGATGGTCTGGACCGAGAGCGCGCTGGTCAGCGTCATCGCCAGCGCCTCGCAGAACAACGGATGGTCGTCCACGACCATCACATGCTGGGCGCCCTGGCGCGGGTTGGTTAACGAAATCACGGCGGACCGCATGCGGATACCTCGATTGGTACTCGCAGGGAGCCTACCAGAGGCACGCCGGCCGGGGATATAGTACAAAAGACCGTAGTCGCGATCGCGCCGTCGCGTCGGCGGTGCGCCTTGGGTCCGGGCGGGGCGCGCGCCCGTTGGCGCGCCAAGCCTTTTATCGCCCGCGCCGGGGCGTTATCGTCGCGCCAGCGAAGGAAAATTCCAAGGGAGGAACAGGATGGCCGAGTCATTCCGCGCACTGATGATCGTGGACAGCGACGGCAAGCCGAAGGCCGAGTTCCGCGAGCTGACCATGGCCGACCTGCCCGACCATGACGTGCTGGTCGAGGTGTCGCATTCGACGGTCAACTACAAGGACGGGCTGGCGGTGTCCGGCAAGGGCCGGATCGCGCGACGCCTGCCGATGGTCGCGGGCATCGACCTCGCCGGGGTGGTGGTCGAAAGCCGCTCGCCCGACTGGGGGCCGGGAGATCCCGTGATCGTCAACGGCTGGGGCCTGTCGGAAACCGAATGGGGCGGCTACACGCGGTTCCAGCGGCTGAAGCCCGAGTGGCTGATCCGCCTGCCCGCCGGCTTCTCGCCGGAACAGGCTATGGCGGTCGGGACCGCCGGCTATACCGCCGCGCTCTCGGTCAATGCGCTCGAGGATTGGGGCGTGATCGCGCCCGGCGGCGCCGAGGTTCTGGTGACCGGCGCCGCCGGTGGCGTCGGCTCGACGGCGATCAGCCTTCTCTCGCAGGGCGGCTACAAGGTCACGGCGGCGACGGGTCGGCCCGAGACGCATGATTATCTCGCCGGCCTCGGGGCCACCGCGTTCATCGATCGTGCCACGCTCGCCGAGAAGGGCGGGCCGCTGCAGAAGGAGCGCTGGGGCGGGGCGGTGGATTCGGTCGGCTCCACCACGCTTGCCAATGTCCTCGCCCAGACGATCTATGGCGGCGCGGTCACGGCTTGCGGTCTGGCCGGCGGCATGGACCTTCCCGCGTCGGTCGCGCCACATATCCTGCGCGGCGTGGCCCTCCTCGGCATCGACAGCGTGATGGCCCCGCGGGCGCGCCGCGACCGGGCCTGGGCGACGCTCGCCGCGCGTCTCGACAAGGCGCATCTCGCCAGCATCGCGCGGCTGGAGCCCTTGTCCGCGCTGCCGCGGATCGCCGCCGACATCGTCGCGGGGCGTGTGCGCGGCCGTGTGGTGGTGGATGTGCGGGAATAGCGGCGGGGCGTGACCGGGCGGACAGATGTCCGCCCGGCGGCGTCGGCTTCGGAGAGTGTCTCCTTGCATCCATCGCCATGGCGGGGCTCAGCGGCCGAGCGTGTAGAATTCCGCGTTCGGCCGCGTGCTGGTTACGTTCGCCATGCGGTTCGACATGCCGAAGAAGGCGGAGATCGCGGCGATGTCCCAGGCGTCTTCCTCGGTGAAGCCGTGCGATTTCAGGAGCTCGATATCCTGGTCCCCGACCGCGTGGGCCTCGGCCGAGACCTTCATGGCGAAATCGAGCATCGCTTTCTGCCGGGGCGTGATGTCGGCCTTGCGGTAGTTGATCGCCACCTGATCGGCGATCAGCGGATCCTTGGCGCGGATGCGCAGGATCGCACCGTGCGCCACGACGCAATACTGGCACTGGTTGGCGTTCGAGGTCGCGACGACGATCATCTCGCGCTCGGCCTTGGTCAGGTTGCCGGGCTTGTCCATCAGCGCGTCGTGATAGGCGAAGAAGGCGCGAAACTCGTCCGGGCGATGGGCGAGCGCGAGAAAGACGTTCGGCACGAAGCCGGACTTCTCCCGCGCTGCGAGGATACGTTCGCGGATGTCCTCGGGCAGATCCTCGATCCGGGGAACGGGAAAGCGGCTTATCGCGCCGGTGGTCATCGGTCAGGTCCTCCTCCTCGGGCGGGCGGCATGTTCGCCGATCGCGTCTGAGCCACGGGTCTCGACCAGCCGGCGCGACAGGTCGCGGAGCCGCGAGGAAGGCGAAACAATCCTCCTGCCTCCGAACTCGCCGACCGGCGACGTCGGGTCGTGCCGCTCGGGTTTCACCTTCGCCGGCCACTCGGGTTCCGTCCGTCGAAAGTCGAGCCCGTGCCCCGGTTCGCCGCCGTCCCCGGATCGAGACCGGGCAGCGCCTCGCGGTAGCGGTCGGCGTCGATCGACCGCTCCTCCAACACCTCGGCGGTATGTTCGGCGAAGCCCGGCGGCGCGCGCCGGTAGCTCGCCGGCGTGCGCGACAGCTTGATCGGGCTGCCGGTGCCGCGATAGTCGCCGATATCCACCACCATCTCGCGATGGATCGTATGCGGGTCGGCCACCACCTGATCGATGGTCCTGACCGCGCCGCATGGTACGCCCGCCTTGATCAGTCGGTCCGACAGATCGGCGCAGTCGAAGGCGGCCAGTGCTGTCTCCAGCGCGACCTTCAGCGCGTCGCGATTGGCGATGCGCTGGCTGTTCGCGGCGAAGCGTTCGTCTTCCGGCAGGTCGGGCCGTCCGATCATGTCGCACAATGTCGCGAACTGGCGGTTGTTGCCGACGGCGAGGAAGATCGGCTGGGTGCCGGTTGCGAAGCTGTCGTAGGGGCAGATGTTCGGATGCGCGCTGCCCGCGGGCGCCGCCACCTTGCCCGACAGATAGTAGTTCGGCAGATGCGGATGCAGGAGCGAGACGCCGCAGTCGTAGAGGCTCGTCTCGACGAACTGGCCCTCGCCGCTGCTCGTCCGCTCGTTCAGCGCCATCAGGATGCCGATCGCCGCGTTGAGGCCGGTCACGATATCGACCACCGGCACCCCGACGCGCAGCGGCTGGCCGCCAAGCTCGCCATTGACGCTCATGACGCCGCAGAGCGCCTGGATCGCCGCGTCGTAACCCGGCAGGCCGCCCATCGGCCCGTCGGCGCCGAAACCCGAGATCCGGGCATGGATCAGCCGGGGAAATCGGCGCGACAGTTCCTCGTTGCCGAGGCCCCAGCGTTCCAGCGTGCCGGTCTTGAAATTCTCGATGAAGACATCCGCCCCTTCGAGCAGCTCAAGCAGCAGCTCGCGCCCGGCGGGTTGCGCCAGATCGACCGCGATGCCGCGCTTGTTGCGGTTGAGCCCGAGAAAATAGCTCGCCGCGTCGTCGAGGAAGGGCGGACCCCAGCCGCGGGTCTCGTCGCCGGCCGGCGGTTCGAGCTTGATCACGTCGGCGCCGTGATCGGCGAGGATCTGCCCGGCATAGGGCCCGCCCAGCACGCGGCTGGCGTCGATCACCTTGAGATTGGCCAGAGAGCCGGGTCGGGACATGACGGGTTCCTTCAGGAGGCAAGGCGGGGCCGGGCGTTTGCAGCTCGGATTGGGCGAGGCGGTGCCAGTCGATGGCGAAGCCGGACAGGTCTCGCCGAGCCAGCACACGCGCACGCGACCGTGTCAACGCCGTGTCAACGCCGTGTCAACGTCGCCGCGTCCCGCGTGACGGCCGGCTGGTCGGTATCGGCGAAGGCGAAGCCCTTCGCCGCGCGCGCCTCGTCGAGCCGGTGTCCGGGACGCGGGCTTCGCGCCCGGATCCGACCGCGGGGGTGACGAACGCGGAATACGGGCGGGAATGGTGGAACGCGCGCCTCGCGATCCGGACGCCCCTCGACAAGCCGGGCGGGGTTCGGGATAAGGTTCGGCGGAAATCACGGACAAAGCCTTCGTCAGGGGATCGCGCCTCCTGGAAGCCCGGACCCTCACCGAACAGCCGCGCGGAGCGGTGGAGGCGGTTTCGACCGCGCTTGGTCGCCCGCCGGGCATTGCCCGAGACATCACACGCGATGGGCCGAGCAGGCCCCTGGAGCCGAAGGAAGACCCATGTCCGCCACCTATCCCGACACCCTGCTCTTCATCGACGGTCGCTGGCGCGCGGGCGCCGGGGGGCGCACGATCCCAGTCAGCGACCCGGCGACCTCGGAAGTGATCGGCCAGCTCGCCAGGGCCGAGATCGCCGACCTCGACGAGGCGCTGGCCGCGGCGGCGCGCGGCTTCGCCACGTGGCGGGCGACGGGCGTCTTCGAACGCTACCGGATCATGCGCCGCGCCGCCGATCTCCTGCGCGGGCGCGTCGATGGTATCGCCGGGCTGATGACGCGCGAGCAGGGCAAGCCGCTGGCGGAGGCCCGCGCCGAGACGCTGGCCGCCGCCGACACCATCGACTGGTTCGCCGAGGAGGCGCGCCGCGCCTACGGCCAGATCATCCCGGCGCGCGCGCCGAACGTCACCCAGATGGCGCTGAAGCTGCCGGTCGGCCCGGTCGCGGCCTTCACGCCCTGGAACTTCCCGATCAACCAGGCCGTGCGCAAGATCTCCGCCGCGCTCGCCGCCGGCTGCTCGATCATCGTCAAGGCGCCGGAGGAGACGCCGGCCTCGCCCGCCGAGCTGATCCGCGCCCTCGCCGACGCGGGCGTGCCGGCCGGCGTGGTCAATCTGGTCTATGGCGTGCCGGCCGAGATTTCCGAGTACCTGATCCCGCATCCGGTGATCCGCAAGATCTCCTTCACCGGCTCGACCCCGATCGGCAAGCATCTCGCGGCGCTGGCCGGACAGCATATGAAACGCGCGACGATGGAACTCGGCGGCCATGCGCCGGTCATCGTCGCCGCGGACGCCGATCTCGGCAAGGCGGTGAAGCTCATCGCCGCCGCGAAGCTCCGCAACGCCGGGCAGGTCTGCATCTCGCCGACCCGCTTTCTGGTCGAGGAGGCGGCGTTCGAGCCGTTTCTCTCCGGCTTCGCCGATGCGCTTGGCGCGACGCGGGTCGGCAACGGCCTCGACCCCGACAGCCAGATGGGCCCCCTCGCCAACGAGCGGCGCGTCTCGGCGCTCGAAGGGCTGGTCGCGGACGCGGTGGATCAGGGCGCGCGGCTGGTCACGGGCGGCAAGCGGATCGGCAATATCGGCAATTTCTTCGAGCCGACGGTGCTGGCCGAGGTGCCGCTTTCGGCCCGGATCATGAGCGAGGAGCCGTTCGGTCCGATCGCCGTGGTCAATCCGTTCGCCACGCTCGACGAAGCGATCGCCGAGGCGAACCGTCTGCCCTTCGGCCTCGCCTCCTACGGCTTCTCGCGCTCGGCCGAGACCATCCGCCGCCTCGGGCTCGAGATCGAGGCCGGCATGACGACGATCAACCACTTCGGCCTCGCCCTGCCGGAGGTGCCGTTCGGCGGCGTGCGTGAATCGGGCCACGGCACAGAAGGCGGCTCCGAGGCGATCGAGGCCTATCTCGTGACCAAGTTCGTCACCCAGACCGCCGCCTGATCTCGCCGATCAGGCCGATGGCCGCCAGGACGGCGCCCCGAACGATCTTGGTCTTGGCGTCCGCGACGTGACGCGGGCGCATCCCTGGCAGGGCGATCCGACTTTGATCGCCCCCGTCACAATCTCGACCGTCGGCGAGATCGTGACGGTCATGCCAAATCCGCTTGATTGGTTCGGATCGAGATGTTCTCGCGGACCGACCTTAGGGGGCGCCAGTGGCGCGCCCGCGGTCCGCGCGCCCGGAGCAAGCTTGCGG